>CANGTN010000002.1 GCA_947456805.1 Chitinophagaceae bacterium | reverse complement strand
TTTAATTAATTGTATTTCTAAAAAAAATTAACAAATTAAATCAAAAAAGTTATTATCAATTGTCGGATTCAATTTTATTGGAATTAATTGAAAGCTAGAACAAAAGAATTTGATTTTAATTATAGATTTTTTTTAATGTAATTAAATTGATTTCTGGAGTATAATACTCCAAATATGTGTTATATGCATTTCTGGACATTTCTTCTTTTTGAATTTGGCTATAATTATTCCATATGTTTATTGTTTCAATAAAATTCTTTTCATTATTAGCTTCAAAAATCAATCCATTGTATTCATGATTTATTATACTTGGAATTGCTCCTAAGTCGCACCCAATTATTGGAAGTCCAGATGCAAATGCCTCCAATATTACCATTGGCATCCCTTCAAACCACAAAGAGGGAAATAATAATGCCATATATTCCTTCATCAAAAGTTTTATTTCATTAGTATTTTTCTTTCCCAAAAACTTAATTGTATCTGTATGAGAAATTTTCTGTAAAACCTCATTTTCTAATTCACCGGAGCCAATAATGTGAAGTTGGATGTTGTTTCTCAAACATACATCAATTAAAAATATTATCCCCTTTTCAGATGAAAGTCTTCCAACAAATAAAAAAGTATTGTTTCTAATGCTATCAAGATTTTGATTCGGTGTAGTAAAATTTTGTTTTACTATAATTTTTTTGGTATCTATTCCAAATTTTGACTCAAGAATGGTATCTCTTGCAAAATTTGTTAAAACAATATAATTATCAACCATATTCCATGTATTGATTTTTTTGTGAAACCAATTAACAAAAGCTAACCAAAATGTTAAAAGAAAGGAATTTCGAAATCCTTTTTTAAAAATAATTTCCCATGGAAAGGATTGATTTTTCGAATTCAAATAAATTTTATTTTTGAAGAACAAAGTAGCGGTGGGACAAATAATCCGATAATTATGTAATGTAAGAATTACTTTTTTATCATGCCGCTTAGCAGTTCTTATAATAAGTGGCCCAGAGGCAAAATGCAGGTTGTGAATATGAATCACATCTGGATTAAAATTAATAATACATTTCTTTAGCTTAAGCGCTGCAGTGATATTCCAAATTGAAAAAAAAAATTGGAATAATCCTACTAATCCTCGCTTATTATGGAAAGTTATTTTTTGAACTTCATTTGTTGACTCCAACAACTGACACTCTTGTTCAAAAACAACGTCCTCCCCACCTCTTTCGGTGTAGTAATTATGAATAATTAATATTTTCATTTACCCATTAAAATCTGTGATTTAATTTGCTTATTTAATCTATTCTTTTGAGCATATGCAAAACCTAACATACACCAAAATGGTATTGCCCCCATTGGGCCTTCTAGGTAAATATCAAAATTTGAATTAAATAAAGCAGCTACAACGAATATCAAGAGAATAGCATAAATCTTAAATTTTTCATTAAACAATAACTTTCTGGGAATTTGATAAAAATTATAAATTGTATATATCACATACAATAATATTAACATAATAGAGATAAATCCAAAGATGCCTAAGCGGGCAAAAATATTTATTATGAAATTATGAGGATGTTTTGTAATTTTTGATTCATCTGCTTCAGCAATTTCAAATTCATCGTAGATTTTAAGTAAAGAAGGTCCTAAACCTATGCCTTTAAAAAAAAGATTAGGTTCACTTGTAACATCATTAATAATAGTAGCCCACATTAACAATCGCCATTCTTTAGTTCCGCCAAGATCACCATCCGATTGGTCGCTTTTCACAAAAAAACTTTTGATATTATTTCGTATTTGCATGGTTGAAAACTCCCTATGTTCATAATCTTCCAATGAGGAGCCTTGTCCCAATTTTATATCTACAAAAAAAATAACTCCTAATAGCAATGTAAAAAAAAAGAAAAAGTACATAAAAAACTTCAGATTAATATATCGTACAAGAATCAGGGTTGTTGAAAATATTAATGAAATAGCCCCTCCTCTATTTATAGCAAAGATTTGGCTAAATATTATTAGGGATACTATACTAATAAATATTTTTTCATAAATATTGTACTCATCTGAAAAAATAAAAACAAATGAAATAATTGCAGATAACCACACACCCGAATCACCCATTTTATTGAAAAAAAAAGGTGTATTTGTGCCTGGCACAATAATAACCCCCTGCCAATTTGGAAGTAGTTTATCTAACAAAAAAGTAAATACAAAATAAATAGGAACAACTAGAGATAGACGTTTCAATAATTTTTTCAACTCATTACTTTCACAAACATTATTTAAGTGAAAACATAAAAAGAAAAACAATGAGTAATATATCATAGCATAATCCCTTAATGCTTCTACTCCAAATTGAGGGAAATTAGCAATAAAATTTATTGTTCCTATTATAAAAAAAATTAAGACTAAAATAAAAAGTGTAAATTTTTTTAGTGGAATTAAGTATGATCTGAATAATAAAATAATACCAGTTATTAAGCATATTTCACCTATAAATATTGGAGTGCCTATATATATATTTAAATATGCGAACCCCTTATTAAATAGCGCATAGCCCATTAATAAGAAAGCTACAAATTTATAATATTTCAATGTGTTCAATTAAGCAGTTTTTCTCTGTTTTATATAATTTATAAAATAGTTGGTAAAAGTTAACTTCTGTTTCAAAAGTTTATTTTTTTAAAACTACAACCAAGCCCTCGCCATAATTTAAGAGTTTAGCAAAAATTGCCTTGAGAATTAATAAAGGATAAAAAATTATCCAAAGTTTTCTAGTAGAAAATTTTGACTTGGAAAGTAATCTTGTATACTCAAGTAAATTATTATGGTCTAAAAAATAATATCCAATATGTTGAATCTGATTTTTAAAGTTCTTGATAAAGAAGTTCTTGTTGTATCTTAAAAAATGATGTGGTGGCATATCGGTTCGTTCACCAATTTTAATAAATACCCTTTCTCTATTAGGGGTAGTTATAAATATCAATCCGTCCTTTTTAAGAATTTTAAATGCATTTTCTAAAAAGGAATTTAAATTATCCTGATGTTCAATAACTTCTGTTATGATAAGTATATCATACTTATCAGAATTTTGATTTGCAAAGCTTTCATCAAAAAATTGGGTATAAGCAGTTGTAATACCTCTTTTCTTAGCGGCTGCTACACTTTTAGAATCAACTTCTAATATTTCATAGTTATTACTACTTATCTTAAAATTTTGCTTTAAATACTCATAATTGAGTGCGTCGCCTGCACCAATTTCAAGTATAAGTTTGTCATTAATATTAAAATTTAAATTTTTAATAGTTTTGATCAACTCCAACAGCCAAATTGTTGGTTGTTTGCGCAAGCTATGGTAGCTCTCATATATTCCTTGGATTTTTTCTCCTTCATAAACATCCTTATTAAATTTTCTTGGAGAAAAGAATTGCAAAGTGCAGTCTTGACATTCAAATAACAAATTTCCATGTACATTTTTTTTAAAATGGGCATTACTTGAGCCACAAAAAGGACAAACATCATTATTAAGCTTTATCATTTAAAAATATTTTAGTGTATTTATATGTTTTATTGAAAATAATTATACTAAAGATTACTTCACCAAATATCATCCCAAAACAAACAGCAGTAGCATGATTTTTATGACCAAATAAAAAAAATATTGCAACTGCCACCAAACTATTTATCAGTTGTGCATTCCTATATAATTTGATGTCTCCATTAGTTAGTAACACCGAATTCGCAGAAAAATTATTGATCAGTATAAAAAATGTCCATACAAGCAATAAATACGGTATTTCTTTATTTTGGATATAATATTGGTATATATTATGATCGAATGCTAAAAACGTTATTTGGTCTAAAAGTAAACCAGCAGAAACTAAAATTATAAAAACTGTTATTGAAAATAGAAGAAATGTTTTATTATAAAAATGAATACCCGAAGAAAACGATTTTTTAAAATTATCAGCAAAAAATGGTATTAGAGAATGAATTATGGGTTGAAAAATTGCAAATACATAGTATGAAAACCGTAAGTAAATGCCAAAAAAACCGATTTCAAAAAGATTTACTTTCATATATTCTAAATAAACAATGCTTCCATTATTTATTAACCAATAGCATAAAATAATGATAAAAAAATCAAACCCTTTAATAATTTGCAATTTTAAGTTATTGAAAGAAGGCAATTCAAATAATATATTAAATTTTTTTATTAACACATAAGTGGATAGAATTAAAGCAATCAGGTATGAAATACATTCTATCAAAGCTATTTGATAAATATTTTTATGCTTGATGAAAAATAAAAATAGAATAATTAAAACGAGTAATAGAAATTTAGAAAATAGATTTATTAAAACTGCACTTTTATTTTTTTTTACTCCTTGAAAAAGCCAAAATGGAATTAGATTTTGAAATGCCAGAGATGATAAAACAAATAGAAATAAGAAATAGTCATTTATATTTTCAATATTTTTATTCCATAAAATTAAATATACATTAAGAATAATAGCTCCAATTATTAAAAAGACAGACTTAATAGTTAAAACTTCAGAGTAGAGTTTATTCATCAGTTTTGAATTACTTGATAAATCTCCTGCCTCTTTTATCCCGTTTACTGTAAAACCATAATCTGCAAAAATTAATATCAACCCAACCAAAGATTGAAAGTATATCATTTTCCCAAATGATTCTGGTCCAAATAAATTATTAATGAGGGGAATGAAAATTATAGGAATTATAGAATTAACTCCTTTATTTACTAAAGAATAGAATGCACTAGCAACTGATGAACTATCATTTCTAAGGCTTTTAAAAAGCTTAAGTATGAGCATTAGAAGATTTCATTTTTCTGAAAACAAATAAAATAAAAATAGTAATAACTGCTCCTAAAAATGCACCTATTACACTAAACAAAACTTTAGTTTTTTTTGATTTCAAAAGGGGTAGTTCAGGCATATCAATTGCTTGAATTGTTGGTGTCTCTTGATTTAGTTGTACCTTACCGAGTTCTAAGTTTTTTACTACCTCACCATATAACTGCGTTAACATTAATTTATCTCGATTACTCATTTCAACCTCTATTGTTGCGGTTTTATTTGCTGGGTTAACATCAATGACTTTTTCTTGCTCTATTGCTGTTAAAAAAGTACGACCATTCAATATATTTTTTAAACTATCAGATCTTCTTTCAAGTTTGTCAACATTTCGTCTTTGACGTGTAGTTTTACTTTGTACATATTTTTCAGTTGCAATTTTTACTAACCGTTCGCAAAAAAGTTTGGCTAGAAGTTCGTCTCGCATCTCGCAACTTACTTTAATAACAGTAGCCTTTTTCTCTGGCCTTTCTACTATTAATTCAGTTTTTAATATTCTATTAGTCATTATTTGCAAAAGACTATCAATTAATAAGCGATTTGAATTGAGTAAGAATCTCTCACTGAAATTAAATTTATCGGTGATTATATTATTTTTTATCCATTTCTTTTTTAACCCATACACTTCTGAATATTTATCTGCAAGCAGCAATTTTACATTATTATTATTGGAATATTCAGTTAGTAAAGTTTCCTTAGAAAGGTTCTTACTTTTAAGAAACATTAAAATATTATCTCCAGAAAAAAGAGTTGTGTTACTGTTCCCTGAGATATCAAAACCTAACTGTCCGGCCACTGCAGCTAAACTACTAGTTGTACGCCCTTCTTCAACCATGAAAGACATTTCTGATTGATATGTTGTTGGCTTTAAAATCGAAATTCCAAGACCGCTGATACCACCTACTATTATAGAACTAATTAATAAAAGTAAATTATGCTTAAATATATATGTCAAAGATGATTTCAATTTTAATAAAAGATCGCTAATACTTGTTTCATCATTGCTATAATTGTCATTCATATTTTATTTAAATTTAAAAATGGAAGTCAATATTAATGTATTAAAATAATTTATTTTAATACAAGGATAATTTTGAAGTATTGTTTTATTTTGTTATTTGATATACCAACGCCATAGTAGTTACTATAGCTGAAAATCCAGCAATGATAATTCCAACCTTTGAATAATCTGCAGCTTTCTGTTCAGGCACTTTAGGTACAAAAATTTTACATCCTGCTGAAATTTCTGGATACTTTCTAAAGAAAAGTAACACATATTTTGTTTTTGCCGCTTTTCCATTTGGATAAACAACAAAAACTCTCTTCTTATTGCCAGACTGAGTAACACCACCAGCATCAAATAAATAATCTCTCAACTTTTTCGAATTATCAAAACTAATTGACAAAGGTTTAAAGACTTCACCAGAAACAGAAACCATATTATCTATGGCAGGTATAATAATTTGATCCCCTTCTTCTAATAAAATATCTTCTTTACTACCAGGGCTATTGATAATTTTTGTTAATGCTATAGATACTTCTCTGTAGGGCTTTGTTTGTTGATCTATTATTACCCCAGAAGAATCTTTTGCAGATGATACTGCAATTTTTTGTACTACTTCTAAATCGGCACTACCATAATTTCTCCTTACTAACTTTGCACCAGCAATATTAGCAGTATATAAAATATTTCCTGCCCGTTTTATAAAATCGCTAATTTTTTCAGAGCGGCTCGATAAGGTATATGATCCTGGATTTAAAATCTCTCCACTAATCGAAACATTAATTTGTGATTTATAATAAGGATCAACCTTTACTGTAACAACATCAAAAGGCTTCAACTTAATATCAGCAGATAGTTTAGATAAATCTTTGGTATCATCTATTTTAATTATTTCGACTATTGGACTTTCAGGATTATTTACATCTACATCTCTTTTTCTTCGAGATATTTCAATTCCGTTACCAGTTGCATTGTCGGTAAATCCTCCGGCTAATAAAATCAAAGATTTTAAAGATAAACTATCTTCAAAACCATAACTTCCTGGCTTACGTACTGCCCCATTTATAGTTACAGTAAACTTTTCTTTTATATCAAAGATTGAAGCAATGCTTACAACATCTTCTTTTTGTAATAAATAGTTTTTACCGGCATCTTCTAACAAGCTAATAGTAATGTATTCTTTAGTTAAATCTTCTCTGGTTCTTATAATGGTTGCTCTACCGGTATACGCGTCTTCTTTTAAGCCTTCTGCTTTTTGCAATAAACCAGCAATTGTTAAGCCCTTTTCTATAGCATAGGTGCCTGGCTTAAATACAGTTCCTTCTATTGTTACCCTGTTTTGGTATTTATCAATTAAACTTCCAATAGTATAAACGTCACCATCTTTAGGTATAAATGTTTCAATAGCAGATTTTGGCAAATCAATCATTTCTCTTTCAAAATCTGTATTTCTAGTTCCAGTAATCCTAGCTTTATACGCATTACTTCTGTAGCCACCAGCAAACCCTAATGCATCTTTTAGTGTTTCATTAGGTTGTATCTCAAACAAGCCAGATCTGTTTATTTCGCCAGTCAAACTAATTCTTGTTTTTACATATGGTATTTTTATTACGTCGTTATCCATTAACCTAACATTGGATTTTTGACTATTGTTTATTAAAAAATCATATAAATCAGCTTTTACAATTTGTTTGTTGTTTCTTATTAACTCAATATTTCTAAACGAGCCATTATCTGTTGGTCCGCCACTTACATACAACGCATTGAACAAAGTAGCTAATGAAGTTAAATTATAAGTTCCTGGCTTTTTTACAGCCCCAATCACAATAATTTTGATTGATCTTATTCCGGTTAATACTAATTGAACTTTACTCCCTCCGCTAGAGATAGCTGGATAAAACTTAGCTAGTTTACTGGTAATAATCTTTGTAGCTTCTTCTATTGTTAAGCCACTTAACTGTACAGGTCCAGCATATTTTATATTTACAGAACCTTCTGAACTTACAGTTAGTGTTTGTTGCGAGAGATTTACACCATAAACATCAAGCATTAACTTATCATCGGGCCCTATAACATAATTTTTGGGAGTAGGAATGCGTAAATCTGGTTCAAAAGATAAACTAGGGTTTGCAAAAAGTTCTGACCCAAAAATAGAAGTTACTGCAGCAGGCTGACTGCTCACCGCCTCAGTTGATTTACTTCCGGAGCTTTGTGCCATCCCTCCTGTATTAGGAGCACTGCCACCAGTTGAAGCCATAGCACCAATTCTTAATTTCAAAGCATTTATTTCCGCTGCTGGCATTCCTCGTTTGGCAAGCTCTTGAATAATTTGGGCTTCAGATAGTCCTGAACCAGCAGCCTTTTGTACAAACTCTTGCAATTGTGCGTCCGTAACATCAGCTGATTTAATATTGCTCATGTTTGAAGGTAATTGAGCAAATAAATTAATAGACAAGAAAAGAAACAAAACAAGCGTTATCTTTTTAGAAGAGAAAAAACTGATTTTCTTTGCCATATTTACCATTATTTTTGAATTTTACAGAGCTCCGCCAAGTCACTCCCAGAAAGCGTTGAGAGATTAAATATTCTGATTATAGAATACTACTGATCGTCATCAGCAAATATAGTGCGAGAAAACAAATATAGCAAATGATAAAATACTACCTATCAACTTGCTTACAATCGAGCGTCAACTATTTGGCGATTAAAAAATGATTTTGTATCAAAAACAACGGTATGATTATCTTTTATTAAAGTTTGTAATGGCAATTCATTAAACTCTTTATGGGCTACTGCTAAAATAACAGCTCCATAATCTTTACCCATGTTTTGCACTAATTCAATACCCAATTCTTCCTTCACTTCATCTTCGTTTGCATGTGGATCGTACACCTCAACCTGAACCCCATATTGTTGTAGTTCATTATAAATATCTACTACCCTCGTATTGCGGATATCAGGACAATTTTCTTTAAAAGTAATTCCTAAAATCAATGCCTTTGAGCCATTAATTTTTTGTCCTTTTTTAATCATTAATCTCACTACTTTATTGGCAACGAATAAACCCATATTATCGTTTACCCTACGTCCGCTTAATATTACCTCAGGGTGATGTCCCAAAGTTTCTGCTTTATGGGCAAGATAATAAGGATCTACACCTATACAATGCCCGCCAACTAACCCCGGTCTGTACTTTAAGAAATTCCATTTGGTACCAGCAGCTTCAATGACATCTGTTGTATCGATACCCATTCTATCGAAAATTAAAGCCAACTCATTAATGAATGAAATATTTACATCTCTTTGTGCATTTTCAATGGCTTTTGATGCTTCGGCTACTTTTATTGTGGGTGCTTTGTGCGTACCTGCAGTAATAATACTTGCATATAAATTATCTACAAAGGTTGCTATTGCTTCTGTTGAACCGGAAGTGACTTTCTTGATGGTAGTCAAAGTATTTACTTTATCACCCGGATTTATTCTTTCAGGAGAGTAACCACAATAAAAATTTTTATTGAAAACCAAACCGGAATGTTTTTCGAGAATCGGCACACAATCTTCTTCTGTACATCCGGGGTAAACCGTAGATTCATAAATCACAATATCACCTTCTTTCAAAATCTTACCTATCATGGCACTTGCAGCAAGTAGCGGCTTCAAATCAGGTGCCTTAAAGTTGTCTATTGGTGTTGGAACAGTTACAATAAAAACATTGTAAGCCTTTAGCATGTTTACATCAGAAGAAAAATGTAACCCTAAATTTTTATCGGATTTTCTTAATTCGATTACCTCTGTAACTGTTTTTAAATCTGCCTCTTTTGTTCTATCAATGCCGTTCTCCAGTTCATTGATTCGAACCTGATTGATATCAAAACCCAAGACATCATATTTTTTTCCAAATTCTATTGCTAATGGTAATCCTACATATCCTAAGCCAATAATTGCAATTTTACATGGCATTGTACTTTCAATCATATTTAATTAATTTAAATCCAGATTAGTGATCTGGGTGAAATTGTGTTTTAAATACAATTTAATACTTTTTTAGCAAAATACTTGCATAAGCTATTAAACCTTCTTGTCTGCCAACAAAACCCATTGTTTCGGTTGTGGTGGCTTTTATAGAAATATCATCAACAGTTATATCTACGATTTCAGCAATCACTTTTTGTATTTGTGGGATATAAGGTTTAATTTTTGGCAACTCCAAACAAAGTGTTGTATCAATATTTACAATTGTATACCCTTTATTTTTGATCAGCTCAAAACTTTTTTGTAATAAAATTTTACTATCAATATTCTTAAATTCGTTGGAAGTATCGGGGAAGTGCTGACCAATGTCTCCCAAACAAGCCGCACCCAGCATTGCATCACAAATAGCATGTAACAACACATCTGCATCACTGTGACCTAATGCACCTTTTGTATGGGGGATTTTAACACCACCAATCCAAAGATCTCTTCCTTCCACTAATTGATGAAAATCTACACCGTAACCAATTCTTATGTTTGCCATAATTTTTTTATAAAAAAAAGCAAAGGAAATTACACCTTTGCTTTTGAAAAATGAAATAAATTAAATATTATTTTCCTGAAATATCAAAAGTCAAGCCGAAACGCAAAGTATTTGACAACGGATTTCTTGTGATACCATTTCCGGAAGGAATTAAGTATGAGAAGTTCAAGCCAATTACATTATACTTTAATCCAGCACCTACTGTGAAAAATTTACGATTGCCCTTATACTTGTCTTCATAAAAATAACCCGCTCTTATAGCAAATTGATCGTTGTACATATATTCTGCACCCAATGAAACTTGAAATTCTTTCAGCTCATTTCCAAAACTTCCTGCATCTCCAAAAGATTTAAACCAACTTCCTAATACTCCTTGATTTCTATAATCAGCTAGATTGGCTGAGTCTACACTTGTGGTACCTACATATGTTGGAGGTGTTGGAACCATTAATTTATTGATATCTAAACCGAAAGTAATTTTGTTTACTTCATCAAATACTTTTGTATAAGAAACACCTAACCCCAAATTAGCTGGGATATAGTCTTTATTTGTAGCATCATTGGTATAACTTATTTTAGAACCTAAATTTGACAATACCACACCCCAGTTCCATCCATTTCCTTGATCATTTTTCCCATTATGAAACAATGAAATATCTCCTGCAAATGCATTACCAGCTTTATAAGTGGTTCCACCAATTGAACCATTTGCCAAACTTGAATTAATATATCGCAAAGCAACTCCAACACTTAATTTTTGGCTTAATTTTCTTGAATATCCAAAATCCACACTAAATTCTCTTGGACGATAAGATTGTAAATCATTTCCGGCAAAATCAGTGAATTGAATATTTCCTAAACTGAAATAACGAAGCGAAGCAGATAGTGCTTGCTCATCATCTAATTTGTAATATCCTGCTAAGCTTGCTAGATAAACATCTGTTAATCCTAAATCTTTTAACCAAGGTGTATAGGTAAAACCAATTCCAGATTTTTCTTTGGCAAAAGGAGTTTTGGCTAAATTCCAAAAAGCACTATTTGCATCCGAAGCAGTTGCAATTCCTACATCACCCATACCGCCGGCAGCAGCATCTGGTGATATGCGTAAAAAAGGTACAGCCGATGTAACTACATTAATTGTTTCGGTAGATGATTGGGAATTAGCCTTTGGCAATAACGCACCAATACATAAAAAAAGAGCAGTAGCTTTCAGTGTTGATTGTCTCATCGAGGTCAATAATTTTAAAGATGAATTGTAAAAATAAAAGATTATTTCAAACAGCCAAATTTGGACGGTTGAAATTATCGAGTAGAAATCAAATCATGCAGTTGTTTTTGTTACAATAAATATATTTTTTGAGTAGTTTCAGCTTTTTGCCCAAACAAACTCGACACAATAATACGATAAAAATATACACCACGTGCTAATTTTTGATTGAATTTGTCTTTTCCATCCCAAAAAATATCATTTACTCTATTTCCATCACTAATGATTGACCGCTGGATTTGATGTACCAATTTCCCAGAAACCGAATAAATATTGATCAGCACATTTAAATTGGTAGAGGGTTGATTGTGCTCAAACCAAAAATTTGTACTTGTAGTAAAAGGATTAGGATAATTATAAACATGATGAATTTTTAATTGCTGCGTTTTTGCCACTAAAAACTCAATAATAATTTCAGATGAATTATTAGCAATATCCCATGCTTTTATTTTGATGAAATGAACACCATCACTTAATGAATTCAGTTGGTAATGAATAGTTCCATTTTGATAATTATCTTGAGCTGACTCATAAAAACTATTCAATACAATAATATTCTTTTCATCTCCATCAATTACAGCTGTGATATCATGACCAATTCCAATTCCACTAGAATTTATTCCGGATGAGTCTGATAGTTGTAAAATTAAAATAGGTCTTTCATTGACCAATCCTCCATTAACAAACTTCTCATCATTCAAGTATGCTTTTATTTCGGGACCTTTTGAATCTGAGATAAGATTATTACCAACACCTCCAATTAAAAATGAATTTAAAACACCATTTGCGTCTGTGATGCCATTTTCTGCATATGTGCTAAGTCTACCATTTCCTACTTGATTATTAATATCTTTTGGTACAATAAATGAAAAATTAAATAACCCATTTTGAACTGTTGCCTTGCCCCGATAGATTACATTGGTTTGTTGGTTAAATTGTACAATAGGGCTTTGAGAATCGTTGCCTAAAGTTTTTATAGGTTGTACTTTATCAAATAAAACAGGATAAATAGTGCCGTTGAAGTTATTTTGCATTGCACCGCTCAAATCCAGTATCCGACCACTAAATGTGTATTTGGATAAAGGTTTTAAAGTATCACTTCCTGTTATTGCACGATTATTAATACTTGTAATTTGAATGTTTGTTTTTGGAAAAGCCAGTTGAATTGCAGGATCACCAATCAGTGTAAATTTTCTATTATTTATTACGTCAGAGTAGTTTTGGTAGGTTTCATTTTTGGCTCTTCTTACTGATTCACCCAATGTTAAATAACCTTTTGTAAAGTCTTTTTTGAGAATAGTTTTTAAAAAATTATCATTCATAATTCTATTGCTGAAAGCAAATACAACTCTTGTTGTAGTTACCAAACCAATAGCACCGGTTTTTCCCGCCACCAATAAAGATGTTCCTAATGCAGTTTTTGTAGGATCATCGTATGGAACAAAATCGCAAGTTGCAGTAATAAATAAGGGCAATTTGTTTGCATTATTAAATTGATTGGCTTCATCCTGGCTTAAAATAGCTTCATCTGCCAATCGGTTGTAACCCCCGTGGCCATTGTAATTAAAGAATAAAGCCCCTGTTGAAATCTGATTAACAATTGTATTATTCACAGCAGGATATCTACCTCCTCCACTTCCACTTACTAGCGGATATGCGTCTAAATAAATTTTACTCTGATTGAATAAATTATTGGTTGTATTAGCATTGTTTGAAACAAATTCTGCATCATTCAAATGTGTGTTTCCATCTTTATCATCTGCAGTAAAAATGGTATTGTTGCGCCATTGCCCCAAACTTATTTTTGAATGATAATTGATGATTTTATCTACAGCGTTTTTAGCTTCGTTGACTGAAGAAATGGGAATTCTGCCAACAGCAATATCTAACTGACTTGGTGGCGAGTTTAGATTAATGTCATCATTATCATTAAGTAAACCAAAAAAATCATCAGAAGTATAACTCAGCAAAGGATCAATTGAGTTAATACTCTCGTAACAAGGAACAAAATTAGTATTGTTTTTTAAGCGGTTTTTATAGTCGAAAGAAGCCGCACCAAAAAGCAATAAATACTTAGGTGTTTTGGTAGTGTCTCCGGCTGCTTTATCAAAATACATTTTTACAAAATCTTTTATTGCAGAGGGATCGGCATTTCCGGATGCAAATTCATTAAAAATATCTGTAGTACTTGCTAACACTACTTTATACTGATATTGTTGCTGATGAAACAAAGCAAGCCTTTTGGCTTCGGATAAAAAAACAGGAGGAGCAATTATTAGATAATCTGCTTGTTGAAAATTATGTAAATTTTGGTTATCTATTTTGCCAATAGTAACTGGTATTAAATAATTGGAATTATTAAAAACAATAAATTCTCTAAGTCTGCTTGATTCTCGATTAAAACTTAATTGGGAAGTACTACTAAGTGTCGTTGACATTTTTTCGGGAACCAAAGGATTTGTAATATCCCAAACAGACGTGTTTGAAGTACAATTTGTAATAGTATATTTTGCAACATTTCCGGCACCCACACTTTGCCAATCTCTGAATAAACATTGTGATTGCGAACTCATACTTAAATTTTTTCTAACATGTAATTCAAACCAATTTAACCAACCTTGAGATGATAGTGATGAAGGATTAAATCTAATAGAAATATTAAGCAAACTGTTATTTGTAGTAAAAACGGAGTTTTGAAAATTATTAGTAACATAAGCCTCCAGAAAATTCCCCGAAACAATCCCCATATTTAAACTCTGAACAAGTTGATTATTTACAGTTACAGAAAAACTACTGGAAGAGCCTATGCTTCTGCATGCAAAGTTGGTGCTCAATTGTATAGGTTGTGTAAGTTCTAAACCACTCATATCAACAGAAAATGACCGAGATAAGCTATTACCTGGCAAACTACTGAATTCTTCTCCAAACCATTCTTTCCCGCTATTTAAAAAGTTGATTAAATCTTGCTCATAAAAATACCTTTCGTTGAAATTGGTTACAAATTTATTAGCCGCTGATACAGTATTGGAGTTATTTATTCTTTTGCCATTATTGCCAATTTTTATAAAATAAATTACACTATCGGAATAAATATTTTTCTGGTGAATAAATTTTTGATTAATACTATCCTTAAGCCAATTATCTGGACTTTCTCCGTAAAATAAAAAAAAATCATTCCCATTAAAAATCCCATCTCCACCATCAAACATTTCAATTGCATTTTCATATAAATCATCGATAGGATAAATTGAATTATTTTCACTCAGCATTTTACCTCCATTACCAAATAATTGAATGGAGGAGGATGCCAAATTATTTGTATTGATACCTAGTCTATTTAAAAAAGAAACATCTACTTTGTAAATACCGTCAATTTTTGTAAATAGTTTATAACAATTGCCAGTTGCCAGCACAGATTGAGCAGTGTATTGCCTTTGGGCAAAAAGAATGGTATTTTTTAAGTTAAATAATCCTAAAAAAAAAGCTAGTGGGATTGTATATTTAAGATTTTTCATTTCAGTTTCGCAAATAAAATTAACTTTAAAATTCGAAAATTATTAGTTTACTAACATTAAATCAATAATGATAGTACAAGATTTGGATTTTTCATTTATATTGCAACACTTTTTATACAATATATAATAGATTTCATCGTTTAATAACAAACCATTTAAAAAATGCGCATGCAAACAGGATTTAAAAATGCAACATTATTATTGGCGGCAATGGTTACATTGTCTTCTTGTAAATTATTTAAGAAGAAAGAAGAAAAGTCAGGTGTAACGGGCTGGAACTATAACGACAAAAAAACAGGCGGCTTTACAGTAGCACAACCAAAGGATATCAAAACAGGTCCCGGACTTGTTTTTGTACAAGGAGGGACATTTACAATGGGTGCTTCTCAAGAAGATGTAATGGGCGATTGGAATAATATTCCTAAACGAGTAACTGTAAATTCATTTTTTATTGATAAAACTGAAGTTGCAAACGTGCATTACAAAGAGTATATCTATTGGGTTGAGAATACCTTTGGAGATGATGATAAATACAAACAAGCGATTGAAGATGTAAAACCAGACACTTTAGTTTGGAGAAGCGAATTAGCTTACAACGAGCCATACGTAGAATATTATTTCCGTCATCCTTCCTATAATTACTACCCCGTTGTTGGTGTAAACTGGAAGCAAGCTTATGATTTTTGTATTTGGCGTACAGACAGGGTTAATGAGAAAGCTTTGATAGACAAAGGTATCATCAACGCAAAGGATTACCTTAAAGGCGGAATGAATAATGTACACGAAGAAAATTTCAATACTAAGTCATACTTAATGGGGTTATAC
Source organism: Chitinophagaceae bacterium (assembly GCA_947456805.1). GTDB lineage: Bacteria > Bacteroidota > Bacteroidia > Chitinophagales > Chitinophagaceae > UBA1930. The sequence goes on along the minus strand of CANGTN010000002.1, from coordinate 97,125 downwards.
AATCCTAAAACTCCTCCAACAAATAAAAGTCCTTTGAAAGATGCTAAAGGGAAACCAAGAGCTGCAAAGTTTGATGATGGAATTTTATATGGAGATTATAGATTACCAACAGAAGCTGAATGGGAATATGCTGCCTATGGATATGTTTTAAGCAATCCCCAACCTAAAAAAAGTGAAAAAACACGTGGTGAAGAAGTGGTTTCTAATAAACAAATTTTTGCTTGGCAAAATGATGGCTTTGATAATTTACGCAGTACCCGCAGAGGAGCTTTTCAAGGTGCTTTTTTAGCAAACTTTAAAAGAGGTTCCGGAGATAACATGGGAGTTGCAGGTGGTTTAAATGATAATAGTGCAATCCCCGCTCCTATATCTTCATTTTTCCCAAATGGATTTGGCGTGTATAATATGAGTGGCAATGTGAGTGAGTGGGTAGCTGATGTATACAGACCATTAACTACATTAGAAGGTGATGATTTCAATTACTTCCGTGGTAATGAATTTAAGAGAGCTAAGAAAGATACAGCCGGTGAATACTCCAAAGATTCTTTAGGACGAGTAGTGTATGAAAATGAGCCTGATTCATTGTTGAAGAAAAGAAGAAACTATCAAAAGTCTAAAGTAATCGACTATTTAGATGGTGATTCTACATTAGATGGACGCTCATCTCTTTACAATTATGGATCTACAACTTTAATTTCTGACAAATCAAGAGTAATAAAGGGCGGTAGCTGGAATGACAGACCTTATTGGTTAAGCCCAGGTGCTAGAAGGTTTCTAGAAGAAGAACAAAGCAGCAGCACCATAGGATTCCGTTGTGCAATGACACATTTCGGAGCACCTGAAGGAACTAAAGCAAATATTAAAACAGGAAATTTCTTTCCACCAAGGAGAGCAAAAAAATAAGGAAAGGTAAATACAGCGAAAAAAAGCCATCAGATATTTTTCTGGTGGCTTTTGCTTTTAGATGAAACTTCACAACTTCAATTTAATTGTTGTTTGAATAGCTTTAATTTTGAAAAAAAATATTGTGCAGATAGAACAATTATATGAACTGTTTTTACAATTCCCCTCTGTACAAACAGATACCAGAAAAATAAAAAAAGGTGATTTATTTTTTGCATTAAAAGGGCCTAATTTTAATGGCAATTTATTTGCTGAGGAATCCATAAAAATGGGTGCTGCTTACGCAATAGTTGATGAACCTTTAAACATCATTTCAGATCAATTAATACAAACTAAAGATGTGCTTACAACTCTGCAGGCACTTGCAAAATTCCATAGAGCGCAATTTAAAATCCCATTTATTGCCATTACCGGCAGTAATGGAAAAACAACCACCAAAGAGCTTGTGAGCACAGTTTTATCAAGCAGTTTTAATACATATACCACACAGGGCAACTTAAATAACCATATAGGTATTCCGCTTACTATTTTAAGTATACAACCTGATGCAGAAATAGCTGTAATTGAAATGGGTGCTAACCATCAAAAAGAAATCGAGGGCTATTGTGCATATACCTTACCAACCCATGGAATTATTACCAATTGTGGTAAAGCACATTTGGAAGGATTTGGAGGAATTGAAGGCGTAAAAAAAGGCAAGGGTGAGCTATTTAATTTCTTAAGAGAGACAAATGGAATTGCTTTTATTTACAATAATTATGATTACTTAAAGAGAATGAGCATTGGTATTCCGAATATAATTGAATATGGAACTGAAAGCGGAGAAGTAGTTGGGAACGCTACATTGTCTGAACCTTTTTTGGAAGTGATTTTAAATAAACCTTTTCAAGAAAATATAAAAACACAACTGGTAGGTGATTATAATTTACCAAATGTTTTATGCGCGGTTGCAATAGGAAATTATTTCAACATTTCAAGCGATAAAATAAAAACTGCAATTGAAAATTATACACCAAGCAACAGCCGAAGTCAAATGTTGAATATGGAGTCTAATAAAATAATTTTAGATGCCTACAATGCTAATCCTACGAGTACTAGGGCAGCTATTGAAAATTTTGCAAAAATTAAAGCGGCCGAAAAAATAATTATGTTAGGTGGAATGATGGAATTAGGGGAAGAGAGTATTTCAGAGCATGAAGCAATCGTTAATCTAATTCAAAAACACCAATGGAGTAAAGTAGTTTTAGTTGGTGGCGATTATAAAAATATTCAACATCCGTACCTGTTTTTTAATAATTCTGCAGAAGCAAAAGTTTGGTTTAAGGAACAACATTTTCAAGATGCACACGTTTTAATCAAAGGTTCACGAAGTATGCAAATGGAGAAAATAATATCATAGATTTTAACTCAATCGTTGAGTTTTATGGTTACCTTGCATTTATTAAATAGCTTTAATAAATGATCCAATATCTTAAAACTGTTCTTACCAATAAATGTCCCAGATGTAGACAGGGCAATCTTTTCACTTCAAATAATGCATATAATTTCAAACATAATCTTAGTATGAATGAACATTGCCCTGTTTGCAATCAATCTACTGAAATTGAAGTTGGATTTTATTATGGAACTGGTTATGTAAGCTATGCTTTATCGGTTGCTTTTTTAGTAACCTCTTATGTTGCATCTGTGGTTTTATTTAATGTAAATATAAATAACAATACAATTTTTTGGTGGTTGGGAATTACTTGTTTTTTATTACTAGCAATTCAACCGCCAATGATGCGACTATCGAGAAGTCTTTGGTTAAGTTGGTTTGTAAAGTATGATAAGAACTGGAGTAAAAAATTATAATTAATTCAATTTTTCCTATCTTCATAAAACAGGAAGATAATTACCAATAACTAAACTATTTTTTATGAATACCATTAACCGAATGTGCCTGATTGTTTGTGTCTTTTTTGCTATGTTCTCAGGATGCAAAAAAGAAAACTCTTCCGGCGATTCTAATAATCCATTCCCCGTAAATAAAATTTCAGTAATTGTCACAGGAAGAATTGTAGATGAAAGTAATCAGCCAATTTCTGGAGCCACTATTACTGCTGGAAATTCTACTGCCACAACAGATTTAAATGGGAACTTCAGAATCAATAATGCAAGTTTAAATGAATCAGCTGCTGTTGTTACTGTTCAAAAATCTGGATACTTTAAAGGTAGCAGAACATTTTTTGCAAAGGAAAATCAAAAACATTATGTAGAAATAATGCTTCTTTCTAAAATTTCTGTGGGTAAGATTAATGCAATATCAGGTGGTACATTAAATATTGGTAACGGTTCTGCAATTACATTACCAGCAAACGGAATCATCAACATCACTACAGGAAATGCATACACAGGTGATGTATCAATTGCAATGACATGGATTAATCCTACCTCTACAGATTTATATAGACAGATGCCTGGCGATTTAAGAGGGATTGATGCAAGCGGTTCAGAGCAAGTACTACAAAGTTTTGGAATGTTAGGGGTAGAACTGACAGGTACAAATGGTGAAAAACTACAAATTGCAAATGGGAAAAAAGCAAATATTAAATTTCCTATTCCGTCATCTATATTGGCTACAGCCCCTAGCACAATTGCATTGTGGAGTTTTAATGATACCACAGGGTTATGGAAACAAGAAGGTACTGCTACAAAAACTGGTAGTGCTTATATTGCAGATGTCAGCCATTTTTCATTTTGGAATTGCGATGCTAATTTTCCATTGGCCAGATTCTCTGCAAAATTTATCAACCAAAATAATGCTCCCTTGCAACATGCATTGATAAGAATTAAAAGAGCCAATGGTTCTTCCTCTTATGGATTTACTGATTCAACGGGATATGTAACAGGACAAGTACCATCCAATGAATCTTTGGTTTTGGAAGTATCATCCGGCTACACATGCAATACTCCTATCTTTTCACAAAATATTGGTCCTTTTGTTACAGGTACTACCAACTCTTTGGGTACTATAACTGTAACCATACCTGCTCAAAATTCAATTTCCATTTCGGGTACTGTTGTAAACTGCAGTAATAACGCAGTTACGAATGGTTTTGTAAAGATTTCGGTTGGAACCAATAACTACACAGCAGTTACCAATGCTAGTGGAGTATTCAGCTTATCTTTTTTAAGTTGTTCGTCATCACCTAGTATAACTTATTATGCCGTTGATGCAACCAACAATCAACAAAGTGCTACTGCAACAATGGTAATAACTAATCCAACTACCAACTTGGGTTCGATTACTGCATGTGGAATATCTACTGCAAGATATATTTACTACAATATTGATGGTGTTAACTATTCAATTTTACCACCTACAGATTCTATAATTGCATTTACCAATACTCAGGGAACTACAACTGGTACTTCAATCTATGGTTATGGTAGCTCATCACCGAATACACAAAAAAGTATTTCTTTTTCTTTCAATGGAAATGGTGTTGGCACTTACCCTTTAACTTCACTTAGTGTAGGTACTAGTGCTACAAATAGTCCTCGGTATGTTTATACACCAAACAGCTCAACAGTTACTACAACCGAATACGGCACATTAACAGGTACTTATATTGCGGGTAGTTTTACTGCAATCTTGAGAGATAGTTCTACAAATACTAATCATCCAATTCAATGTAACTTCAGAGCAAGAAGATAAAAAAGAATTATCGCAATTAATAAAAAAAGACCTAATATAATTTAGGTCTTTTTTTGTATTAGCAGAGGGGAAGGGATTCGAACCCTCGATACAGTTTCCCGTATACACACTTTCCAGGCGTGCTCCTTCAACCACTCGGACACCCCTCTGTTTATCTAATGGGCAACAAAAATAGTAGTTACCAATCAGCTACCGAATATTTTTATTGCATTAGCTGTAGTTATGGCTGCAACTTCTTGTACAGAACAATTTTTTGCTGCTGCAAGTTTGGCTACAATGTACTCCAGATAAGCACTTTCATTGCGTTTGCCTCTGTGAGGTACAGGCGTAAGATATGGTGCATCTGTTTCTAAAACGATATGCTTTAAATCTATATGTTGCAATACTTCCGGCAGACCTGCATTTTTATAAGTTATAACACCGCCTATGCCTAATGCAAAGTTCATGTCAATAATTTGTGTAGCACTTTCATAGCTACCGCTAAAACAATGAAAAATACCTGTCAAGCCTTTTTTTGCAAATGGCTTTACTGCATCGATGGTTTGTTGCATGGCATTTCTTGTATGAATAACAATGGGCAAATGATAATGTAATGCCCATTCCATTTGAGTTTGAAAGGCATGAAGTTGTTGCGATGCAAATGTTGTATCCCAATAAAAATCCAACCCTATTTCACCAATTGCTGCAAATTTTCTTTTGGCTAACCATGATTCTACAATTCCCAATTCATCTACCACATTTTCTTTTACATAACAAGGATGCAAGCCCATCATAGCAATACAAACATTTGGATATTGTTCTTCCAACAGCAACATATCATCAATACATTCACTGTTGATTGCAGGTAAATAAAATTTTTGTACTCCAAGGCTTTGAGCACTTTGTATGATAGCTGCAGTATCATCTTTAAACTCGGGCAAATACAAATGACAATGTGTATCAATTAAATTCATGTAGCAAAGATTAAAAAAATAGAGTAAGAATGCTATGTTAATATTAAATCCAAGGATTGAATAAATAGGACAGAAATTAAGTCTAAATTCGTGGATAAAAATTTTGAGCTAAATTATTTTAAATTAACTGGTTCTGATTAAAAACATACCATAATTGAAAATATGTATAGAAAATACTTCCTCCTATCATTTTTAATATTTTTTGCATTTAAAAATATCCATTCTCAAACTATATTGAATAGAGGGGATTTAGCGATTGTGGCAGTTAATGCAAATCTCGCCTCTTCTGGAACACTTAATACAAAAGATGAAATCAGCTTTGTTTGTTTTAAACCGATAATGACCGGTACGGAAATTCAAATATTAGACGCAGGGTATGAAAATTGCCTTGCAGGATTGTGGAGTTGTGGACAAGAAGGCGGAGCTAAGTTTACAAGAACTGGACCAACAATCGCAGCAGGAACTGTCATAACATTTAGAAATACCTCTCCATACACTTTCTTGTCTCCTGATAATGGATGGGCTGTTACGGATTTATACGTTCATCCAACAAATACTAATTATTCTGTACTTGCCAATGATTTCAATATTAATTCAGGTGGCGATCAAATTTATTTTGCACAAGGAGGCATATGGTCTGAGTTAAGTTCTCTTTGCACAATTAATGGTAGTAGAACTTCACCAAATGCCACTTTCCCCGGAAATAATGGTAGAATATTGTTCGGTTTCTCAACTAGTGGGTCTTGGTCATCTTTTCAGCAATCTTCAGGAGAATCAGGTTTATATCCCGGCATGAATTGCTTTAGTATGGCGCCTACTAATGGCGCAGCCTACAATAAATACACAGGACCATTATCTGCTGCCAATCAAACAACTTGGATATCAAGAATAAGCAATCCAACTAATTGGACTAGCTATAGTTCTGCAACTTCATATGCTTCATCTTCACCTAATTATTCAGCTGGCTTAACTCTTACAATTAATAGTGGTGGAGATATTCCAACTGCAAGTTGGACAGCACCATCTGGTACAATTTGCTCAAATACCTCATCTATCAACTTAACCAATTTAATTACGGGAACCAGTGGTGGAACATGGAGTGGAATTGGCGTGAGTGGAAACTTATTTAACCCTTCTGGATTGAATGGTACTTATGAAATTACATATACGGTAAACTATATTTCCGGTACTTCCAGTTGCCCTATTTCACAAACTAATTTAATAACAGTAAATGCAACTCCAGCAGCACCTATAGTTACTACTCCAATTACATATTGTAAAAACGCTGCAACAACAGCTTTGACTGCAACGGGTACTAATTTATTGTGGTACAATGTTGCAACGGGTGGCACAGGAAATGCAACTGCACCAATACCTAATACAACAACAACTGGCAATACAAATTATTATGTAACTCAGACAGCAAATAGTTGTGAAAGCCCAAGAGCAACTATTGTAGTTACAGTAAACGCAACTCCAGCAGCACCTATAGTTACTACTCCAATTACATATTGCCAAAACGCTACATCAAATGCTTTAATTGCATCAGGTATTAATTTATTGTGGTACACTGCTGCAACTGGTGGCATAGGAAGTGCAACTGCACCAATACCTTCAACATCAGCAGCAGGCAATACAAATTATTATGTAAGTCAAACATCGGGTGCTTGTGAAAGTCCAAGAGCAAATATTGTTGTAACTATAAATGCAACTCCAGCAGCACCAACTATTACCACACCAATTAGCTATTGTCAAAATGTTACAGCAACTGCTTTAACTGCAACCGGTACAAATTTATTGTGGTACAATGCTGTAACAGGTGGAACTGGAAATACAACTGCACCAACGCCTATTACAACAGCAATAGGAAATACAGATTATTATGTAAGTCAGACAGTAAATGGTTGTGAAAGCCCAAGAGCAAGCATTACAATAAATATTAATGCAGCACCTAGCATAAATGCAGTATCCAATCAAACAGTTTGTACAAATACATCAACAACCCCCATTAATTTTTCGGGAGCAGGAACGAATATTTTCAACTGGACAAATAATAATACAGCTATTGGTTTAGCAGCAAATGGAACAGGAAATATCGCATCATTTACCGCATTAAATACTGGCACAACACCTATTACCGCAACAATTACTGCAACACCTGTTCCTTCATCATTTGCTTACATTGCTAATTATGGAAGTGTTACATCATTTCCATTAAGTAACACCGTAACGGTCATCAATACCAACACCAATACAGTCACCGCAACAATTACGGTTGGAAGTAATCCGTTTGGAGTTTCAGCAAGTTCAGATGGAACGAAAGTATATGTAACCAACTATGGAGCCAATTCAGTATCTGTAATTAATACTGCTACAAATACTGTTGTAAATACAATTGGAGTTGGAAGCCAACCAATGGGACTTGTTGTTAGTCCAGATGGAAGCCGAGTATATGTTGCAAATCAATTATCAAACACACTTTCCGTTATCAATACTGCAACTAATTCAGTTGTTGCAACTATTCCCATTTCATTGCAACCACAAGGAGTAACAATCAGTCCTGATGGTAGCAAAGTTTATGTAGCCAACGTAAACTCCAATAATATTTCTGTGATTAATACTGCTACCAATACTGTAATTACTTCAATTGGAGTAGGTAATCAACCAATTACCGCAGCAATCAGCCCTGATGGAAGCAGATTGTATGTTACCAACTTCGGATCGAACAATATTTCAATCATCAATACTTCATCCAATTCTGTTATTACAAGCGTTCCCGTTGGTTTTGCACCCAATGGAATTGCAGTAACTCCCGATGGAATGAAAGTATATGTAACCAATCAATTGAGTGGAAATGTTTCTGTAATCAAAACAGCAACAAACACAGTATCTGGAACAATTTCTGTAGGAAGTAATCCACAAGGTATTTCATTCACTGCCGATGGTAGTAAAGCATTTATTGCAAATTTTGGATCAAATAATGTATCAGTAATTAATACAGCAACAAACGTAGTAACGACAAATGTAGGAGTTGGTTTAGCACCACATTCATTGGGCAATTTTATTTCGCAAAGTGGTATTTGCAGCGGCGCACCAACAACATTTAGCATTACTGTCAATCCATTACCGGTTGCTACATTTACGTATTCTGCAAATTCATTTTGTGCTGTTGGAACAACAATTCCAACAATCACAGGAACATCCGGCGGAACATTCAGTAGTAGCAATGGATTGATCATTAATGCAACGACAGGAGTTATTGATCTTGCTGCTAGTACACCAGGAATTTATACTATTACCTACACCTTAACAGTTGGTAACTGTACCATTACACCAACTGCAACAATCACAATTAATGCAATACCAAATACACCAATTGTAACTACTCCAATTGTATATTGCCAAAACACAACAGCAACAGCATTAACAGCAACAGGCTCAAATCTGTTGTGGTATAATTTACCAAATAGTAGCGTCGGCACAAGTACAAGCCCAATACCATCAACAACGGTTATTGGTTCAACCAATTATTACGTAACACAAACAATTAACAATTGCGAAAGTCCACAAGCAACAATTAGTGTGAATGTAGTTTCTGCCCCTACAATTCCAACAATAACTCCTACAGGACCATTACAAATATGTGCAGACAGTTCGTTAATACTTTATAGTTCTGCATCAACAGATAATCAATGGTTTAGAGATGGCATTTTAATTTCAGGTGGCACAAGCAATTCTCAACAAATAACAGAAGCAGGAAACTATACCGTGAAAGTCAGTAACAGCAATGGTTGTAGCAATTTATCAACCGCAGTAAATGTAGTAATATTTGCCAATCCAATTGTCAGCGCAGGACCTGATAAAAATGTATTTGAAGGTGATAGTATACAACTGATTAGTACAGTTACAGGAGGTGCTTTATTCAATTATTTATGGACTCCTTCAACATATCTTTCAAACAATACAACTGCTAACCCTTGGGTAATAAATCCCTTAACAGACATGCTATACAAATTAACTGTAACTAATGAAAACGGCTGTCGTGCAAGTAATACGGTTAATGTGAAATTATTAAAAGATTTAAAAATACCTAATGTCTTTTCACCAAATGGAGATGGATTACACGATAATTGGGATATTACTAATCTGAATTTATTTCCAAATGCTACTGTTCAAATTTTTAATAGAAATGGGCAAATCATATTTCAATCAAAAGGATATGCAACACCTTGGGATGGAAGGAAAAATGGTAGCCCAGTTCCAATAGGAGTGTACTATTACATCATCAACACTGGTGATAATAAACCTATCAGAAGTGGATGGCTTACAGTCTTGAGATAAAATAAAAAAACTCTATCAAAATTGATAGAGTTTTTTCGCGGAGAGGAAGGGATTCGAACCCTTGGTACAGTTTAACCCGTACGGCAGTTTAGCAAACTACTGATTTCAGCCACTCATCCACCTCTCCTCCTTATTCCGTCACTGCTGTAACGTGAGGGGTTGCAAATATAATCGCTAAATACAAATAGCAAAAACAATTTCTAATTTCTTTCAGTTTTTTTAATAAAAAAGTCCCGAAATATTAAGTATCGGGACTTTTTGAAAACTATTTTTTAATTTTTATTCGATTACATTGCTGCCAATTGAACTTTTTGTGTAAGTTCCATTACATTTTCCTTGAAAATTGTATCTGTATCCATTAAGTCTTTTACGGTTTGGCAAGAATGAATTACAGTGGTGTGATCTCTTCCACCAAAATGTTCGCCAATTGTTTTTAATGAATTTTTTGTAAATGCTTTTGCCAGATACATAGTGATTTGCCTTGCCTGTACAATTTCTCTTTTTCTTGTTTTGTGTAATAATCTTTCATAGGGAACATCAAAGTATTCACAAACCATTTTTTGGATGGCATCAATTGTAATTTCTTTGCTACTGGTTTTTACAAAATTTCTTAGCACTTTTTTGGCAAGTTCTAAATCAATTTCTTTTCTATTGAGAGAAGATTGTGCCAACAAGCTTATTAAAGCTCCTTCTAATTCTCTGACATTTGTAGTAATATTGTAAGCAACATACTTCACTACTTCCTTAGGCATTTCCAAACCATCATTCTTCATTTTACGTTCCAGAATTTCAATTCTTGTTTCATAATCAGGCAATTGCAAATCAGCACTTAACCCCCAACGAAAACGGCTGAGCAATCTTTCTTGCATACCATCCAAATCTTTCGGCGCCTTGTCGCTTGTTAATACCAATTGTTTTCCACTTTGATGTAGGTGATTGAAGATTGCAAAAAAAGCATCCTGACTTTTTTCTGCTCTTGCAAAAAACTGAACATCATCAATAATCAATACATCGATCAATTGATAGAAATGAATAAAATCATTGATTGCGTTGTTACGTCCATGATCCTGAAACTGATTGATGAATTTTTCACTGCTAACATATAAAACCAATTTATTGGGATGTGCTCGTTTTACATCATTTCCTATTGCTTGTGCCAGATGTGTTTTACCTAAACCAACACCACCATAAATTACCAATGGATTAAAAGAATTTGCGCCTGGTTTTTCAGCAACAGTTTTTCCTGCTCTTCTTGCTACTCTGTTGCAATCACCTTCCATGAAACTATCAAAAGTGTACATTGCATTCAACTGTGGGTCAATTTGCATTTTTTTCAACCCTGGAATTACAAATGGATTTTTAACCGGACTGTCAATCACTAATGGAAAATTCATTTCATTGTTGCTGTATGTTTTCATACCTCTTGCTGGTACGTCCATACTGCCGTTTTTAGCGGTATTGCCACTATCCACCATGATTCTATATTCTAGTCTTGCTTCTTTGCCCAATTCACGTTTTAATGTCTTGGCTAAAAGGTTCACATAATGTTCCTCTAAGTATTCATAAAAAAATTGACTTGGTACCTGTATCATTAAAACATTTGTTTTAAGTTCTACAGGATTAATTGGTTCGAACCAAGTTTTAAAATGTTGCCACTCTACAATGTCTTTAATAATTTTCAAACAGTTGCTCCAAACAGATTCAGCAGTCTTGGCCATGATTACGATAAACTTTATATAATTAAGTTAACAATTTTCTATTTTCCTCATTAAATGTCTTGTTTTTTGTTAAAACAGGATATTTTCTTTAGGGGTTGCAATATGGGTAATAAATGTTGAAAAAAAAATTTTTTATTTCACATTTTTTTTCCCTAGTAAAAAAGAATGTGCATTATCTAGATTTTTCTTTTTTTTTCCTGTAATTGAAAAGTCTAATCTGCCTAGGTGCATACCTGCCCAGCCCACTTGATTTACCAATGTATCTCTCCCTTTTCTATTGATATATTTTCTTGGTTCTGGAAACAATCGATGGGTATGACCTCCTATAATTAAATCAATATCAAAACATTCTTTTGCCAATATTTCATCGCTTATTTTATCATCATAATATTTATCACCTAAATGGGATAAACAAATAATCATATCACATCCTTTATTTTTTAATTCTTCAGCTGTTTTATTTGCGCATTCGATAGGGTTTTTATAAATGGTATTGCCATATAAATTATCAGGAACCAATCCTTTTAATTCGATACCCACTCCTAATACCCCAATTTTTAAATTTCCTTTCGTAAAAATTTTATATGGTATAGTCTTTCCTTCTAACGGCGTACTTGTTACATCATAATTGCAAAGAATTACCGGGAATTTTGCATGTATTAATTGATTTGAAAAATTTTCCATACCACCATCAAAATCATGATTACCCATGGTACATGCATCATAACCCATTATACTCATCGCTTTAATTTCAGGTTCTCCTTTATATAAATTAAAATAAGGAGTGCCTTGAAAAATATCCCCTGCATCTAATAATAATACTTGTTCAGTTTCTGCCCTGATTGTTTTTATTAATTCTGCTCTTGAAGCAACACCACCTAATCCGGCATTTTTACTACCATCCAGCGGAAAACTTTCCAGTCTACTATGAACATCATTGGTATGAAGTATCGTTATTTTATCAACTTTTTCATCTGATGCAAAAATGTCTAAAGGAAGTAAATTAGCTGCAACAATTACACTTCCCGCCTTAGCGGATTCTTTTAAAAAATTTCTTCTGTTCGTTTGCATAAGATTTATTTAATACGTTACTCTTCCTTCAATTTTAGATTCAATTGGATTTCCTTTTTTTGTAACCTGCTGTACATATTCAATAAGTGCATCACGAAATAAATAGCCATTATTTACAGTAGGCAAACCTTTTAGCATTGAACAATCATCTCCTCCCTGTAAAGCAATGTAATCTGTATTTGCAATAATATAAATGGCATTGTCATCAATTGGTTTTCCGTCAATCAAAATATTTTGAGGATGCTTTTCTTTTATTTGATAACTCATGCCAGATACAGGCCATCCGCCTCTTTCAGCAACTTTGGCTAAAAATGATTTCAATACAGAACCATTTACTTCCTGTAAAACAATTAAGTTATCAAATGGCATTAATTCATAAATTTTTCCAACAGTAATATCGCCTTTTGGCAAGTATGATCTGATGCCTCCATAATTCACAAAAGCGGCATCTACTTTTTTACCAAACTTTTGTTGTGCCATCTCTTTCATGCAGTCTGTCATAAAATTACCTAATTCACTTTCAGGTTGCTTTTTAGTTAATCCAGTTGTTGAAAAACCAATAACCTTGTTCATTGTTTTATTGATACTATCTGAGTATGGAGCAAGCATTTTTAAAATACTTTCATCAGCTTTATTTTGTTTTTCTATTTGATAGCTCTGGTAGTTGTAGGTGCGTGTGGTTTGTTGTTGAGGTACACATGAAATCAACGCAACAAAACTAAATAATGGCAATAATATTTTTTGGAACATGGACTTTTTTTATCGGGGTTGTAAATTACAGCTTTTGTTTTTTGAATGGTAATATTTTTTGTTTTTTATTTAGAATGTTTTTACCCTACTTTCGATTTTATTAAATTATTATTTATGAGTTATGAAATGATTGGTAAACTAATTGCCAAATTTGATATTGTACAACGTACTGAAACTTTTAAAACAAGAGAATTTGTAATTGAAAAAAGTGAAGATATTGGTGGAAGAGTTATCACAAACTATGCAAAGTTTCAATGTGTACAAGACAAAACCAATATGCCTGACCGATTTAATATTGGTGATGAAGTAAAAGTGATGTTTAATATTAAAGGAACAAAATGGAATAAAAATGGCGTTGATAATTATATCACCAATCTAGATGCGTGGCGTATGGAAACCGTAAAAATAAATACCGACAATAGTCATAGCGATGCACCGCCTGATTTTGTTCCCTCAGATGCGCCTGGTGATATAGTTGATGATTTGCCGTTTTAATTTTATAATCTCACTTCCAAACTTTTTAGGATAAAAACCTAACAGTATGCAACAAGATATTACTTTACGACTCAAGCCCAATGAGGCTTTTAGCGATGAAATTATTGTACTGCACATTGCTGACACTATTGGTATTCCGGTAGAAAGTATAACCGGTTTCTACCCAATCAAAAAAAGTATTGACGCAAGAAGCCGTCAGCAAATTTGGGTTAACCTAACGGTTAAAGCCTTTATTGATGAGCCTTTTGTTGAAAGACAACTTGATTCAATTCAATTTCAAGAATTAAAAAAAAATGCCAAAGAAGTAATTATTGTAGGCGCCGGACCAGCAGGAATTTTTGCTGCACTTAAGTTGATAGAACTAGGCATAAAACCAATTGTTATAGAAAGAGGAAAGGATGTACGTTCAAGACGAAGAGACCTTGCTATACTCAATAAAGAAGGTATTGTAAATCCTGAAAGTAATTATTGTTTTGGTGAAGGTGGTGCAGGAACGTACAGTGATGGAAAGCTTTACACGAGAAGTAATAAAAGAGGAAATATCAATCGTATTCTTAACTTATTTGTACAGTTTGGAGCAGAAGAAAAAATACTACTGGAGGCACATCCACATATTGGCACAAATAAACTCCCTCATATTATAACCGCCATGCGGCAACAAATAATTGCAAGTGGCGGTCAAGTTTTATTTGAAAAAAAAGTTGTTGATTTTGTTCTTCAAAATGAAATGATCAAAGGAGTAATTACCCAGGAAGGAGACAAGTATTTTGCTAATGCTGTGATTCTTGCAACAGGACACAGTGCACGAGACATTTTTGAATTACTGCATCGTAAAAATATTTTAATTGAAGCCAAACCCTTTGCATTAGGCGTACGAATTGAACATCCTCAAAGCATAATAGATGCTGCACAATATCATATAACAGCTTCTTTAAACGCAACTCCAAACAGGGGAGATTTTCTTCCGCCTGCAAGCTATTCTTTAGTAGAACAAGTTCAGGGAAAAGGCGTTTTTAGTTTTTGCATGTGCCCGGGTGGTATTATTGCCCCGGCTGCAACCAACCCCAATGAATTAGTAGTAAACGGTTGGAGCCCTAGTAAAAGAAACAATCCATTTGCCAATAGCGGGATGGTTGTAACGATTGAAGTAGCAGATGCCATGAAAAGTTTAAAGCATTTGGGTAATTCAGAAATTTCAAATCCCTTGCTATTACTGGAGTTTCAAAAAATGATTGAAGCAAAAGCCTTTGCAGCAGGTGGCGGAAAATTTGTAGCACCAGCACAACGTGTTGTTGATTTCTGTACAAACAAACAATCTTCTACACTTCCTGATTGTTCTTATTTGCCGGGGATCAATTCTATTCAAATGAAAGAAGTTTTGCCACAATTCATTGAAAGCCGCTTGCAACAGGGCATTCAAGCCTTTGGAAAAAGAATGAAGGGATATTATACCAATGAAGCAATTGTTGTAGCTACCGAAAGCAGAACCTCATCTCCCGTTCGTATTCCAAGAGATCATCAAACATTACAACATCCGCAAATAAAAAATTTGTACCCATGTGCAGAAGGTGCGGGCTATGCAGGCGGAATTGTAAGCGCAGCGATGGATGGCGAAAAAGTTGCCGAGGCTATTTTTCTAAAAATTACCTTGGCTCCGGATTAATGCCCAACCAAAATTGAAAATAATCTTTTACTAAACAACTCACACGCACACTGTTTTGCATGGCAGGTTTCCAGGAAGGAATATATTTTATCATTTTTTTGATGGCATCATTAAAATATCCTTTTATATCATCAAAATACTTAACTTTTCTGTCGCCATTGCTACTGCCATATCTTGTGGTTCCGACATAAGAAAATTTACCATCATAAGGTGTGCCGTTTTCATCAACTACAAACTCAAAATGTACTCTAATATATTTAGCCGTATCCCCTTTCTCTATGCACCTCATAGCCAACGAATCAAACCCTGTAAAATAACTTAAATAAATGTTATTTAAAGAGTCTTTTCCTGCAATAAATATTGGTTTCCGTTCTACATAATCATAATTATATATCCTACGAATTTGATTAATACTTGCATTGGTATTTGTAGCTCTATTCGCAGATCTGTTTCTTGTATCAGACTGTATCTCTTGTGCAAAAACATCAAGACTGCAAATGAATAAAATCAATAAAAAAAAGGATTTTATTTTGTAATTTTCTTTTTTAAATAACTTTTCCATGCTGAATCATTATTACACCACTTTAAACGCAGTAAAATAATAGTTATTGGCTGCTGCAATTAATTCTAGTTTAATATAATAAGACTGCGTAAAATCTAAATATGCTTTAAACTCATGTGTAGGAACAACAAACTCATCAAAGAAAATAATATCTCCTTTTTTTAAGTAAGGTGCCAAAGAAGTCAATGCATATAATGTTGCAGAATACAAATCGGCATCCATCATTAATACATTTCTTCGGGTATTATTTAATTCTTTAACAAATGTTGGAACAGTTTGCTGAAAAAGTCCTTTATAAAATTTTCCTCTGTCATCATTTATTTCAGGCAATGTATCGTTATTACTAAATGATCCTTTTTTAAACGGGCCCCAATCTTCTGGTAATCCATCAAAAGTATCAAAGCCATAAAACTTACTTTGTGGATTTTTATTTTGTTGAAGCCACCACTTAAAAGAATGCCCAGCTGCTACGCCAAACTCAATATAATTAATACTTTCAGTTAGTTTTTCATTTTCTATTACCCATTGGTACATGTCATTTCTTTTGAAATAATCCCACTTACAAGGAAAATCATTATAGGCAATATTTTTATTTTGAAATGCCCATTGAGAAAACTTGGTTAGGTAATACAAGTTAGCAAAAGCACCACTTATGAACCCAAATACTCTATGTAACTGCAACCATATAAACAGGAGCTTGGTATATCTTATCAAAAATAATTTCATGTAGCAAAGAAAAGCAATTGATGGGTTATTCTATAATGTATAACAATGCATTTTTATTGTTTTTAAATTTTATACGCTAGTATGTATGTTTTATCTTGTTTTATTATTTTGTAAAAAAATCAAGATATCGTTAATGAATTGAAATGTAGATAGATTTATTAATGTAATTTTACGCCCTAAAAATTAAATTCCTTCAACATGGAAAACAATACTAATACCGGAGGCAAATGTCCTTTTACAGGAGCTACTTTACAACAAAGTGCAGGGGCGGGTACAAAAAATCAGGATTGGTGGCCCAATCAATTGAAATTAAATATCCTTCGTCAGCACTCTGCTTTATCTAATCCTATGAAAAAGGATTTCAATTATGCTGAAGCTTTCAAAAGTTTAGACTTAAACGCAGTAAAGAAAGATATTGTTGATATGATGACCAACTCACAAGACTGGTGGCCCGCTGATTACGGGCATTACGGACCTTTCTTTATTCGTTTGGCATGGCATA
Organism: Chitinophagaceae bacterium; assembly: GCA_947456805.1. Classification (GTDB taxonomy): domain Bacteria; phylum Bacteroidota; class Bacteroidia; order Chitinophagales; family Chitinophagaceae; genus UBA1930. Next base: position 79,744 of record CANGTN010000002.1, on the reverse strand, counting down.
GTGCAGGAACCTATCGTACTGCAGATGGTCGTGGTGGCGCAGGTTCTGGCACACAACGTTTTGCACCTTTGAATAGCTGGCCCGATAATACCAATCTTGATAAAGCACGTTTATTACTTTGGCCTATCAAACAGAAATACGGACAAAAAATTTCTTGGGCAGATTTAATGATACTTGTTGGTAATTGCGCACTTGAATCAATGGGTTTTAAAACCTTTGGATTTGGTGGTGGTCGTGAAGATGTTTGGGAACCGGAAGAAGATATTTATTGGGGTTCCGAAAAAAAGTGGTTGGATGATAAAAGATATACAGGTGACCGTGAATTAGAAAACCCGCTTGCTGCTGTTCAAATGGGTTTAATTTATGTAAATCCTGAAGGACCTAACAGCAACCCGGATCCGCTTGCATCAGCTCGTGATATTCGTGAAACCTTTGCACGTATGGCAATGAATGATGAAGAAACAGTTGCATTAATTGCAGGTGGACATACATTTGGTAAAACACATGGCGCAGCCGACCCAACTAAATATGTTGGTCCCGAGCCTGCCGCTGCAAGCATTGAAGAACAAGGCCTTGGCTGGAAAAATACTTTCGGTACAGGTAATGGTGGTGATACTATAACTAGTGGCCTTGAAGGTGCCTGGACAACCACTCCAACACAATGGAGCAATAATTACTTTGAAAATCTTTTTGGTTACGAATGGGAATTAACCAAAAGCCCTGCTGGTGCACATCAGTGGAAACCCAAGGGGAATGCAGGTCAAGGCACTATACCTGATGCACATGACGCTGCTAAAAAACATGCACCTTTCATGCTTACTACAGATCTTGCATTAAGAGTAGATCCTGCATACGAAAAAGTTTCAAGAAGATTTTACGAAAATCCAAATGAATTTGCTGATGCATTTGCCCGTGCATGGTTCAAACTTACACACCGTGACATGGGGCCTGTTGCATTATACCTTGGATCGGAAGTACCTAAAGAAGAATTAATATGGCAAGACCCAATCCCTGCTGTAACACATCCACTTGTTGATGCAAATGATATTGCTTCAATAAAAAATAAAATTCTTGCTTCAGGATTAACTGTATCTGAATTGGTTTCTACGGCATGGGCTTCAGCATCTACATTCCGTGGATCAGATAAACGTGGTGGTGCGAATGGTGCACGTATCAGATTAACTCCTCAAAAGTTTTGGCAAGTAAACAATCCATCACAACTTTCAAAAGTTCTCGATATTTTAGAAAATATTCAAAAGGAATTTAACAACGCTCAATCCAATGGAAAACAAGTTTCTATTGCAGATTTAATTGTGCTTGCAGGATGTGCAGGCATTGAAAAAGCTGCAAAAAATGCAGGTCATGATATCGTAGTTCCTTTTACTGCAGGTCGTACTGATGCATCTCAAGAACAAACTGATGTTGCATCATTTGCAGTATTAGAGCCTGCTGCCGATGGCTTCCGTAATTACATGAAAACACGTTACACTTCTTCTGCTGAAGTAATGTTGATTGACAAAGCTCAATTGATGACATTGACTGCACCTGAAATGACTGTTCTTATTGGTGGTATGCGAGTCCTGAATACAAATTTTGATCACTCAAAATATGGTGTATTTACCAACAATCCGGAAGCACTTACCAACGATTTCTTTGTAAATCTTCTTGATTATAAAACTACCTGGAAAGCAACTTCACATGCGCAAGAAACTTTTGAAGGTCATGATCGTACAACAGGAGAATTGAAATGGACAGGAACACGTGTTGATCTTATTTTTGGTTCAAACTCAGAACTGAGAGCCCTTGCAGAAGTTTATGCTTGCGATGATGCTAAAGAACAATTTGTAAAAGACTTTGTAGCAGCTTGGAATAAAGTGATGAATCTTGACAGATTTGATTTGGCGTAGTTTACAAAAAACATAAATTTTTTTAATACTAATTGGTAGTCTCAAAAAGACTACCAATTTTTTTAAGTAATTTGAAGAACATCTATTGAACAGTAGTTGCGTCGCACACTTGTACCGCATATCGATATTCAACAATAAAATTACACCTCCCTTAAAATCACTTCATCTTTTCCAACTTTTAATTCGTGTTTGATGCCAATTTTCAGCGCCAAATTTTCTGTTTGATGGCTTACAGGAAAATCAAAACAAATTGGGAATTTGTAGTCTTTCACATGCTCATTAATAATATTGTATACATCCATTCCAAAAGGAACAGTTGTATCTTTTAAATCGCTGAAACCACCTATTATCAAGCCTTTTAGGTGTTTAAATATTTCAGCTCTTTCCAGTTGAATCATCATCCGGTCTATATTGTATAAATATTCGCCAACATCTTCTAAAAACAAAATTTTATGTCTGGTTTTATAGCTGGAATGTGAACCAATTAAATGTGCAATTATTGCCAGATTACCACCAATCAATTCTCCTTCTGCATTTCCTGTTTTATTGAAAGTATGGGTTCCGCAAGTATAGTTGGTACTGATTCCACTAATTGCATCTTTTAAAGAAGCAATGTATGTGTTTTGAAACCCATCTCCGTTAAAAGCTGCAGCCATTGGAGCATGAATTGTAGCAATTTGAAAGTGCTGAAAAATATGTGCGTGTAAAACAGTAATATCACTAAAGCCAATAATCCATTTCGGATTTCTTTTAAATTTTTGGAAATCTAATTTGTCTATTATTCTGCTCAAACCATACCCTCCTCTCCCGCACAAAATGGCTTTAATGCTTGTGTCGTTCAACATTTTTTGTAAGTCTTGTGTACGCTGTTTATCAGTGCCACTGAAGTAATGAAATTGACTTCCCAAAGTTTCACCCACTTTTACTTTATATCCCCAGCTTTCTAATGTTTGAATACAGGTTTTTGCATTTTCGTAAGGCATAAAACCACTAGGGCAAACAATGCCAATCGTATCGCCTTTTTTAAGGTAAGGAGGAATCGTAATCATACAACAATATTATTGATTATCTGAGTTTGCAAAGCAATTAGTTTTTGTAATTTCAGTTTTTCTATGTTTATGTTTAAAGCCCTATGAGTAATTGCTTACTTTTGCAATTGTTATTTGTTGATGCATATTCATCTGTTGAAGTGTGCGACGCAAGGAACGATAAGTAAAGAATAAAAAGCTTAGAACAAAAAAATGACTACACCTAAAAGATATTTAGTTACATCTGCATTACCTTATGCCAATGGATTGAAGCATATTGGACATTTGGCAGGTGCATATATTCCGGCTGATATTTATGTGCGTTATTTAAAAGCACAATTGCGTGATGTAGTGTTTGTTTGCGGCAGCGATGAACATGGTACAGCTATTCCAATTCAAGCCATGAAGGAAGGAACTACCGCACAAGCTATTATAGATAAATACCATCCAATTATTGAGCAAAATTTTAAAGACTTAGGAATTCATTTTGATATTTATCACAGAACTTCTTCTCCTTTACACCATGAAACAGCACAAGAATTTTTTACTGTTTTGAATAATAACGGAGATTTGGAAATAAAAACGAGTGAACAATATTTTGATGAAGCAACACAAACATTTTTAGCGGATCGTTTTATAAAAGGCACTTGTCCCAATTGCAGCTACGACAATGCTTTTGGCGATCAGTGTGAGAAATGTGGCAAGAGTTTAAGCCCGGATGAATTGATAAATCCTGTGAGTACTTTAAGTGGCAATGTGCCCATAAAAAAAGAAACAAGCCATTGGTATTTGCCATTGAATAAGCATGAAGATTTTTTAAGAGAATGGGTTTTGAAAGAACATAAAAACGACTGGCGTGCAAATGTGGTAGGGCAAGTGAAAAGCTGGGTTGACGGGGGGTTGCAACCAAGAGCGGTAACAAGAGATTTGGATTGGGGCATTCAAGTTCCGGTAAAAGATGCAGCTGGAAAAGTGTTGTACGTATGGTTTGATGCACCTATTGGTTATATCAGTGCAACCAAGCAATGGGCTTTGAATCATGGAAAAGACTGGAAGCCTTATTGGTATGAGAATGATACGCAGCTGGTTCATTTTATTGGTAAAGACAACATTGTTTTTCATGCAATCATTTTTCCAGTGATGTTGAAATTGCATGGAAATGTTTTACCTGCCAATGTTCCATCGAATGAGTTTATGAATTTGGAAGGTGATAAAATGAGTACGAGCAGAGGATGGAGTATTGAAATGGATGATTACATTAATGATTGGATTAAAAAAGAAAATGGCGGAGAAAGCATGGCAGATGTACTTCGTTATTATTTAACTGCTATTGCACCCGAAACAAAAGACAGTGAATTTACATGGAAAGGTTTTCAGGATGCCAATAATAGTGAATTGGTAAGCGTTTTGGGGAATTATGTGAACAGAACTTTTGTGTTGATGCACAAATTGTGCAATGGAAAAGTACCTCCATTTCATAATGATTTAATAGATGATTTAGACAAACAATTGATACAAGATATTGCAAATACAAAATTGAAAGTGGAGACTTTACTGGAAGGCTATAAATTTAGAGAAGCACAATTTGAAGTAATTGATTTGGCAAGAAAAGCCAATCAGTACATGCAAAAGAAAGAGCCTTGGATTTTGGCTAAATATTTGCCAGAAAGCCCGTCCAATCAGCATTTGATAGATAATGCGTTGCACTTGTGTTTACAACTAACAGCCAATCTTGCTATTTTAATTAATCCGTTTTTACCATTTACTGCCAAGAAAATGTTGCACATGATGAAGGTGGTAGAGAAGTTGTTGGAATGGCAAAATGCAGGCAGGGTTGATTTGTTGAAAGTTGGATATAGCCTAAGAGAGCCGCAATTGCTTTTCAGAAAAATTGAAGATGAAGAGATTGCAAATCAATTAGAAAAATTAAAAATTAAAAAAACAAAAGTGGAAGAAAATAAATCAGTTGAAATAGAAAAAGAAGCGACAGTTGTTTTAAAACCTGAAATTGTTTTTGATGATTTTGGAAAATTAGATTTACGAATTGGTACAATTACTGCTGCTGAGAAAGTGGAGAAGGCTGACAAACTTTTAAAACTAGAGGTTGATTTAGGTTTTGAAAAAAGAACAATCGTTTCAGGTATCGCAATGCACTTCAAACCCGAAGAACTTGTTGGGCAGCAAGTAACAGTTGTTTGTAACCTTGCCCCAAGAAAAATGCGTGGCATAGAAAGTAATGGAATGATTTTGTTGGCTGAGGATAAATCCGGCAAATTACATTTTTTACAGACAAACGGAATCATTGATGCGGGTAGTACAGTAAGTTAGGTTATGATAATTTGCAATTGTAAAGCTTGCAAAAAAATAATAGCATTCGGCAAGTAAGATTTTTTTATAATATTTTATTATTAAACCAATTTTTATGAAATCAGTTTCCTACATTATAATAATGTCTTTTTTTTCAATAACCAGTTTAAATGCACAGTACGGCATAGTTAAAAACTATGTTTATACGCAACCAAGTTATGCAGGCATAATTGCTGTTGATGTAAATGGCAATCCAATAACGCCCGGTGTTACTACTTCAGTTTTTATTTATCTTAAGTCAAAGTCAGCCAATATCCCTTTTTTCAAAACTGCATTGATTAATGGTAAAGTCTATTCTGTTGAAATATCAAAGATAAAAGAGAAAACAATTTTTATTGGAAGAGATGAAATCAATCAGCAGCCAATTGAAATTAAAGTTGCAGCCCCATTTTGTCTCTACCGATTGCTTGTTTCTCCAAATATTGTTCCTGCTTTAGAAAACAATAAAACACCTTTGAAAATAAAATTGATAGGTGATTGGGGAAAACAGAAAGTATCGTATATCATCAATCAAAAATCGATTGGATTATTTAGCTTGCCAAGTCCCTAATACCTATATTTAGAAATCCATTGAATTGTATTTTATATATTTTTTCTGAAATTTTTGTTTTTTCATTCTACAACACTACTTTTGCAATCCCAAAAAGTTCTTTACAATTAAGAATGATTGAAAGTCATCCTGAAAAGGATGCAACTTGGGAGTTTTGTTTTTGTAAAAAAATAAAACGCTATCACCAATTAAATCACACACAATGGCAAAAGAAATCTCAGGCTATGTGAAGTTGCAGGTTAAAGGCGGTCAAGCCAATCCTGCGCCACCGGTTGGGCCTGCCCTTGGTAGTAAGGGTCTAAACATTATGGAGTTTTGCAAACAATTCAATGCAAGAACTCAAGATAAAATAGGTAAAGTTGTACCTGTTTTAATTACAGTTTACACTGACAAGTCATTCGACTTCGAAATCAAAACTGCACCCGCATCTATTCAATTAATGGAAGCAGCAAAAATCCAAAAAGGTTCTAAAGAAAGTAATCGTGTAAAATTGGGTAAAGTAAACTGGCAGCAAATTGAAGCTATTGCTTTAGATAAAATGCCTGATCTAAATTGCTTTACAAAAGAAAGCGCTATGAAAATGGTTGCCGGAACTGCACGAAGCTTAGGACTATCTGTTGATGGTAAAGCTCCTTGGGAAAATTAATTCATTCACCTTAAAAACTAAAAACAATGTCTTTGACTAAAAAAAGAAAAGTTGTAAATACTAAGGTGGATAAGAATAAAGCTTATTCCCTTAAAGAAGCCTCAACGCTTGTAAAAGAAATTAACTGTACAAAATTTGATAGCTCAGTAGATTTACATATCCGTTTGGGTGTAGATCCTAAGAAAGCCGATCAGCAAGTTCGTGGTACAGTATCATTACCACACGGAACAGGTAAAACGAAACGTGTATTGGTATTATGTACACCTGACAAAGAAGCATCTGCTAAAGAAGCTGGTGCTGATTTCGTAGGTTTAGATGAATTTATTGCTAAAATTGAAGCCGGCTGGACAGATGTTGATGTAATTGTTGCAACACCATCAGTAATGCCTAAAATTGGTAAATTAGGTAAAGTGTTAGGTCCTCGTAACTTAATGCCAAATCCTAAAACCGGAACAGTAACCAATGATGTTGCTGCTGCAGTAAATGAAGTAAAAGGCGGTAAAATTGCTTTTAAAGTAGATAAAGCAGGTATCGTTCACGCGTCAATTGGTCGTGTATCTTTTTCTCCTGATAAAATTGCAGAAAACAGTACTGAATTAATTAATGCCATCATGAAACTAAAACCATCTTCAGCAAAAGGTACCTACCTTAAAGCAGTAAGCATGGCAAGTAGCATGAGCCCAGGTATTTCATTAGACACAAAAAGCATTATCTAACTAATCCTATGGAGTTTTAAGCAATTAAAACTGTGAAATGGGTTTACTAAAACTTAGTTATGACTAAAGAACAAAAAAATGAAGTGATTGAAGTTCTCAAGGAGAAATTCTCACAATACAATAACTTTTATATTACCGATACTGAGTCATTAACAGTGGCTCAAGTTGGTACTTTGCGTAGAGCTTGTTTTGACAAACAAGTTGAAATGAAAGTAGCAAAGAATACTTTGATTAAAAAAGCTTTAGAAAGCTTGGATGGTCAAAAATATGCCGGTATTTACGATAGCTTACACAATGTAACTGCATTGATGTTTAGCGAAAATCCTAAAGAACCAGCAATGATTATTTCATCGTTCCGTAAAAATAGCGGAAATGAAAAGCCTGTTTTAAAAGCCGCTTTCATTAATGGTGATATTTATGCCGGTGACAACCAATTAAAAGCACTTACACAAATTAAGACTAAGAACGAATTAATTGGTGAAGTTATTGGCTTGTTACAAAGCCCTGCTAAACGTGTATTGGCTGCATTATTGCACCACCACGAGCAGAAAGCACAAGGCATTGCACCAGTTGTTGAAACAGCAGCTCCTATTGTTGAGGCTCCAGTAGCTGAAGCACCTGCAGTTGAAGATGCTCCGGCAGCAGAACCAACAGCTGAATAATCAGTATTGATTTAAAATAATTTTATAGCACATGTTATAAAATAGAAAAAAACCAATGCCTCTGAGGTTCAAATGAGGTACATTAATTAACCATCCGCCGGATTTGTTGATTGCAAATATGAAGGCGGTTAAAAAGTAAAAACAATGGCAGACGTACAAGCATTGGCCGAAACATTAGTAGGCTTAACAGTAAAAGAAGTTCAAGAGTTAGCAGATGTTTTAAAATCTCAGTATGGTATCGAACCAGCTGCTGCTGCAGTAGTTGTAGCAAGTGGTGATGGTGGTGGTGCTGCTGCTGCTGAAGAAAAATCATCTTTTGATGTAATTTTAACTAACGCAGGTGCTAGCAAATTAGGTGTTGTTAAAGTTGTTAAAGAATTAACAGGTTTAGGTTTGAAAGAAGCTAAAGATTTAGTAGATGGAGCTCCAAAACCAGTTAAAGAAGGTGTTTCTAAAGCAGAAGCTGATGACATCGCAGGCAAATTAAAAGAAGCAGGTGCTGAAGTAGAAGTTAAATAATTTCAGCTTCTCAGAAATATTAACCCCTCAAATTTGAGGGGTTTTTTTATGTATTTTCAATAAAACTCACTGTCGATTTTATCGCTTACTTAAAAGGTTTCAATTTAATAATTGAAACCTTTTAATATTAATTTATTGAATTTTTAACGACTACCATTCCCTGTTCACATCCCACTTTTCAAATTCCTTTGCAACAGCTGTTAAAAAACTAGCACCAATGCTACCATCTACAATTCTATGATCATAACTTAAACTCAGGTACATCATGTGTCTTATACCAATCGTATCGCCTTCCGGTGTTTCTACCACTACAGGACGCTTTTTAATAGCCCCAACAGCTAATATTGCTACTTGTGGCTGATTTATAATTGGCGTACCCATTAAACTTCCAAATGTACCTACATTGGTTATTGTGAAAGTTCCATTTGCGGTATCATCGGGTTTTAATTTGTTGTTGCGAGCAGCCTCAGCAAGGCTGTTCACACTTTTACTTAACCCAATCAAATTAAGCATATCGGCACCTTTAATCACAGGAACAACCAAATTACCACTTGGCAATGCAGTAGCCATTCCAATGTTATAATCCTTCTTAACAATAATTTTATCGCCATCCAAACTTGCATTAATAAAAGGAAAACGTTTCATCACCTTTGTAACACATTCAATAAACATTGGTGTAAACGTAATCTTAGAATTATTCTCTTTTTCAAATTGCTTCTTTACCCTGTCTCTCCACAAAACCATATTGGTAACATCTGCTTCAGCAAAGCTTGTAACATGTGGACTAGTTTGTTTACTATCTAACATGTGCTTCGCAATTAACTTACGCATACGGTCCATTTCAATAATCTCTACATTACCCGAATACGAAACAACTGATGGTTGTATAGACGATTCAACAACTTTTGGTGTTTCTACAAGGCTTGCAGGTATTGTATTTGAAACCATAGCAGTACTTGCAACTCCTGATTTTTTATTAGCAAGATATTGAAGTAAATCTTTTTTACTAACCCTTCCCTCATTTCCAGTTCCTTGAATGTTTTCCAACTCACTCAAGCTAATTCCTTCACTATTTGCAATATTCAAAACCAATGGAGAATAAAATTTATTATTTCCTGAAGGCTTAATTGTAACACTCGCCGGAACAAAAGGAACCTCAGTAGTTTCTTTGGTAGCAGGCTCAAACTCTTTTGCAACAATAGTTGTAGCTGATGATTTAGTAACAGGAGAACCGTTGTTTCCGGTATCAATTTTCGCAATTACTGTACCTATAGGTACAACATCATTTACATTAAATAAAATTTCTGAAATAATACCGGAGGCAGTACTTGGCACTTCACTATCTACTTTATCAGTTGCAATTTCCAAGACTGTTTCATCTTGCTGAATAGCATCACCAATATTTTTATTCCACTTCAAAACAGTGGCTTCAATAATACTTTCGCCCAACTTAGGCATGATCAAATCAACTATTGCCATACAATTTTTTTATTTATGTAACAAGCTGCATTACTTCCTTCATCACCGGTTGCGTCGCACACTTGTACAACAGCAACTATTATCAGCAAAACAAGTTAAATCTTGTAATGTAAAAAATACAACAAACTATACTTTGCAAAATAAACAAGTATTAGGCAAATGAAGCAAGCAATCTTTTGTAAAGGTGCATTAAAATTTTATAAGTAGATATTTTAAACAGATTAAAAATAAGTTGAACAAAAAATATTTTTTTAAAGTCTAGTTATCGTCAAAATAAATTACAAATTATTTGGACTCCAATATCAACAAACGCAACATATTTAGAGAATTTACTACTGTAAGTTGAATATTTCTTTCTCTGTCAAATCTGAAATTAAATTGCTTAGCAACTACCTTTTCATTGTTTGCAACTGCAACCCAAACCATTCCAACCGGTTTTTCATCTGTAGCACCAGTTGGTCCCATGATGCCACTCACGGCAATAGCAAAATCGGATTTCATTAATTTAACAATGTTCATTGCCATTAATTCGACTGTTTCTCTGCTCACCGCCCCCACTGTTGTTAGTATTTCATGCGAAACACCTAATAATTCTGTTTTAATTCTATTATCATAACAAACCACACTACCTGTAAAAATACTGCTCGCACCCGCATTAGCTGTCATGATACTTGCAATACTTCCACCTGTACAGCTTTCAGCAGTAGCAAGCGTTTTATTTTTTTCCTTGAGTAATCTGGTTACTACCAAATGCATAGGTAAATCTTCATCAATCACTAAGTATTCTTGCACCAAAACTTTCAATGCTTCAAATTCTGTGTCAATCACTTTCACTAAGTTATCTTTTTCAAACCCAGACGCAGTAAGCCTTAAACGAACCATTCCGTAATTAGGCAGATAAGCCAACTTAATATTTGTGGGTAATTTTTCTTCCCATGATTGAATCATTTCTGCTAAAAAACTTTCTCCAATACCTGCCGTTAATAAAGTTCTGTGTTCAATATGTGATGTTGTAAATTTTTTTTGTATCAATGATAACACATGTTGCTGCATAATGTATTTCATTTCAAAAGGCACACCGGGCATTGCAATGAATATTTTTCCATCTTTCTCAAACAACATTCCAGGTGCTGTTCCCACTTCATTTTTTAAAACAGTACAAACATTGGGCACTTCTGCTTGCTTCCTGTTTCGATCTATCATTGGGCGTTTTAATATATTTTCAAAGATGTTGGTAACATGCGCCAATGTTGGTTCATCAACTATAATTATTCCTCCAAAATACTTACACAGCAATGGTTTAGTGATATCATCAGCTGTTGGACCCAAACCTCCGGTTATTAAAATTATATCAGCCTCTTTACTTACCTCATCCAGTGCATTCCAAATATCATCCCATACATCTCCAACAGCCAATCTTTGTTTTACAGGCACTCCAATTTTATTTAATTCCTGTGCAATAAATGCACTGTTGGTATCAATCACTTGTCCAATTAATAACTCATCACCAATAGTTATGATAGATGCAAAAAGTTTGTTCATATATAGTTACAAATAATTAATAGATATTTTATGAAAACATATTGAATACAAATAAGTTCAATTAACTTCAAGCCTCAAAAATATACTTTATGCAACAACAGAATTTTAAAAATCATTCAAGGCTTGTGGGCGGCTGGCATGGGCTTACTTTTTTCAGTATACTGGCACTATTAATTGGCAGTTTTGTAAATTTATTCCATGCTGCAAAAGAAAACCTTTATTCAGCATCATTGCTTTGTTTGTGTGCTTTTATTTTTTTATGCTTTTTTGCATTTGTAAGAATTTTTGCATTGAAAGCGCAGGACCGTGCAATACGTGCAGAAGAAAGTTTAAGGTATTTTATCCTAACCGGAAAAGCAATTGATAGCAGATTAAGAATTGGTCAAATCATTGCATTACGTTTTGCAAGCGATGATGAATTTGTAGCATTATGCAATCGTGCAGCAACAGAAAATCTTTCCGGCAGAGCTATCAAAGAATCCATCCAAAACTGGAAGGCAGATTATTATAGAGTGTAACAACTAGCTAAAAAAAGGTGCATTAAAAATGCACCTTTTTTTTATAAACCTAATGTTCTTCCTTTCATAACTGCAGGTAATCCCTCTGAAAGCCATGTTGCAGGCTTCTCTCCTTTCAACAACCAATCAAAAAATTGTTGTTCTCTAATTTGTATATCTTTTCTATTTCTTCGTTCCATTAAATTATGTACTTCATCATTGTAGTTCAGCATCCATACTTTTTTATTCAGACGGCGCAATGCTGAAAACATTTCAATCCCTTGATACCAGGGCACTGCATCATCTTTATCATTTGCCATGATTACTACAGGGGTTGTTACATTTTGCAAATGAAATAACGGAGAATTTTCTATATACAGATCTCTGCGTTCCCACAAATTTGCACCAATTCTGCTTTGTGTTTTTTCGTATTGAAACTGTCTGTTAATTCCCGTACCCCAACGAATACCGCCATAAGCGCTTGTCATATTTACAACCGGGGCACCCGCCCAAGCAGCTGCATACAATTTTGTTCTTGTAATTAAATGTGCAATTTGATAACCGCCCCAGCTTTGTCCTTGCAAGCCGAGTTTAGTACTGTCAACAAAACCAAGTTTAACGACAGCTCTTGTGCCGCTTACAATGTAGTCGTATGCACTTTGCCCAGGCTTTCCATTTTTATACCAAATATCTGGTACAAAAACAATGTATCCTCTGCTTACAAAAAAGGAAATATTTAAACGGGATGGAGTTGGTGTTGGTGCAATATAATTATAAAGAGTTTGATTGTTTCTTTCATAAAAATAAACAATCATTGGATATTTTTTCTTTACATCAAAGTTTTCGGGTTTGTACAAAACACCTTCTGTAAGCTTTCCGGTGTAAGCTTTCCATTGAAACAATTCAGCAGAACCCCAGTTGTAATTGGCTTGTTGTGGATTTAAATTGGTAATTTTATTTATACCTGAAACAGTTGCTGCATATATGTTTGGAGAAGATTCATATCTTTCTTTTGTAAAAATAAAATTGGTAGCATTTTTACTTTGAACAATGTTATTTATGAAACAATCTGAAATTGGGATTGTTGTTTGTACAAGATTTAATTTACCGTTGTTACTAAAATACAATTTAGCAATTCCAGCTCCTTTTGTTTTTTCATTGTATGTTTTTAGCAAAATAGTATCATCAGTATTGACAAATTTTTTGTCCTCATCAAAATTTACCAAACGGGATTGAATTGAATTTTTTCTTCCTGAAGTTAATGAGATACTTTTTTCTTTTCCAAGCGGATCTACTTTCCAAATATCAAACTTATCATAAATCAAAACATGCTTATCCCCTTCTATCCATTTTGCAATTCCATAAGCATTCGGATCATCGGGTACATCATTTTCTTCATCGTATAGAGGGTATTGAATATCTGCTGCTATTTTATTAATCTTTTGAGTTAATGCGTTGTAGGACTGATATTGTTTGAGCTGTTCATCATACATCAATAAATAGTTTCCACTGTAAGAGGAACTGATATTTCCTTTTAAATTTATTCTAATCAAAGTGACTTTACCATCAATTGGATTAACGGCATATACATCACGTAAAGTGAAACCTTGCCATTGTTTTGCTACCCGCTTTCCTGCATCAGTTGTGCTATAAAAAGTTACACCATCACCTTCTGATGTTTTTTCAACGCGTTCAAAATTTTCATTCCCTAATTGCACTACTTTCTTTGTTTCAAAATCATAACGGGCTAAGTAATTTTTCTTTAAATCATTTTCTAAATTTTTTAATTGTGCAGGTTGCAAATCATCATCGTTATAATGCCAAACATCTACGTTTACTCTTTCAAATTCGGGTAAAGATGTGTCTTTTAAAGGAAGAATTGGAGCAGTCCCAAAAAACAATCTTTTTCCTGATTTGCTGAAACTGATGTTACCAAATTCACTAACACTCCATTTTACAGGCATCCCTTGTGATGCTTTATTTACTATCATTACAGCGCTATCAAAGTTGTTTTTGAAATAAAACAACTGATAAAATTTCTGGCTTTCTTTTTTGATACTATCTCGTTCGGCAATAAAAGAAATTTGTGTACCCTCTTCATCAAATGAATAACCTTTTGCATCATTGAACCCATAAAAAATTCGTTGCTTTTTCCAATAAAGTAAATCAATTAAATGCACACTTGCTTTTATGCTATCTTTTATATTAGCAGCGCTTTCAACCAATAAATGTTTACCATTTTTATCAAAAAAATATTCAGTAGTTAGTGCTAGTGAATCTTGCTTGTTATTCCACAAATTTCTTACTACCAACAAAGTACCTTCATCTTCTTTTTTATCGTTATTTTCTGCTTTTTTCTTTTCTTCTTTTTCGTATTGCCAGGAAAGCCACTCACTACTTTTATCAGCTATCTTAAATGATTTCACTCTGGCAAATTTTTCTAACGTACCTGTTGCAATATTTACAATTCCCAAACTATCCTTTGGCATTTCATCTGCTTTTTTCTTTTTAATCTTTGCATCTCTTGTTTGTTGATAAGTTGGTTTAATTTTAAAAACTACAAACTTTCCATCATTGGTAATCTTGGCCGCATAACCCCTTCGTACTTCCATTATTTTAGTGCCATTATTATTTTGTATTACCAAAGTTGCATCTCCATCTTGTGGATTGATTGTATATACAATAATACTACCGTTATTACTTATCAACTTTTCACCAATTGACTGCCAACTATCATAAACAGTATGGTCCAAAGGTTTTTTTTGTGCTGATAATTGTACACTAATCATCAGCATTAAGAATAAAAATAATTTTTGCATCAGGAAATATTTTTTGAGTGTAAAATTTAATTTGCACAAATGAAAATAAAGACTTTTCAAGAAACAAAGGCGATTGAATATAACTTTTTGAAATAAAAAACCACTAAGAATTACTTAGTGGATTATGTTAAAGAAATTGAATAAAAAATCTTAAAACAAACCATACAACATACCATCAACTTTGCGTATGATTTCTCCTAGGTGTTCTTCATTTTCACCAAATTTATTTTTATCGCAATCAATAATTAATAGAGGACCTTCTTTATATCCATCAATAAATTTAATGTAGAGTTCGTTTAATTTTTTTAAATAATCCAAACGAATATTTTCTTCGTATTCTCTGCCACGTTTTTGAATTTGACCAACCAATGTAGGAACAGAAGCTTTTAAATAAATTAATAAATCTGGGGGTTGTACCATTGTTTTAAGTGTTTGAAAAAACTTAAAATAATTATCAAAATCTCTTTTATTCATCAAACCCATGTCATGTAAGTTCGGTGCAAATATTTGTGCATCTTCATAAATAGTTCTATCCTGAATTATCGTTTCTGTACCACGTTGAATATCTAATAACTGGTTTAATCTGCTATTCAAAAAATAGATTTGTAAATTGAAACTCCAGCGAGGCATATCATCATAAAAATCCATGAGATAAGGATTATGATCTACATCTTCAAACTGAGGGATCCATTTGTAATGCTTACTCAGCATTTCCGTTAATGTAGTTTTGCCGGCACCTATATTTCCGGCTATTGCAATGTGTTTTGGTTTTTTTGCTTTAGACATGACAAGCGATATTCAAAATTTAAAAAGAAAAAAATAGTTTTAAAAACTCTATCTATAATTGTGTTTCGTGAAAATAGGGGTTCTGCAATTATTATGCAATAAATACTACTAAAAAGTTGTAATTACCCTAAAATTGCCTTCCGTACCAATTGTAATGTTGCAGAAGCACTGACTCTTGCCTTTTGTGCACCCTGCTGAATTATTTTCTCGAGCAACTCCTTATTTTCTTGTAAATCAGCAGCTTTTGTTCTAATTGGTTTAATAAATTGTACCATGTCTTCTGCCAATTGCTTTTTCATATCGCCATAACGAATGATACAATTGCCGGAGGAGCTATTATTAAAATCTGATTCAAACTTTTGTACGGTATCTGATGTACTCACAATATTCATTAGTGTAAAAAGATTTTGAATATAATCGGGCTTCGCCGAATTAGGTTCAGTAGGACCTGTATCAGTTTTGGCTTTCATGATCTTTTTTCTGATGACATCATCTTCATCAGCCAGATATAAAGTTGCCATCTGGTTTTCACTTTTACTCATTTTTCCAATCCCATCGAGGCTTAAAATTTTGGTCAATTCTCCACCATAATTAAAAGCATATGGCAATGGCAATACATCACCATATCGGTGATTAAAACGTTCGGCAAAAGTTCTTGCCATTTCTAAATGTTGCTCCTGATCCTTACCCACAGGCACTTTCACAGCTCTATGAATTAAAATATCTGCTGCTTGTAATACAGGATAAGTCAATAAACCGGCATTAATATTTTCAGGCTGTTGCCTTGCTTTATCTTTAAATGTTGTGGTTTTTTCCAACTCTCCTTTATAAGCTAATGTATTGAGATACAAATACAATTCTGCAATTTCAGGCACATCACTTTGTACATATAAACAAACTTTTTCAGGATCTAATCCGCAAGCTATATTTTCTGCAATCACTCTGTGAACTGCTGCTTTCAGCATTTGTGTATCAGGATGTGTTGTAAGCGCATGCCAATTGGCTACAAAAAAATAACAATCATAATCATCTTGCATACGAACATAATTGCGCATTGCACCAAAATAATTTCCTAAATGGAGAAACCCTGTGGGGCGGATACCGCTTAACACTACCTCTTTTGCCATAGACTGCGAAGATAATACAGAGAAGTTTTAAAAAAATATTCAATTATTGGTGTTTCAAGTTTATTAGCAATGCAGCTTTACTATCTATAAATATTCATCACAATATGAATTTGCTAATTTTTAATACACCAAAATAATTTTTAGTTTTTATTATTTAATTTAAAAAATTTCAGTTGATGATTAATTCTTCAGTTCAATGGCTGCAGGATGGCAGTGGAAAGCCCGCAGCGACGCAGAAGCAAGGACTTGCAACGAACAGCCTGAACAAAAGTTGAATGATATTTTATTGATAACAGCCCAAAAAATTAAAAAAAATCCTCCCAACTTTTATTGGGAGGATAAACAACAAAACAAAACTTAACAATCTAAAATATTAATCAGGTTTTTTACCATCTAAAAAAGTGTTGATACTGGAAATTGGTCCGTTATTATTTTCTTCCTTGTTAACGGTGTATTTACTGTAAAAATTTTCTACGGATGTAAGTGTATTTCCAAACAACTCCATGTTACGACGGATGTAAGCAGGGACAGCATCGAACTCTGAGTTAGCTTCATTGGTATTATTAAAAGAAAGATTACGCAACTTCTGAATTCTTTCTGCAGCTCTTCGTCTTTGTTCTTCACCTTCATCAAACATAGTTGGGTCCATTTCTGTAATGCTTGAAACATTTGTTTCTTCATGTATAGAAAGTGTTGGAACTACTTTTTCAACTTCCTGAATTTCTTCTCTCATTACCAAAGTCATTTCTATTTCAGGTTGCTCTTGTGCCGCTTCAATATTTGGCTGTACCTCTTGTATTGTCTCAGGTTTCACTTCAATGTTTTCTTGAAGTACATCGGCATAAATATTGGTAGGTCTTGTTAAAAAAGAATTTGTTTGAGTTATATTTTGAAATTGTTCAATAGGATCTGCTATTGGTGTTTCAGCAATAACCGGTTCCGAAATTTCAGTTGATAATTCAAAATGATACACAGTATTTTCATCTTCCTGAATCATAGTCACAACTTCATTTTGAATAGGTGTTGTTTCTACAATCTCATTCAATGTTGGTGTAAGATCTTCAACTACCGGCATATTGTAAGCATCATTAAAATTATGATAAACGTTTAACGGCTCACTACTAATGCTATTTTGTTGTTGAAACTCTAAAGGCAAAGTTTGTTGTTCGAAAACTTGTTTTTCAAGTTTCTTCTCTTCATTTTCAACACCCAAAGTCATTACAATTTTTTCTTGAACAGGTTCCACTTTTTTAACAGGAACGTGTTTTGCAAATGGATCTTTTGCATCGAAACCTGTTGCTACTAATGTAATGCTAATTTTACCACCCAAATTATTGTCGTAGCCTGTGCCTACAATAACGTCAGTACTTTCACCGGCTTGCATACGTAAGTAATTATTGATGGTTTCTAATTCATCCATTGTACACTCATCATCTCCTTCTGCACTATTGATGTTGATTAAAATCCATTTTGCACCTTTGATGTCGCTGTCATTCAATAACGGACTATTCAATGCTTCTTCAATTGCACGTTGTGCTCTGTCTTCACCTTCAATTTCAGCTTTACCTAAAATTGCAACACCACCATTTTTCATCACTGTACATACATCGGCAAAGTCTACAATAATATGTCCGCGACTATTGATAATATCAGTAATACATTTTGCAGCTGTTGCCAAAACATTATCGGCTTTTGTAAAAGCTTCTTTCATTTTTAAGTTGCCGTATTGCATGCGCAACTTATCATTGCTAATCACTAATAATGTATCAACATAAGGCTTTAATTGTTTGATACCTTCCTCAGCTTGTTGCATACGACGAGGACCTTCAAAACCAAATGGTGTGGTAACAATACCTACTGTAAGTATCCCTAGGTCTTTACAAATTTTTGAAATGATTGGAGCGCCACCTGTTCCTGTACCACCACCCATACCGGCAGTGATAAAAGCCATTTTGGTATTAACCTCAAGAATACGCTTGATTTCTTCAAGGCTTTCTTCAGTTGCTGCTTTACCAACTTCGGGATTAGCACCTGCACCAAGACCTTGTGTTAAATGAGGACCTAATTGAATTTTATTAGGCACTTTACTTTGTTCAATTGCTTTTGAATCTGTGTTACAAATGATAAAGTCAACGCCTTCAATATCTTGAGAAAACATATAATTTACTGCATTGCTTCCTCCGCCACCTACACCGATTACTTTGATGATGGAAGATTTTTGTTTTGGCAAATCGAAGTGAATCATAATTGAAATTTTAATGGGTTAGAATGTAATATTTGTTTGTTAGTAGTAATGGTTAGTAAGTATGTAAGTAATTTTTATTTAATCATTTTATCTTCTTCTTCTTTGAACAAATCAATAAGATTGTCTTTAAATCTATCCCAGAATTTAATTTTTATAACACGGTCATTAACATCAACTACTTCTGGTTGTACAGCTACTTGTTGTGTTGCTGCTTCATTGATAGTAGTTTTTAAAGATCTTGGTACATCTACTTTTTTATATTGCTGATTGAACTCTTTGTACTTATGTTCGTAATCGCTGTAACCCTTTAAAATCAAGCCTAAGCAAGTAGCGTACATTGGTTTTTTCAATTCTTCAATATGGTTGGGTGCCAAATGTTCATTAGGCAAACCAATTCTTGCATTTAAGCCTGTTGTATATTCTGTTAATTGAATTAAATGTTTCAACTGAGAACCACCACCTGTTAAAATGATCCCTCCATTTAATGCACGACTATCCAACCCAACTTGTTTTAAATGATAAGAAACAAAATCTAAAATCTCACTCATTCTTGCCTGAATAATTTGTGCTAAATTTTTCACACTTATTTCTTTAGCAGGCATCCCTTTTAATCCTGGGATTGTAATGAATGCATTGGCTTTAGCTTCGTCGCTTAAAGCGCTACCAAATTGAACTTTCATTGCTTCTGCCTGTTGTTTTAAAACACCCAATCCCATGCGGATATCATTGGTAATATTTTCACCACCAAATGGTATAACGGCAGTGTGTTTTAAAACGCCTTCATAAAAAACAGCAAGATCACTAGTGCCTCCACCAATATCTAAAATAGCAACACCGGCTTCCATATCAATATCACTCATCACTGCACTTGCACTTGCCAATGGTTGTAATACCAAATCTTTTGTTTTTAAATTACTTCTATCAACAGCACGATTGATATTACGAATAGCATTTCTATCACCTGTGATGATATGAAAATTAGCTCCCACTTTTACACCATTGTAACCGATTGGATCTTTTATGTTTTGATTATTATCAACATAAAATTCTTGTGGAATCACATCAATAATTTGATCGCCTGCTGGAATAAATGTTTTGCGTTGATTTTCGATCAACATATCAATTTCCCAACGCTGAATTTCATTTTCAGAATCTTGTCTTACAACATCACCACGTGTTTGTAAACTCTTGATATGATGTCCTGCAATACCAACATATACTTCGTTGATTTCAAGTTCGGGATTACTTTCATAACAATTTACCAATGCTTGTTGAATAGCTTTAATTGTCTGATCGATATTTAGAACCTGACCATGCAACACACCGCTACTATTAGCTCTGCCGAAGCCAAGAATTTCTAATTTACCAAACTCATTTTTTCTTCCTGCAATGGCAGCAATTTTAGTTGTTCCGATATCAAGACCTACAATAATTGGTGATTCATTCTGACTCATAGATATTTGTTTTAGTTATTGTTTTTTAATTATTTAATGTTTTATTCTTTTAATTTCTTTGCATCAACGCCTTTGGTTGTTGACTTTGCGGCTTATTAGTTTTATTTTTAGTTTCAGTTTTAATTTTAGTTTCGGCTTTCGCTGGTTTTATTTTTATAGAATCTTTAACCATTACAATATTTATCGGAATTTTCTTTTCATTAATAACTTTTGTAAGAGCTGAATCTAGAATTCCTTGCTGTAACATCATTCCGTTCAAAGTTTGTAATGCCTTTGTAGAATCAATAAATACTCTAGATGCATTTCTGTTTAAAGCAACAACTTGATTGTCAAACTGCACATCAATTTTTTCATATTTATTCATTCCATTTTGCAACCATGCGTGTTTATAAAAAGTATATAACCTATTAAATTTATTTTCTAAATCAGTAGCATTTCCTAATACAACAATATGGTTGCCCACAACAGGTATGAGTTCAAACTTACCACTTGGTGTAATATCAACTTGTGCAGTTTGAGCCATTAAAAAACTATCTGCCATGATAAATGCTCCAAGTTTTGAAATGTCTTTCAACAATACACTATCGCCATGCGACATCACAGCATTGCTATTGGTGAAACTGGTAAATACAGGAACTCTTGCGCTTAACTTTTCACTTAGAGGTAATCGATTACAAGATGAATCTATATAAAACGAATTACCTTGAACTGTGAATACTCTTGCAATTGGTTGACGTTCTGTAATACTTACATTCAACACTTGCTTATTATCAAAGAACATTTCAGCATTTAGAACCCAAGGATTCTTTTCTAGCATTTCCTCCATAGTTCTTATGTCTATATTAGCCATCTCAGCGCCGACAATATTTTGATCTCTATTTAGAATCTGAAGTACATCATGTTCATCAATAAACATATGTTGTACTGTCCCAATGATTTCAATTTTTATGTCCGAGCAAATCTTATGATTTTTTTGTTGCATGGCAGCTCCAAGTAATACAATTGTGCCGATGCCCAATGCAATCCACAACCCTTGTATCATTCTTTGCTTCCAGATTTGTTTCATTATTTGTACATTTTCATTATGTCTGCAACAGGTAATACCAAAGCATCAATATCACCTGCGCCAGCCATTACTACCAATTCCGGTTGATTAACGTAAATCCAATTTTGCATTTCTTCTTTTGAGAATAAATGCTTTTTTGTTGATTCCATTTTTTCAACAATCATCTTACTTTCAACTCCCGCCATTGGCAATTCTCTTGCAGGATAAATTGGCAACAGAATTACTTCATCAGCCAGATCTAAACTCTCTGCAAATTGCTTTGCCAAATCATTCGTTCTGCTGTATAAATGCGGCTGAAATACGACTGTTACTTTTTTATCTTTAAAAATATTTTTAACCCCATTTATCAAAGCTCTCAACTCTTCGGGATGGTGCGCATAATCATCAATTAATATAGCATCATCCTTTTTTAAAATGTATTCAAATCTTCTTTTTACGCCTTTAAAAGTTGCAACAGCTTTTTTTATTTTATCATCTTCAATACCAATATATTTGGCAACTGTAATAGCTGCAGTAATATTTTCAATATTGTGTAAACCACCCATATGCAAATCAATATTAGTAATACTCCATTCTTCAGCATTCACATCAAAAACATAACTACCGTTGATTACTTCTATGTTAGTTGCATAAACACTTGCATTATTGTTGGTATTGCTATATAAATAATGTTGATGTGCGGATAATTCATTTTCTCTTTTTAGCCCATACTTGCTTATTAGACAACCATTAGGTTTTATTTTTTTTGAAAATTGTATAAATGCATTTTCAACTTCTTCCGGTGTACCATAAATATCTAAGTGATCTGGATCCATTGAAGTAATCACTGCAACATCTGGTACTAATTTCAAAAAACTTCTATCGTATTCATCTGCTTCAACCACAACTACATTTTTTTCACTACTCCAAAAATTGGTATTGTAATTTGAAGCAATGCCTCCTAAAAAAGCATTACAACCAAATCCAGAATCCCGAAGTATATGTGCAATCATGCTTGTTACAGTTGTTTTTCCATGAGTACCTGCAATACAGATGTTGAATGAGTTTTCTGTAATCCATTGCAGCACATCACTTCTTTTTACAACCTGGTAATTATTATTTTGATAGTATAATAATTCACTATGATTCTTTGGAATGGCAGGTGTATAGACGACTACATCCACATCCTTTGGAATCGCATCTGTATTCTCTTCGTAATGAATATCAATGCTACTATTTTCAAGTTCATTTGTTAATGGAGTAGCTGTTTTATCGTACCCACTAACAACACAACCTTTCGATTTGAAATAGCGAGCCAAGGCACTCATTCCGATACCTCCAATTCCTAGAAAATATATTTTTTGTATGGTGTTTATATCACTCATTCAATACAATTCAAAATTTGTTTTGCAATCATTTCATCTGCATTTACAACTGCTAATGATTGACAATTTTTACTTAATAATTTTTGTTGTTCTTCGTCCTTTGACAATACTATTACTGTTGAAACCAATTCTTTTTTTGCTGCACTATCTTTTACCATCAGTGCAGCTTGTTGA
Source organism: Chitinophagaceae bacterium (assembly GCA_947456805.1). GTDB lineage: Bacteria > Bacteroidota > Bacteroidia > Chitinophagales > Chitinophagaceae > UBA1930. The sequence goes on along the minus strand of CANGTN010000002.1, from coordinate 56,796 downwards.
TTAACTAAATACTTTGCATTAGTAGTTTGATGATCTTCTGCAGCCAATGGGAATGGGACAAACACTGTTGGTTTTGCAGCTACACAAATTTCTGCAACAGCCATTGCTCCTGCCCTGCTGATGATAATGTCAGCCGCTGCATAAGCCATTTCCATTTCTTTAATAAAAGCATTACACCAAATATTTTTTCTGCCTTCAGCAATTGTTTTATATTCTTGAAATGTGGTGATTCCTGTTTGCCAAATCAACTGAAGATTGTTTTTCTCAAACTCATTAATATGATTTGCCAATGCTTCATTAATTGATTTTGCACCCAAACTTCCACCAACTGCAAGAATTATTTTTTTGTTTGAATCCAATCCAAAAAAAGATATCCCTTCAGATTTTGAAACGGTTGATTGTGCAATAATTTTTCGAATTGGATTTCCTGTAATGACAATTTTATCTTTTGGAAAAAATTGTTCCATTCCATTTCCTGCAACAAATATTTTAGTAGCATTTTTTCCCAACATGATATTTGATTTTCCGGCAAACGAATTGCTTTCATGAATAAATGTTGGAATACATTTACTTTGTGCAAACCTTAAAACCGGAAACGTAGAATATCCTCCAACGCCAATCACAGCAGTAGGCTTGAAAGAATTGAAAATATTACGCACCTGTAAAAAGCTTTTCAACAATTTAAATGGTAAGCCAATATTTTTTATCAAAGAACTTCTGTTAAAACCAGCAATATCCAATCCAATAATCGGGTAACCAGCTTGCGGAATTTTTTCCATTTCCATTTTTCCTTTTGCCCCGATAAATAAAATTTTAATTGAGCTGTCTAAATTTTTCAAAGCATTGGCAATTGCAATAGCCGGAAAAATATGTCCGCCTGTTCCACCACCCGCTATGATAATTTTTTTACTCATTTTATTATTTCATCCACATTTAAAACAACTAACCCACTTTTTTAATTTATCCAATTGATTTTTATTTTCAATCATCAATTCGATAAACGTTGAACAAAGAACAGAACGTACAAGCGTGCGACGCAACAAAAGCCTGATACTTATGCTATTGCCGGGTTGACCACTTTTTGTGTTGTATTATTTGATTCAATATTATTGACAACTGTTGTTGTATTTCCTTCTAATTGCTCTACGTTTCTTGCTACACTTAAAATAATTCCGATTGCTGCACAAGTAAATAAAAATGAACTACCTCCCATACTTACTAGCGGTAAGGTAACCCCTGTAACCGGCACTATATTTACATTTACAGCCATGTTTGCTACTGCTTGTATCACCAATGTGAAACTCAATGCCAGTGCTAAAAATGCACCAAAAGCATAAGGACATTTTCTGAAAATCCGAATGCAGCGGAACAGAAAAACTAAATAAATAAAAATGATAACAGCACCACCCAGCAACCCATATTCTTCAATAATAATTGAATAAATAAAATCATTGTAGGCTTGTGGTAAAAAATTTCTTTGCTCACTATTACCGGGTCCTTTACCCATTAAAATTCCACCTTTTGCAATAGCAATTTTTGCTTGTTGCACTTGGTATGGTGTTTCGGTAGAAGGTGCAAATAAATGATCTTGTACACGTTTTACCCATGTACCAATACGACCAATAGATTTTAATTTTTGCGAGGTTGTCGCTTTTGATTTATCTGTTGCTTGTTGACCATCATAAGTTGACCAAGCAATGCCAACAATTATTAAAATTGGGATGAGTGCAACACAAATTGTTAATAAAATATGCTTTAAACTTATCCTGCCAATAAACATTAGTAAAAGTGATGTAGCACCTGTTAGCAGTGCATTACTGAGGTTTGCAGGCATGATTAAACCACATATAATAAATACCGGAATTATTACCGGCAAAAACCCATTTTTAAAGTCTTTGATAACATCTTGTTTCTTACTCATGATTTTAGAAATATACATGAATAGACCAAGTTTAGCAACATCGCTAGATTGTATAGTAAGATGTATAATTGGTAATTTAATCCAACGACTACCTTCATTTATTTTAGCTCCAAATAATAATGTATAAACTAATAATGGAACAGAAATTGCAAAAATTATTGTAGCAATGCTTGAGAACAAAGTATAGTTGATGCGATGCAAAAAGTACATTGTTAGTAACCCAACTAAAGTAAATGATAATTGTTTGAATAAATAAATTTCATTGTTGCCTTTATTCATTTTATAAGCCAAAGAACCTGTAGCACTATATACTACTAAAATGGATATCACAGACAACAACAAAACAATACCCCATATGTATTTGTCGCCATGGGTACGTTTGATGATTGCTTCCTTATTAAGTGAAGCAAATGCGATGTCTTTTATGTTGCGTGTATCTTCCAAAAAAATAATTTGTTGAAATAAAATTTATAATTCCTTTACTGCGTCTTTAAATTGTCTGCCTCTGTCTTCATAGTTTTTGAACAAATCAAAACTTGCACAAGCAGGACTTAATAAAACCACATCTCCTTTTGTACTTATTTTAAATGCAGTATTTACAGCCTCTTTAGCCGAACCAGTAATTAAGATTGAGGGTACGATATCTTTAAAAGCAGCAATAATTTTTTTATTATCTATGCCCATGCAAATAATTGCTTTCACTTTTTGTTTTATTAAGTCGTCCATTAAAGAATAATCGTTTCCTTTATCTGTACCACCTAAAATAAGTATGGTTGGTTTGTTCATACTTTCCAATGCAAACCAAGTGCTATTCACATTTGTTGCTTTACTGTCATTGATGAATTCAACACCACGAACAGTTGCCACGAACTCCATACGATGCTCTAAGGTTTGAAAGTCCTTTACTGCTTCTCTGATTTTTTCTTTGCGAATTCCGAGCGTTGCTGCTGCAATACCTGCTGCCATAGTATTATAATTATTGTGCTTACCTTTTAAAGCAAAGTCGTAAATACTCATACTTACTCTTTCTTCCTGAATACGTAGCATCATCTGGTCGCCTTTAATATATCCGCCTTTTTTTACTTCTTGTTTCATAGAAAATGGTAATGGGTTAGTATTTGGTTTTAATTTTATTAATTTGTTCGTTATGACTTCATCATCTAAATTGTAGATAAAGTAGTCGTTAAATGTTTGGTTTTGGGCAATTTTAAATTTGCTATTGATATAGTTTTCAAATTTGTATTCATACCTGTCTAAATGATCTTCTGTGATATTGAGAAGTATCGCTATATCGGGTCTGAATGTTTGAATGTCATCTAACTGAAAAGAACTGATTTCTGCAACATATAATTCAACCGGGTTTTCAGCCATTTGCTTAGCAATGCTGTAACCAATATTGCCAACGAGAGCACAATTCAAGCCGGCAGTTTTACAAATATGAAAAAGCAGAGAGGTACAAGTACTTTTGCCATTGCTTCCTGTAATACCTACAATTTTGCTTAAGCCTTTGAACCGATATGCCAATTCAAATTCACTGATGATTGAAATACCTTTTGCACGAATGATTTTCACCATTTCATTTTTTTCGGGTATTCCCGGGCTTTTCATCACTTCATCTGCATTCAAAATTTTTTCTTCTGAATGATTGCCTTCTTCAAATTCAATTTCATTCTCAAAGAGCTCTTGTTTATACTTTTCTTTAATTACACCGCCATCACTTACAAAAACATCATAACCTTTTTGTTTGGCAAGTAATGCAGCACCCACTCCACTTTCCCCTGCTCCAAGTATTACTAACCTATGATTCATTCTTTTTGGTATTTACTTTTCCGGTAACCTGATATTATCTGATTTTTAATGTTGCAATACTTGCTACTACTAATAATATGGTGATAATCCAAAAACGTATTACAATTTTATTTTCGTGAAAACCCTTCTTTTGGAAGTGGTGATGCAATGGGCTCATCAGAAAAACTCTTCGCCCTTCGCCATATTTTTTCTTTGTGTACTTAAACCAACCTACCTGAATAATTACACTTAAATTTTCAACTAAAAAGACACCACAGAAAATAGGAATCAACCATTCTTTTCTTACAATAATTGCAAGAGAAGCGATAATACCACCAAGAGCCAAACTTCCTGTATCGCCCATAAATACTTGCGCAGGGAAAGCATTGTACCATAAAAACCCAATACAAGCACCTACAAATGCAGCAACAAAAATGGATAGCTCACCAAGATTGGGGATGTACATTATGTTTAAATAATCGGCAAACTTGTAGTTACCACTTACATATACAAAAACACCAATTCCAATGCCAATAATAGCGCTGACACCTGCTGCCAAACCATCTAATCCATCTGTAAGATTAGCACCATTGCTTACTGCTGTTATGATCAGTGTAACAATAAGTGTATAAATTATCCATGTAAATTTCTCTGAACCAGGACCCATCCAACTAATAAGTTTGCTGTAATTGAATTCATGATTTTTTACAAATGGAATTGTTGCAATAGGTGTTTTAACCCGAACAAATTTTTTCTCAACTCCATCAATATTTCTGATAAAAACAGAGGAGTCTTTCGCAAACCTTTCATTGGCTTGTTTGTGATACTCATTACCAATAACTTCTCTTTCTACTGTAACTGCATTACTAAAATATAATGATGCACCAATAATAATTCCAAGACCAACTTGTCCAATAATTTTTGTAATTCCTGCAAGACCATCAGAATCTTTTTTCTTGTATGTTTCACCCTTTGAAAGTGCTGCTTTTCTTGCACGTATTTTAAAAAGATCGTCTAAAAAGCCAATCACACCAAGCCATACAGTACATAAAATCATTAATCTTATATATACCTTATCAAGATTTGCAAACAATAATGTAGGTATTAAAATACTAAGCAGTATAATAATTCCGCCCATTGTTGGCGTTCCTTTTTTTTGAACTTGCCCTTCGAGACCTAAGTCTCTTACACTTTCACCAATTTGTTTTTTTTGCAAGAAAATAATAATTCGTTTCCCATATACAGTTGCTATCAACAATGATAATATGATTGCCATGGCAATTCTGAACGTAAGGAATTGAAACAATCCCAAGCCCGGAATATGAAAAGTTTTATTCAACCATGTAAACAAATGATACAGCATACAATGAATAATTAAATTATAGCACTCTCAATTTTATTAATTCTAATTATTTGCCCAATTCTTTAAACATCTCAAGCAAAATCGCCTTATCATCGAAAGGAAATTTTATTCCGTTGATGTCCTGATATTTTTCATGTCCTTTACCTGCTATCAAAATGATATCTTCACTATTAGCCAAGCTCACAGCAGTTTTGATTGCTTCTCTTCGATCTGGAATAGAAATGAATTTTCTTTTAGCAGCACTGCTTAATCCGGCTTCCATATCCGCTAAAATTTGATACATATCTTCTGTTCGTGGATTATCACTTGTGAAGATGACTCTATCACTTAAGTCACAAGATGTTTGTCCCATTACAGGTCGTTTTGTTTTATCTCTATCACCTCCGCAGCCAACTACAGTAATGATTTGCTCGTGACCTTTTCTTAGTTTTTTTATTGTAATTAAAACATTTTCCAGTGCATCGGGTGTGTGGGCGTAATCAACAATGCCGATAATTAAATTACTACTGATGACATAATCAAACCTTCCTTCAGCACCATTCAATAAACTCAATGCAGTTAATACTTCTTCTTTTTTTTGATTCAAACAAATTGCTGCACCATATACAGCCAATAAATTGTATGCATTAAATTCTCCAATCAATCTAAAATGAACTTCTTGATCATTCACCAGCATTTGCAAACCGGTAAGTCCGTTTTCTAATATTTTTCCTTTGAATTCGGCTGGTGTTTTTAAGCTATAATAAAATTTTTTTGCAGATGCATTTTGCAACATGACAGTTCCTCTTTTATCATCTGCATTACTAATTGCAAATGATGATGTAGGCAAATCATCAAAGAATTTTTTCTTTACTTTGATATATTCATCAAAGGTTTTGTGATAATCTAAATGATCATGTGTGATATTACTAAATATACCACCTGTAAATTGTAATCCCGTTACTCGATGTTGATGAATAGCATGACTGCTAACTTCCATAAAAACATAAGCACAGCCTGCATCTACCATTTTATGCAACAATGCATTTAGACTGATTGCATCGGGAGTGGTATGTGTAGATGGAATAATGGTTGTACCAATTTGATTTTGAACAGTACTTATCAAACCACATGAATAACCTAATTGAGAAAATAATTTAAATAATAATGTTGCAATAGTGGTTTTACCATTAGTACCTGTTACACCAATTAATTGTATATGTAATGATGGTTCATTGTAAAAATTATGAGCCATGTAAGCGACAGCTTCATGCGAATTTTCTACTAATACATAGGTAACATTTTCAAAAAAACTAGATGGCATGATTTCACACACAACAACATTGGCACCTGATTCTATAGACTTGTCAATAAAATTATGTCCATCTGTTTGTTCACCTGTAATTGCTACAAATACAGAACCTTTTGAAACCCTTCTAGAGTCTATCTGTATATCACTCACTTCAACAGCAGTATTTCCATATACTTGTTTAAGTTGAACCTTGTATAATATGTCTTGAAGTACTGCCATTATTAAATTTTCGTTCTTTTTCTATAATTATCCCAACCCAATAGTCGTCTTTTCATTTATGGATTCAGTTCAATATTTATCATCTGACCTTTTGATATATATTGCCCTGCATTAATTGACTGATTGCTAACTTTACCCTTTCCCTTTACTGATACTTTTAACCCCAAATTTTCACAAGTAGCAATTGCATCTTTTAATCCCATGCCTTTTAATTGTGGCATAGATGATGAAACTGCAACTACTCTTTTATTCACTTTGGTCGTCGAACCATTTGTTGCTACATCAATCAATTCATCACCTCTTGCATCAATATTTTCCAAATTAATATTGAGCTTTCTTGTTACTTGTTGTAAATCATTTTTATTACCTGCATAACTGATAATACTGCTATCTTTTTGAATTTGCTTCAGTCGATTATCATACTTTTTTACAAATGAAATATATAAACGATCGCTAATTTCTTTGAATACAGGACCCGCAACTTCTGAGCCATAAACTTTAGCTGCATGTGCTTTATTTTTTATCACAACTACAATAGTGTATTGTGGATTATCTGCTGGAAAGAACCCCGCAAATGAACTCTGATAAATTTTATCTTCATAAGTATTACTACCATCTGAAACCTTTGCTGTACCTGTTTTTCCAGCTACTTTGTATTGTGTATTTTTAAATAAATTTTTTGCAGTTCCATCGGTACACACACCCTCCAAACAAGCTTTTAATTGTTGTAAAGTATTATCACTACAAATTTTTTCATTGATTACAGTAGGTGTAAATTCTTTAATGACAGCGCCTTCATCTTTCACAGCATTCAACAAATAAGGCTTCATCATTTTGCCATTGTTGGCCACTGCATTGTACAATACCAGCGTTTGCAATGGTGAAATGGCAATACCATAACCAAATGACATCCATGGAATTGAAATGGCACTCCACAATTTTGTTCCGGGTAGGTGTATTACAGGTTTACGTTCTCCTGTAATATCTATTCCAGTTAATGTATCTATACGAAGGCTATGAATATGATTAATGAACTGATATGGGTTTGAAGCATAATTTGCGTTAGCCATTTTAGCCATACCAACATTACTACTCAACTCAAACGCTTGTTTTACAGTTACTTCATTTCTGCCATGTTGTTCGCTATCAAAAACTGTTTTACCATTAATATCCCATTGGCCACCTTGCAAATTCACAACAGAATTTAAATTGATTTTTTTATCCTCTAATAATGAAATCATTGTAACCAACTTAAATGTTGAGCCGGGCTCAGAGGGATTAATAGCATAATTAAAATTCTCTGTATAATTTCCGCTTTCCGTTCTGCCAAGATTTGCAATTGCTTTTATTTTTCCCGTCTTTGTCTCCATAACAATAGCACAACCACTTGTAGCTTCGTTAGATACCATCATTTTCATCAAAGCATTTTCAGTTACTTCTTGTATAAAAACATCTAAAGTGGTTACAATATCTTTTCCGGTCTCCGGTTCAATTTCATAATCTTCAATTGGAATGCTTGCTCCACCGGCGATGTATCTTACTAAACGTCGGCCACTCCTGCCTTTCAGCAGACTATCATACGTTTGCTCCAAACCAATTTTTTGTGCATTGTCTCTATCCAAGCCAATTGTTCTGTAAGCCAATAACTTATAAGGATTCAATCTTGTTGTTTTATCAATCATAATAAATCCACTCTTATTTTTACCCAATCTTACCAATGGAAAACTTTTTAACTGCTGGTAAGTTCTGAATGAAATATTTTTCTTGAATTCATAATGTCTATCTCCTTCATTAAATCCTTGCTGTAAAATTTGCTTGTATTCATTACTGGATTTATCCTTAAACAAACCACTCAAACACTCACTCAAAGAATCTACATTATCTCTAAATCGTTTTCCATTTTGTTCCTGCAGACCATCTGCACCAAAGTCAATATAAATATCAAACTGAGGAATACTCGTACTTAGCATTTGACCATCTTCACTATAAATGGTACCACGCTCTGCATCAATTTCTTCAATCTTCTGATGTAAGCTGTCACTCATACTTCTCCAATGATTCCCTTGCACCTGTTGAATATAAAATGCTTTACCAAAGACAACAATGCAGATGATTACTATCGCAATAAAGCTTAAGTAAACCCGCCATAATATGTCTTTTTTTACCTCCATTTATTTATGAAACATTTACCTGTATTATTTCTTTTTTTCCTCTTTCAACAAATTATTATTCACTTTTTGAAGTTGGCAAAACTTGCAGTTGTAATCTCTGCGGAATTTCACTGCTCACCTTCAAACCCAATGGTGCTGAAGCTTGAAGCACTTGTGCCTCTTCGCTTTTAAACATCACTTCACTTTTCAATGTTTTGTATTCAAATTGCAATTGTTTTAATTCTTGCTTTGTTTTATTAATATTTCTAATTGTTTTATCAGACATATGCCCATTGGCGATATAAATAATTGCCAGAAAACTGAGAAATAAAACAAAATTCATATTGCCTGTAAGCCATTGTGCATTGAACAACCCACCAAAGTTTTTTATTGAAAAAGATGAAACTTTTTTTTCGTTAGTTGGTGTTGTATTTGATGATGTCGCTTCCATTATTTTATTAATTCCCGTTTATATTTTCTTACTATATCTCTTTAATCAACCTGTAATTTTAAAACTTTTCAGCAACCCTCAACTTTGCACTTCTACTGCGAGGATTTTTTTTCAATTCTTCTTCATTTGCTGTTATTGGTTTTTTAGTAATCAGCTTCCAGTCTTTTTGTTTTATAATTGATTCAAATGGATTTTCTTGTTCTTCTTCAAATGATCCATTTCTAAAAAAATTCTTCACCATTCTGTCTTCAATTGAATGAAATGTAATAATAGCAACCCTTCCGCCTTGTTTAACCAATGAGGTTAGTTGCAACAACATTTCTTTCAATGCACCCATTTCATCATTCACTTCTATTCTTAATGCCTGAAATACTTGTGCCAGATATTTATTTGGATTGCCTTTAACAACAGCGCTAATCATTGATTTAAACTGAGCAATTGTTTGAACAGATTGATGACTACGATGCTGAACAATATGCTTTGCCAATGTTTTAGAATTACTCACTTCACCATATTGCTCAAACATTTTATGCAGTTGTTGCTCAGAATATTGTTCAATAATAGTTGCAGCAGTATGCTCTTGTCTTATATCCATTCTCATATCAAAAGGACCATCAAATCTGATTGAGAATCCTCTTGTGCCTTCATCAAATTGATGAGAACTTACACCAAGATCTGCCAATACACCATCTACTTTATCTACATGATACAATCTTAAAAAGCGTTGTAGGTATCTGAAGTTTTGAGGAACAAATGTGATGCGTTCGTCTGCAGGAATATTTTGTTTGGCATCTGCATCCTGATCAAAAGCAAATAATTTTCCATCTGCTGATAATTGTGCTAAAATACCTTTGCTATGTCCTCCACCTCCAAACGTACAATCAACATAAATTCCATCTGGCTTAATTGCCAATCCCTCTAATACCTCATGATAAAGTACCGGAACATGGTAGTTGGAATTTGAACTAGTAACATCTGATTTTTTTTCATTCATCACAGCACCTTACTTTTAGATTGTTACTAATCATTCCCTTTATCTGCCATTACATCAGCAGCCAATGTGCTGAATGCTTCAGGTGAAAAATCTTCAAAGAACTGTTTATACTTATTGGCATCCCAAATGTTGATTTTGTCTAAATCTGCTGCCAAAACGATATCCTTACTTAAACCTGCAAATTCTTTTAATTGTGGAGGAAGCAATAATCTTCCGGCACTATCCATTTCAACTTCTGTTGCGCCACCCAAAAACAATCGCTTAAATTCCCTTACTTTCGGATCAAAATCATTTAGTTTTCGAATACGTTCAACTATCGGCTGCCAACTTGATAATGGATAAACCGTTAAACATTTTTCAAAACCACGGCTGATAACCATTCTATTTTCACCTTCGGGTATTTGTTTTTTGAGTCCGCCGGGAACCAAAAAACGACCCTTAGAGTCAATAGTGGCTTCATATTCGCCTAAAAGATTTGGTATAGAATTGTAGTTTGAGATAAAAATTACATTTATTACCACAAAATAACACTTTTTCCCACTCTTGGCAATCAACTAAAGCTTTGTATTTATCCACAAAAGAAAAATGGCTCAAACGCTTGCTATTATTGGCTTTTTTAGAAATATTGAATCATGACACGTGAACTAAATGTGGATTACTGTGGGAAAAGGGTGGATAGCACTAAAAAGTTTGCATAAAAAATTGAAAGTGGGAAAATCAAATCAATTTTTCAAATGTTGTTGTGGAAAAGAGTTTAAATACTAACCAAAAAAACCCTACCATTTCATTGTAGCCAAGGAAAAAATTATAGAAAACTACACTTGATTTTCCGATAAAAAGAGTAAAATATTTGATTTTTCTAAGTACAAATCAACAATTGTGGTAAAAAGTGGTAAGCATAAAAGTTCCTAAATCAACAATTGAAACTAATTTCGCACCATGCATCCAAAAGAGTTGAAAATTATAGATTTTAGTTACGATTTACCTCAAGATAAAATTGCAAGGTATCCTTTGGCAGAAAGAGATCAAAGCAAATTATTGGTTTATAAAAATGGTGAAATAGAAGTTGATACCTATAATAATATTGATGAGCAACTCCCGTCTGAAACACTCCTCATTTTTAATAATACTAAGGTTGTTGAAGCAAGAATTCTATTTCCAAAAGATACTGGAAGCACTATAGAAATTTTTTGCTTAGAACCGGAAGATTGCTACAAAGATGTTACAACTGCAATGTTACAGCATAGTAAAGTGCTTTGGAAATGTTTGGTAGGCGGTGCTAAAAAATGGAAGACCGAAAAGCTCTCAAAAACATTTGAAATAAACGAAGAAAAAATTGTACTAGATGCCTCTATTATTGAAAAGAAAAATGATTATTTCATTATAGAATTTAATTGGAGTAATTCATCCATTTCCTTTGCAGAATTACTACACCATGCAGGTATTATTCCGTTACCTCCTTATTTAAACAGAAGTACTGAAGAAGCTGATAAAACGACCTATCAAACCATATATGCCAAGCACGATGGAAGTGTTGCAGCACCTACTGCAGGCTTACATTTTACAGATACAATCTTTGAAAAATTTACTTCGAAAAATATACATACTTCTTATGTCACCTTACATGTTGGGGCGGGAACTTTTAAACCTGTAAAAGCATCCAAAATGGATGAACATGAAATGCATGCAGAGTATATTGATGTAAGCATTGAAACCATTCAGGATTTAATCAACTTCAGTACTAAAACCATAGTTGCGGTTGGAACAACTTCTTTGAGAACAATTGAAAGTTTGTATTGGATGGGTGTAAAATTGATACAATTGAAAAATCAAGGTGAAGAAAAAATTTCAATCGAGTCCATTTCTATACAACAATGGGATGCATACGAATTACTACAAACAATTGATAGAGCTATAGCATTGAAAGCATTAATTAACTGGATGAATGAAAATGAAATGTTACGAATTGTCACCAAAACACAAATCATTATTGCACCTGGCTATGTATTAAGAGTAGCCAGGGGGTTAATCACCAACTTTCACCAGCCACAATCAACTTTGCTACTATTGATAGCTGCCATTGTTGGAGATGACTGGAAAAAAATTTATGACTTTGCTTTAAAAAATGACTTCCGATTTTTAAGCTATGGAGATGGAAGTTTGTTATGGAAAAATGAATTCAAATTTATTGCTTGACTAACTTTTCTAGAACAAAATAAACTGCCGGACAAAAAGTAGAATTTTTTAAAGTAATAAGTGGTCTTTTTAATAACACATCTTCGTCAGTGTAAGGAAAACGATTACAATCACTAGGTCGTTGATCATAAATACTACAAAAATTATCACTGCCCAAAAAAGGACAAGGCTTTGACCTTACAACATAGTCTCCGTCACCATCTAATCTTAAATATGTTTCAATAAAAACACTTTCCTTCATTTTCAAGTATTTACTGATTCGCTTAATATCAGGAGTTTTAAATCTTGGTGAGTAGTTTTTACAACAGGCTGCACATTCCAAACAATCAATCTTGTTAAAGGCTTCTTCATGCAAGTCGGGTAATTGTTTCAACACTTTATTCTTATCTGCACGTTGCAAAAAGTTTTTATACAGTTTTTGATTTTCCTCACTTTTTTTTTGCCAATTATCTAAGTTCACTTCTGACATTTACTTTTACTTTGCACCAAAATTAGCTACAATAGACTTAATCATCTGTTTCTAATTTTAATGTTCAAAACCCATATAATAAATTCTTACATGGATTCTGTCAAAGAAAACTTACTGATTCTAATTTCTACACCTTATTATATTTTCATTATTGGAATAGAAATACTGCTCTCCCATTTTCAACATAGAAAATTATACACTTTTAAAAATACCATTTCTAATATTTACCTCATGTTGGTCAATGGTGGTATTGATTTGCTGTTTAGAGTTGTGTATGTCGGTATCGTTTTTTCATTTTGTTACCAACATAAAATATTTAATTGGAGTCATGGATTCTGGTATTGGTTTGCCTTATTAATAGCTGAAGATTTTTTGTATTACTGGTTGCATCGTTTTGATCATGAGGTACGTTTTTTTTGGGCAACACATGTTACACATCATTCGTCTGAAAAAATGAACTTTACGGTTGGTTTCAGATCTTCCGTTTTTCAACCATTATACCGTTTCATTTATTTCTTACCCTTGCCAATACTGGGTTTCCAGCCTTGGGACATTGTTTTCATTTATGCTGCAACACAAATCTGGGGCATTTTTGTTCATACCGAATTAATAAAAAAAATGGGTTGGTTGGAGTATATTATAGTAACGCCATCACACCATCGAGTACACCATAGCAGCAATCCAAAATACTTAGATAAAAACATGGGTATGTTTTTAATTATTTGGGATAAATTATTTGGTACTTTTCAAAAGGAACTGGATGAAAATGAATATCAGCCTATTCGGTACGGTTTAACCAAAAACATAGAAAAAACCAATGCAATTAACTTGATATTTTACGAGTGGAATGCAATCCTGAAAGATATCTGTAGAAATGATATCTCCTTTTCACAAAAGTTGAAATATGTTTTTGGAAAACCAGGTTATAGTCATGATGGAAGCCGGTTAACAAGTGATGAACTAAGAATCCAGGAACAACAATCAACTGTTTAATTCTAAAACAACAAATTTCTTTTTAAAATATGCTTATTCCATGATTTTCCACAAATAGAACAATCCAAGTGTTTTAATGTTATAGCTTGTAATTTTGCGGCAATTTAAAATGCATCTTTCCTAAGTATTTTCATTTAACTGAATAGAAACTTAAAATATTATTAACTGAATACGCATAAAAATAAAACTACATGAATTTATTTGAACATCAGAATACCGAATTTCAACGCAGACATATCGGTGTTAGTGCGGCTGACACAAAAGAAATGATGGAGTCTGTTGGAACAAAAAATCTAGAAGAACTTATTGATAAAACAGTTCCTGCAGCAATAAGATTGGAAAGCAATTTAAATACCACACCGGCAATTAGTGAAGTTGAATATTTAACTGAACTAAAAAAAGTGGCAGCAAAAAATAAATTGTATAAAACATACATTGGACAAGGTTATTACAATACAATCACTCCAAGCGTTATCCTAAGAAATATTTTTGAAAACCCGGGATGGTACACACAATACACACCTTACCAGGCAGAAATTGCCCAAGGTCGTTTGCAAAGTTTATTGAACTTTCAAACCATGGTAACTGATTTAACAGGATTGGAATTAGCAAACGCTTCATTATTAGATGAAGCCACTGCTGCAGCTGAAGCCATGAACATGATTTTTCATCACGGTGATACCGAACAAAAGAACAAATTTTTTGTCGATGAAGCCATCTTCCCTCAAACAAAAGATTTATTAATAACGAGAGCAACACCTATCGGAATTGAAATTGTAACAGGAGATTATAAATCTGCTTTATTAGATGATACTTATTTTGGAGCAATTGTCCAATATCCCAACAACAATGGTAGCATTGAAGATTATCGTGGATTCATTGCGAATGTTCATGCTGTTAACGGATATGTAGTTATGGCTACAGATTTATTGGCTTTAACATTACTAACAAGCCCGGGTGAATTAGGTGCAGATGTTGCAGTAGGCAATGCACAGCGATTCGGCGTTCCATTAGGATATGGCGGACCACATGCTGCCTTCTTTGCAACAAAAGAAATTTTCAAGCGTGGTATTCCTGGAAGAATTATGGGTGTTAGCATTGATGCACAAGGTAACCGAGCTTTACGTATGGCATTACAAACACGTGAGCAACATATTAAACGTGAAAAAGCTACCAGTAATATTTGTACTGCACAAGCATTATTAGCAAACATGGCTGCGATGTATGCTGTGTATCATGGACCAGACGGATTGAAAAAAATTGCGACAAGAGTTGTTACATTAACACAGGTATTAAAAGAATCATTGCAACTTCTAGGTTTTGAAAATGTAAACAATGCTTATTTTGATACATTAAAAATAAAAGTTGATACCAAATCAATTAAAACAATTGCTGAAAAAAATGAAATTAATTTCAGATACTTTGATGAACAATATTTAGGAATCAGTTTGGACGAAACAACAACCCAAAAAGATGTATTGGATATAGTATATGTATTTGCAGAAAGTTTGGGTAAAAACGAAGCTGAGATTGAGTTTGATAGTGCTGATATTTTAACATCAATTCCAAAATATGCACTAAGAACTTCTACCTATTTAACACATCCGGTATTCAATACTCATCATAGCGAAAGCCAAATGATGCGTTATATTAAGTTTTTAGAAAACAAAGATCTATCTCTAAATACAAGTATGATTTCATTGGGAAGTTGTACTATGAAACTCAATGCTGCTTCAGAAATGATGCCTGTAAGCTGGCCTGAATTTGGGGGATTACATCCTTTTGTTCCAAAAAATCAAGCAGGAGGCTACCAACAAATTATAGAGGAACTGAGTGCTTACTTATGCGAAGCAACAGGATTTGATGCATGCAGCATGCAACCCAATAGTGGAGCACAAGGTGAATATGCCGGATTATTAACCATTATGGCTTATCACAAAGCCAATGGCAACGCACATAAAAATGTAGTACTCATTCCAATTTCTGCACATGGTACAAATCCTGCAAGTGCAGTAATGGCGGGCATGAAAGTGGTTGTTGTAAAAAGCAATGAAGACGGAACAGTTGATTTGAATGACTTAAGAGCAAAAGCAGAACAATATAAAGACACATTAGGTGGATTGATGGTTACATACCCAAGTACTTATGGCGTTTTTGAAGAAGGAATTATTGATATATGCAACATCATTCATGAATTTGGGGGACAAGTATATATGGATGGTGCCAACATGAATGCGCAAGTTGGATTAACATCTCCGGCAATTATTGGAGCTGATGTTTGTCATTTGAATTTACACAAAACATTTGCAATACCACACGGTGGTGGTGGACCTGGAATGGGTCCTATTTGTGTTAAAAAACATTTAGCGCCACACTTACCCGGACATATTCAAACATCTGATAAAAATCAAGCTGCACAAGGGTTTGGAGCTGTTTCAGCTGCGCCATTTGGAAGCGCTTCAATTTTGTTAATCAGTTATGGCTACATTAAAATGTTGGGTTATGACGGATTAAGAATGGCAACTGAATATGCAATTCTGAATGCCAATTACATGAAATCAAGATTAGAAAAACATTATCCTATTTTATATACCGGTAAAAATGGATTTGCTGCACATGAATTCATTGTTGACTTAAGACCTTTCAAATTAACAGCAGGTATCGAAGCAGAAGATGTTGCAAAGCGATTGATTGATTATGGTTTCCATGCACCTACAATGAGCTTCCCTGTTGCCGGAACAATAATGATTGAACCAACTGAAAGTGAAGACAAACCTGAACTTGACAGATTTTGTGATGCGTTAATTTCTATAAGAGAAGAAATTGCTGCTGTTGAAAATGGTTCTTCAGATAAGTTAGATAACCCATTAAAAAATGCACCACATACACAAGCTGTTATTTGTGCTGATGAATGGAATCACAGCTATACAAGACAACAAGCTGCATTCCCATTATATTATGTAACTCAAAATAAGTTTTGGCCAAGTGTTGCAAGAGTGAACAACACTTACGGGGATAGAAACCTCATTTGCAGTTGTGAACCAATTGAAAGTTACATGGAAGAAAAAAACTAATACTATTTCAATTCAATTTTTAAAACCCTGCTATTTAGTGGGGTTTTTTTATAACATTTCCACATCACGCAAATATTCAAATTGTAAATCTTCGTGCAGACTTTCAATTGCATTGTAGATTTTTTTTATTTGTGCTTCCAATAAATTATTCAAAGCCTGACTTTTCATTTTATGAAAACCCAACGCCTTAAACTTTGTACAATAATGTATCAGCAATTCAACTTCTACTTGTTTGTTGCCGGAATATTTTATATACTTATTGGTGATTCTTAAGATTTTTCTCAATGTTTTTTTAGCGAAATAAACATGACTTAAATTGATGGTTAAAAACAATTCATCTATTTCCTCTATTGCCGATTGAATATATCCATCAATATCATGCGATTCGAATAACAAAAAATTCAGCAGTTCTTTGTTTTCCTTTTTATACTTTGCAAGGTGAATACACAAAGCTGCCAAATCAGTTTTATTTAAATTGATAATTTCTTTTTTTATTTCTTGTATTGAAGCAGATTTCATATTGCCTTAAACCTATGTGGTATCTATGTTTGAGAAGAAAAATTATTTATTCATTTATTATTCATAAAACTCCATCAGGCTTCTGAAATAGTTGTTTGTCCAGCCTTCTTCCATTTCTTCAAATACTTCATCGGGAATATTGGTATGTCTCAATTCGGCAGAAGTTCCATGTTTATGTGGATGTAATTTAATAGTTACAATACTTGGTTCATCTTGTCCGTCAAAATACCATTGTTGCACTATTTTTTTACCTGCTTCAAAGGCAATATTTTTTCCTTCAATACTGCCATTCCATAAACTGAATTCAGAACCCGGTTCAGTACTCATGATTGCTTCTTCACCCGTCCAAAGTTTCAATGTCATTGGATTAGTAAGTGCCTGATAAATAATTTCAGGCTCGTCAGTTATGATAAAATACTTTTTTAAATCCTTCATTGTAAGACATACTTTTCAGTAAAAGTAAGTAATGCCTGTTGATTGAATTGTGAAAGTAATGAACAACAATTTTTGAAAGTATATCTTTACTGATAATTTATGAATGAGCACATGATACAAATTGGACAATACAATACACTTACAGTAAACAGAAAAGTAGAATTCGGGGTTTATTTAGATAATGGTGAAGAGGGAGTTTTGTTGCCAAAAAGATTTATGCCAAGAGGAATAAAAATTGGTGATGAAGTAACAGTTTTTTTATACCACGATTCTGAAAATAGAATTATAGCAACTACCGAAAAACCAAAAGCTATTGTTGGTGAAATTGCTTTATTAACTTGTGTGAACACAATGGGTGCAGGTGCATTTTTAGATTGGGGCTTAATGAAAGATTTGTTTGTTGCTAAATCGCAACAACTAAATACAATGCATGTTGGCAGAAAATATTTAGTAAAAGTTTATGTAGATGACCAAACAGGAAGAGTTGCTGCAACAGAAAAAATAGACTTTCAACTAAGCAATGAAACCCTTACTGTGCAAGAGTTAGAGCAAGTTAGCTTAATTGCTTACCGAAAATCAGATATTGGTTTTGTAATGATAATCAATAACGCACATATTGGATTATTGCATGACAGCCAAGTATTTCAGCAGATTAATGTTGGCGATAAATTAGAAGGATTTATAAAAACTATCAGACCCGATAATAAGATTGATGTGGTTTTAGGAAAAATTGGTTACCAAAAAGTAGAAGGAGAAACCGAGAAAATTTTACGTCTGTTGAAAGAGAATCATAATTACTTACCATATAGCGACAAAAGCAATCCCGATGATATTTACAACTTTTTTGGCATGAGCAAAAAGACATTCAAAATGACGATTGGTGCTTTATACAAACAAAGAAAAATTGATTTTGGAAAAGAAGGCATTTTATTGATAGAAGCTTAAAGCGCTTTAAATACAAAGTCTTTTTCTGAAAAATATTGCAACACTTTAGGTAATGCCACATGCATTCTATCCCAGGCCTTTGTGCTATCATGAAATACAATAATACTACCCTCTTTTACATTTTTAATGACATTGAAATAGCATTCTTCACCGGAAATAGTTGTGTCAAAATCACCACTCAAAACATCCCACATGATGATTTTAAATTGAGGATTATTTTTAATTAATGCATCTGCTTGTGCTTTTTTTATTCTTCCATAGGGCGGACGAAACAAGGAACTGTCAATATGCATTTGTGCTTCCTGAATATCTTGTAAATACTTGCCATTATTGGTTTTCCAGCCGTTCAGGTGTTGTTGTGTGTGATTGCCAACATTGTGTCCGGCAGCAATTATTTGCTGGTACAATACAGCATGTTTCTGTACATTTTTTCCTATGCAAAAAAAAGTAGCTTTTGCATTGTATGATTGTAACTGTTCTAAAACAAAAGGTGTGGCAGTTGGATGTGGACCATCATCAAACGTAAGATACAACACCTTTTCATGTCGATTCATATTCCAAGTTAAATTGGGATATAATTTTTTTAACAACCAAGGTGTTTTAATAAAATACATAATTGATTTAAAGTTATACAATACAATTAATCATCTGCTGCTTAATACCCATAAGCTACCAAATGCACGGGCTTTTTGTTGTTGTAAAATATATTTCCGTGATGCTCAATAAATTTTTTTTGATTGTTTACCGTAGAAAACAACTTGTCTGTAAATTCATGTATTTTTTGTTTGGAAACAGCCATTATACTGTCTCTTACAGGAAATACCATTTGCATGTATGCAGATAATACATTTTCAAACGCAGTGTTTGTTATTGTTGGATTTGCAAACACATCAGTCCCGATAATTGTAGTATCATACACAGCAATAAAACCTGCATAATTAGCAGTCGGGTTTTTAAACTTCTCTACAAAATAATTATAACAACTCGTATCCTTTATTGCCAGTTGTTTTTGTAATTCTACATACGGATACGTTGCCGAAGGAACTTGATATTGCTCAAATTGTTTTTCAATTTCTCGCCAGACTTGTTGTTGTGTTTTAGTGCTATCTGCTATTTTACGAATATTATTACTTGCAAACCCTTCACTCGAAAACTTTTTAGCTTTTTTACTCCATCTTCCTTTTTCAACACAAAATACATTTACCAGTTCCAACTCATTGGTTTGATTAGGATAAAGCACTTTTGTTTCGGCAATCATTCTGTCTTGCTTACCGCCTTTTAATAATTCTCCATCGAGTAATAAAATTGGTTGCTTGGAAATATTTTTGACAGACAAAGAATTTACATTGTCGTTGCCATCAAAGTAATTTTCTCTAATTACTAATTTCTTTTGCTGTAAAGCTTGTTGTAAAGTAAGCAGCTGCTTTGGAAACAAATTATAATTGATAGTATTGGGCGTAAAAACAACAGGTATTAATTGATAATGATTACAAACCCATGCAGAATCGTATTGCACTTGCAGATTGGGAAAAGTAAGTTGCGCAACAGCAATTTTTGAGGTTATTATAAAAAAAGCTATAAAAAAAATTCGCTTCAATGCTTTAATTTAAGTGATAAAGTTAGGTGATTTCATTTTTTGAATAGTGATGAAATGAATTGATGAAAAAAAGCTGCATCGACAGACTACAGTACAAGTGTGCGACGCAACTTCAGCCACATAGCATTACGATTGCCCGTACAAAAAATACCTCGCTTATATTTGCAAAATGAATACCAAAAAAGTACGTGTACGATTTGCGCCAAGCCCAACGGGCGGATTGCATTTAGGTGGTGTGAGAACGGTGTTGTTTAATTATTTGTTTGCCAAACACAATGGTGGCGATTTTATTGTACGAATAGAAGACACCGACCAAACAAGATTTGTAGAAGGTGCTGAAGAATATATTTTCAAATGTCTTGAATGGTGTGGCTTACAGCCCGATGAAAGTCCATTGCATGGTGGTCCTTTTGCCCCATACAGGCAAAGTGAGCGCAAAGCAATTTACCGTCAATATGCGGAACAGCTAATTACTGAAGGCAAAGCCTACTATGCATTTGACACGGCAGAAGAATTGGAAGCAAAGCGAAAAACAATCAACAATTTTCAATATAGCCAGCACACCAGAAATGAAATGAAAAATTCATTGGTATTGGGTGAAGCTGCAACACAACAATTGTTGAATGAAGGAGCTGCCTGTGTAATCAGAATTAAAATGCCCGAAGATACAGAAGTGCATCTAAATGATATGATACGTGGTAATGTAAGTTTTAATACGAGCCTAGTAGATGATAAAGTATTGTTGAAAGCTGATGGAATGCCTACCTATCATTTGGCGGTTGTTGTAGATGATTATTTGATGCAAATAACACATGCATTTCGTGGAGAAGAATGGTTGCCAAGTGCACCAGTGCATGTCTTGTTGTGGCAATATTTATTTGGTATCGAAAATATGCCTCAATGGGCACATTTGCCATTGATATTAAAACCCGATGGCAATGGCAAGTTGAGTAAGAGAGATGGCGACAGGCTTGGTTTTCCGGTATTTGCAATGGATTGGAAAGATCCTAAAAATGAAGAGGTAAATATAGGTTTTAAAGAGAAAGGATTTTTGTCTGAAGCATTTGTAAACATGCTTGCAATGCTTGGCTGGAATAGTGGTACAGAGCAAGAAGTATTTTCATTAGATGAATTGGTACAAGAATTTAGCATTGAAAGAGTGCACAAAGGCGGCGCAAAATTTGATTACGAAAAAGCAAAATGGTATAACGGAGAATGGATTAAAAAGTTGGATGCCGACATTCTCAGAATGCATGTAAAAAATATATTTGGAACAGTTTTAGAGAAATTTGATGATGCCTATATTGACCAAATTATTGCTTTGGTAAAAGAAAGATGCATATTGCTTACAGATTTCAAAGAACAAGCAGGATTTTTCTTTCAATCGCCTGAAACAATTGATACTGCTTCATTACAGACCAAGTGGGATGAAAAGAAAAAAATATTTTTTACAGAATTAATAATACAATTTAACGCACAGGAAAATTGGAGTATTGCCTATTTAGAACAAACTTTCAAAGCATTATCTGCCACACATGAATTGAAACAAGGCGAATTAATGTTGCCATTTAGAATCATGTTGGTAGGCGGAAAATTTGGACCAACGGTTTTTGAAATAGCAGCACTCATTGGAAAATTGGAAACCAACAACAGAATAAAACATGTGTTGAATTTATTAAGTTAAACTTTATTAAAGTACCTTAGTTGTCATCATTTTAAAACAGCATCTATGAAAAGACCTATTCGAGTTTTGGTAGCAAAAGTTGGATTAGATGGCCACGATCGCGGTGCTAAAATAATAGCCACTGCTTTGCGTGATGCAGGCATGGAAGTAATTTATACCGGCTTGCGCCAAACGCCTGAAATGGTTGTAAATGCTGCATTACAGGAAGATGTAGATGCAATTGGCATTAGTATTTTAAGTGGTGCTCACAATACTGTTTTTCCAAAAGTAATTGCTTTAATGAAAGCAAAAGGAATGAACGATGTTTTATTAACCGGTGGCGGCATTATCCCGGATGATGATATGCAAATACTAAATGATATGGGTGTAGGAAAATTATTTGCACCCGGCACAGCCACTACCGAAATTGCAACTTACATCACCAATTGGGTACAACAAAACAGAAATTTTTAAAGGGCCTGTCAACAGCAAATCACTGTGCAGCAATAGTTTCGGGCTTTTCGCTTGTAGTGCCTTTTGCAAAGGCAGCTACCGCTTCAATCCCTAGCCTGTGTGCAATAGGAAATGTATTAGACAAAATGAAAAACAAGAATTTTATTCTTTTTATACTCACAAACAAAATTACAGCTAGAGAAAAAATTACATATAGTGTTTATCTATAACATAATTTAGTATCAAATACTAAAAAAGTTGTAATTATTTCTTTGCATTACAACTAAATAAAAAAATAAATCCAATAAGCTATAGTTATAGTAAATAAAATATTAAATTGCAAAGCCAAAACTATCCTAAAAAATGAACTATCAAACGCCGATGATTTCGTCTAGAATGTCTGTTTTATCAAAGATTATTATAACCCAGATCATTATACTGATTCCTTATATCGTATTAAGTCAGGTGGGTATTGGAACCAATACTCCTTCGAGCATGCTGGAAGTGGTGGGATCAGGAAATACTACTTCCTCAACATTCAAAGTTAGCAATGCCACTGGCCCCATTCTTCATGTAAGAAATAACGGACTCGTTGAGGTATCATCCACAACACAGGGTTTTTTACTACCCCGAATGAATGTAACACAAAGAAATGCAATAACAAATCCCGCAAATGGATCCGTCATATTCAATACAACATCCAATATGCTGAATGTTTACTTCTCAGGTACATGGCAGCAGTTGAATACTACATTGCCTGTGGGTTCTGTTTCTTCACTCACTGCAAGCACTTCCAATGGTACTCTTGTATTAGGTTTAGCAGCCAATGGAGTTAGTAATACATACACTTACACGGGTGGAAACGGAGAATACAACAGTGGACAAAGCATCAACTCAACGGGGGTTACGGGTCTAACTGCAAGCCTAAATGCCGGTGCACTTGTGGAAGGCAATGGGTCATTGACATACAACATTAGCGGAACGCCTGCAAGCAGCGGTTCTGCATACTTTGCCATCAGTGTAGGGGGCCAGACCACCACACTAATGCGTACAGTGGCAACAGGAGAAGTCTCAACCCTAACAGTCGGCACAGCCAGTGGTACGCTTGCAGATGCAGTACCTGCAAGTAATGTTAGCAGTTTGATCAATTATACAGGCGGCAACGGTGGCCCACACAGCGGACAAATAGTGACCTCCACAGGTGTGAGCGGGCTCACTGCCACTTTAAGTGCCGGAACCTTTGCTATCGGCAACGGTTCGCTTACTTACAATATCACCGGAACTCCTGCAGGTGCTGGCACGGCTTCTTTTGCGGTTAATATCGGAGGGAAAACGATCACGCTTACCCGAACCGTAACTTTCCAGACCCAAGTGACCTTTACCTACAGAGGGTCTTCAGTTACTTACGGCGTGGTACTAGGTGCTAACAATAGACTTTGGATGGACCGTAATCTTGGAGCTTCCAGAGTAGCATTAAGCAGTTCAGATGCCAATGGCTATGGCGATCTTTTTCAATGGGGACGAGGTGATGATGGGCATCAATCCGTTACTTGGACAAGCAGCAGCACAGGTACAGGATCACCCACTACTACTACACTTAGTAGTACCGACAATCCAGGACATGGTAATTTTATCTTGTCTCCTGATGTTTATATAGATAATAACTGGCGAAACCCTGTAAATAATTTACTCTGGCAGGGTGTTGGGAGTACCAACAATGTTTGCCCCACAGGATGGCGGTTGCCAACCACCACCGAATTAGAAACCGAACGGTTAAGCTGGACCTCGAGTAATGCAGCCGGTGGATTCGCTTCTCCTCTCAAGCTGCCACTTTCTGGACGAAGGTACAATGGCCCTTCATATGCTATACCAGCAAGCGGCACCATTGATAGTGGCGGTGGTACCGGATACTACTGGAGCTCAACAACTTTCGGCACTTCTTCCAAGATGATGATGATGAATGGCAGCGAAGCCCGAACCAACATGGCAAACAACAGAGCAACGGGATATTCTTGCCGATGTATTAAAAATTAACTCGTGGCCTTCAATACCTCACTGAGTTTAATGGGTTTTGTCGCCTTGTGTACAAAATTAACTTTGTAAATAATAAATGATATACTATGTTCAATGGCATGGGAATTGCAACAAAAAAGCCCGCAACTTTAGCAATAGAACATTATTCAATGAGCAAAAGAAAAGCAAGTCATGTATTCGTTTATTTTACAAAAATAAAATAATTCAGCAGGATATATTGTTTCTACTGAAATTTGTACGAACACAAACTTTTATGCCAGGAAGTATTATTAAACAATTTAGAGAATTAAGAAATTATTCGCAGGGGTACGTATCTAAAAAAATGGGCATTTCTCAGAATGCATACAGTAAAATAGAAAATAACATAACACAGCTTACCGTAAATCACGTTAAGCAGATATCGGTCATCCTTGATGTTCCGATTATAGAATTATTAAAAGATGAATTTGAAATACGCAAACCGCAACATGCAGTTTTTCAAAAAGTAGCCCGAAAAGATATCATCCTTTTCATGCATGATTTGCAATATAGCTTTAAGCTCAAAAAAAGCGAACAACATCAACTTTACTCAGCTGTACTAGCAATGTTGCAATCTGTATCTTCAATTTCAGAAGGTATTGAATAAAAAGCGACAACCAAACAAATAGCCCATTAATTAATGGGCTATTTGTTTTAAAATAATTATTTGTTTGTAATAAGAGTGGCACCCAATGTGTTGGTGTTATTTGTTGGAGGTGTTACAAAACCTCTAATTACAATTGTGTATATTTTTCCTGCAAGTAAAGTTGCAGGTACAGAAGTTACATTTGCAGTTGTGGTTGCATTACGAATATTAAATGTAAAAGCTGTTCCGGCAGCAGTTGCATCTACTGGAGTAAACGCAGTGCTTGATTTGAAAGCAACGCTTGAAAAAAGATTGGTAGTCGCTGCACCATTCACAATGTTTACTGCAGGTGCATCCGGACTTAAATGAACAAAACGGATATGTGCTTTCCCGGCAGCAGGCGCGGTTAAATTATCTTCAACAAGAACTGGCTCAATGTTAGATAATCTATTAGCTGCGTACAAAGTGTAATTCTTGTCCTTTGCCAATGTCAAATTACTATTAATGACAGAAGTGGTACTACCTGCAGCATTTACTTTTATATTTCTTGCACCTGCTTTTATTTTTAAATAGCCCGTGTTAGTGTTAAATCCTATTGCTGATGTGTTGATTTTTACTCCATCGACTAACAAATCTACATTTGGTGCATCTGGAGAAGCATGCTTAATAATGATATTTGCTTCTTCTACGGGAGCTGGAACTACATCTTCATTTTTTTTACAAGATGCGAATAATACAGCTAATAATGTAGACATTAATACTACATTTCTGATTGAATGGGTTTTGCTGTTCATAGTTTATTGTTTTAAAGTTTTGACAAATAAACAATGCCTAAAAATGATATTTTGTTTAATATAGCCTATGGTTTTATTAAACAACTTTTACAGCTATACACTACAAACTAACTTAATATTTTATTTCTCCAGTTGTTGTAATCTTCACAAATGAGATATTGTGTAAAGAAATTTAAAATCGTATAAAAGCAAATATTATAGAAAGTTGTAGCAGAAATAACTCAGCTCATTGTGCAATTCAACAAAAGTATCTGTAATATCCGTGAGTCAAAATAATCTACCTCTAGTATTCTGCTTAAGCTATTTAATTGTATCAAATAATTTTTACGCATTGTGTCTAAAATTATTATAACAAAAGATCAGTTATGTACCATAGTTCAAAGGCAGAGGGATTGTAGCAAAGTAGCCCACAGCTTTGCGAGGACTACATGCGAAAAGCCCCAAATACAGATGAGTAAACCGTTGCAGCACATTGCCACAAAAACCTAATTATAAATTATTCAATAAATATACTACGCCTTCACGTTGTAAAATGAGGTATCCAAGGCGGTCATTACTGATTCCTTCCTTTAATTCGTAGCTGAACAATAATTGATTGTTGGATACAGAAGTTTCAAAATATTTGAATTGTATGTTGTTGTGTTTTTGTAAATCTTCAGCAATTTCATACAAATGAGTTGATAAAACGAATAGGGCATTGTTCATTTTACAAAATCCTTCAATTACAGCTGTACTGCACTTCATAGCATCTTGAATGTTGGTACCTTTGAATAGTTCATCTATCAGTATCAGCCAGTTTTTTCCATCACTGATTTTTTCGATAGTATTTTTAATCCGATGTACTTCATTGAAAAAATAACTCTCGCCTTTCATGATATTATCAGACACATGAATGTTGCTTAACAGTCCGTCAAAAAAACTCATCTCCATATTTTGTGCAGGTATACCCATGCCTACATGAGCCAGATAAACACTCACTCCTACTGTTTTGATAAATGTACTTTTACCAGCCATATTAGCACCCGTTAAAAAAAG
The DNA here is from genome assembly GCA_947456805.1 of Chitinophagaceae bacterium. GTDB lineage: Bacteria > Bacteroidota > Bacteroidia > Chitinophagales > Chitinophagaceae > UBA1930. Next base: position 29,808 of record CANGTN010000002.1, on the reverse strand, counting down.
AAAATTCTTTTCTCTCATTAGCTGTACATCATAGCTGACAGGGCTTTTTAACAAAGGGTGATACATTTTTTCAGCATAAATAAAAGGCGTTTCGCTTTGATGAATAACAGGAAATGTATAACGATTTTTATTGCATGCAATTGCCAAACTTAGATAAGCATCGAGTTGGCTGTACAAATCAATCAATTCATTGATTTCATACTTGAAATTATGACGAAAAAAATGAGCATATTGTAATATCTGATGTGGTTGTAAATTTGATTTAGCATCTAAATTCAATATTTGCTGAACCAAATAATGATTGAATTTTTCAAGAATAGTATCTACCCAATTTTGTAATTTTTTACTATCAGAATCTTTTAAAAGATTTGTCAATTGATACATTCCTTTTATAAAACTAATAGCATGTTCTACAGAGTATTTACTAAGCGAATAATCAAACTTGTTGAATAACTTGTAGAAAAAACTTTCAACTTCATTTTTGTTTTTAGGATACGGACTGATGGGGGTATCATAAAACTTTTCAATCACCATAACTGTCCCGTTGGTAATGGTATTAGGCCATTTTATTGCAATGCCTTGTATGTGTTTGATTAAATTTTGTACATCATGAATTGCAGGAATATTGGGCAATGGATTATTGAGTATTTGCCACAAATAATCTCTTCCCTGATTGGTATGCGTATGATTAAGGAGATGAAAAACAGATAGTTCTTCTTCTCTTTCAAAAATGGATAAATCACATAATGTTGTTTTATCTACCAGCATATTCAAAATTTGTTTGGAAAGAAAATATTTTTTTATCCTCTGTCAAATTTCATTCTCATACCCATTGTTGCTTCATTCCAAGTACCGTTATTATACACCATATTTCCATTAATAAATGTACGTGTAATTGTTGCAGGAGCGGTGAAATTTTCCAAAGGACTCCAGCCACATTTGTATAAAATATTTTCTTGTTGAATGGTTGTTGGCTTATTCATATCTACCATCACAAGATCGGCGAAATAACCTTCTCTGATAAAGCCACGTTCTTTAATTTGAAAACAAGTAGCAACAGCATGACTCATTTTTTCAACTACCTTTTCTAAAGGAATTTTTCCCTGTTGTACATAATGCAACATCAATAATAATGTATGTTGTACCAAAGGCAATCCAGCGTGTGCATGTTCGTATTGGTCTTCGCCTAGTTTGGCAATTGATAATATACGATTATTATCTCTGTACAAACCTTTCTCAGCTAACGTATGTGGGGCATGGTCTGTAGCGATTACATCTAATCGATCGTCTAGCAAAGCTGCCCATAATGCTGCTTTATTATTTGGTGCTTTAATTGCAGGATTGCATTTAATTTGATTACCTAATATTGTATAATCATCTGCAGTGAAATGCAAATGATGCACACAAACTTCTGCTGTAATTCTTTTTTGTTCTAGTGGCAGTAAATTACCAAACAATTGCAATTCTCTTTCGGTGCTGATGTGTAAAATATGTAAACGAGTATCATATTTTTTTGCAAACTGAATAGCTTTGAAACTACTTTCAAAACAGCCTTCAGCGTCACGAATTATAGGATGATCTGCAGGTTCTAAAAAAGATTTGGAAGCTTTTAAAGCAGCATAATTATTTTTAATAGTTTGCTCGTCTTCACAATGCGTAGCAATTAACAATTCACTTCCTGAAAAAATTTTATCCAACACCAAAGGACTATCTACCAATAAATTTCCTGTTGATGAACCCATAAAAATTTTAATACCACAAACATCATTTTTCTTTTGATTGGTTTGCATAACAGCATCATAATTATCATTGCTTGTACCCATGTAAAAAGAGTAATTGGCAAGTGATGATTGAGACGCTAAGTGATATTTATCTTCTAATAATTCTTGTGTAAATGCGGGTGGATTGGTATTGGGCATTTCCATAAAACTGGTTACACCACCTGCTACTGCTGCTTTTGCTTCAGTTGCAATTGTTGCTTTGTGTGTTAGTCCTGGTTCTCTGAAATGCACCTGATCATCAATACAACCAGGAAGTAAAAACTGAGTACTTCCATTAATTTCATTAATTGCATAGGTGGTGTTGATAACTCCACCTATTCTTTCAATACGATTGTTTTTTATCAACACATCTCCACTAATTCTTTGCCCTTCATTGATAATGGTTGTATCTTTAATTATGTAATTGCTCATACAATATTTTTGGGTTATTTGAATTAAACACCATGCACATTTTTAAAACGCTTTGCAAAGCAATATTACTTTTAATTCCGCTTCATTCAATGTCGCAAACCTACTATATTCCACAGGGAAGTAAAAGTGATTTTTTTTTAGACAGACTGGAAATTAAAACAAGACGTGAAGGACTAAATAGTTCTTACCAAAAGCCATTAAATTCGAAGTTGATGGTACAAGAAGTTGCTGCGTCTGACAGCTTGTTAAAATTAAAGAATGAACAATACACTGTATTAACTGAAATTGACAAAAAGAACTTACACGAATTTTTAAAAGAATATCAGGCATACGGATTGGGTAACAATTTTGCAGTTGACAAAAAAAATAATTACCATTTAATTGAAACAAAAAAATCGAATTTATATCTGGCAATAAACCCTATAATACAATATAGGCAGGGGTTTGAAAGCATTAACTCCAAACAGCAATTTTTAGTAAGTGCCGGTATCAGTTCACAGGCAATAATTGCAAAAAAGATTGGGGTGCAATTATTTTTAACAACTAATCAGGAACGAAATCCTTACTACGTAAGACAGTTTACCAATAAATACAGAGCGATACCTGGATTTAGTAATTACACTGCAAAGGATAGTACAACGGTCAATTACATAGACTTTAGAGGTTCAATGAATTTTACGCTTGCAAAAATGGTTGATGTTCAGTTTGGTTATGACCGAAATTTTATTGGCAATGGAATGAGGAGTTTGATGTTGAGTGATTTTAGCGGTAATTCACTTTTTTTGAAACTCAATACTAGACTGTGGAAATTCAATTTTGAGAATTTGTATATGCAGTTGACGCCCCAGTTTGGAATTGCAAATGAATCCAACAAGAAAAAGTATTTACGCATCAATACACTTAGCATCAACGCAACTAAATGGTTGAATATTGGCATTTTTGATGCTGTTGTTTTTGGAAGAGAAAAACAATTTGAGCTAAATTATATTCAGCCTTTTACATTTTTAAGGGCTATGGAACAACAAAGTGGCAGTCCGGATAATGCATTAGTTGGCTTGAATTTTAAAGCCAATATCAAACAGCGTTTTCAGGTATATGGACAATTTGTTTTAGATGAATTTAAGTTGTCGGAAATCAAGGCAAATAGTGGCTGGTGGGCTAACAAATATGGCTATCAATTGGGTATAAAATATATTGATGCTTTTAAAATTAAAAATCTGGATGTGCAGCTGGAAAGCAACAGAAGCAGGCCTTTCATGTATACACACTATGATTCTGTTTCTAATTACAGTAATAATAATATTGCACTTGCACATCCTTTGGGAGCAGGTTTTCAAGAATATATTTTGGCAGTACGGTATCAACCTATACAAAAATTATTTCTTGAAGGCAAGCTAATGTACTATTATCAGGGGCAGGATACCGTAGGAAGAAACTTTGGTAATAATATTTTAATTGATTACCGAAACAGGTACAAAGATCCAATTACAGGTGTTGAAAAAAATTATGGCTATGAAATTGGTGCGGGGAATAAAGCCACTTGCACTTTTATTAGTGCTAATGCTTCTTATGAATTGAAAAATAATTTATTTATTGATGCCTCAATTGCAGTAAGAAATTACAAATTGGTAATTGGTACTGCTGAAAATACCACCATGTACTCATTAGGTTTTAGATGGAATATCAACAAAAGAACTTTTGAATTTTAATACCATTAGTAATGAAAATTACCGCATATAAATTATTGATTTTACTGATTGTTGCTCTGCCCGCAGCAACTTTAGCCCAAACTACTTATTTAATTCCTGGTGGTAAAGAAGAAATTCTTTTAAACAGATTAGAAATAAAAAACAGGACGAATTATTTTACATTTTCAGCTATAAAACCCTACAACAGAAGAGATGTAATAAGTGAAACAGAACATTTAGATAGTTTGTACAACAATACTAATAACAAGGTAAAACAAGGGCTATCAAATATTGACTATCACAATATGCAAAGTATGTTGTTGGCTAATAGTGAGTGGAGTAAAATGAAAAATACTTATTTAAGTAAGCAACCAATTCTTAAAAATTTTTATCTCTCAAAAGCAAATATGGTTGATTTGAATAAGGAAGGCTTTCGATTAATTGTAAATCCTATTATTCAATATCAGCAAGGAAGTAAAGGTGGAAATACACAAAGTACTTTCATTAATCAAAGAGGTGTTGTAATGCGTGGAGATATCAATTCAAAAATTGGATTTTATTTTTATTTCACAGAAAATCAAGAAAGACAACCCGACTATGTAAAAAATTATATCAACTATAATACTGCAGTTCCTGGTGCGGGTTATTATAAAGGATTTAAAACAAATGGGTCAGATTTTTTTGATATGAGAGGTGGACTTACATGGAAAGTTGCAAATTTTATAGATATGCAACTAGGATATGACAGAAATTTTATTGGCAATGGTTACAGAAGTTTACTATTAAGTGATTTCAGCACAAATGCAATGTTTTTAAAAGTAAATGCTCGTTTTGGAAAGTTCAGTTACCAAAACTTATTCATGGAGTTGGTGTCGCAGCGCATTGCAGGAACTGATAGAATTTATCCAAGAAAATATAGCAGAATAAGTTATTTGAGTTACAACGCCACTAAGTGGCTAAACATTGGCTTATTTGATGGTGTAATATTAGGTAAGACAGATGCCATGAGTTTACCATTATTCAATCCAATTATGTTTGTACACATTCCAAGTAAAAGTGAAAAAGGAATTAATGATAAAAATTATACAGGCTTTGATATTAAATTTAACTTGGCTAAGAGAATTCAAATTTATCATCAAATGATGATTGATCGGTTGAAAATAAATGAACTAAAAAACAATTGGTGGGGCAACAAATATGGTTATCAATTGGGCTTTAAATACATTGATGTTTTTGGAATTAAAAATTTAGATATTCAAGCAGAAACCAATGTTGTAAGACCTTTCACTTATTCTAGTACAGATTCGTTTACGAGTTACAATCATTACAATCAACAATTAGCACATCCTTTAGGAGCAAATTTTAAAGAGTATATAGGCATAATAAAATATCAACCCATACCTAAATTGCTTTTAGAAGCAAAACTTATTTATTACAAACAAGGTTTGGATAGTGTAAAGCAAGGCACACTGCAAAATTTTGGAAGTAACATTTTCAGTTTCAACCAAACAAGATCTATGGATTATGGATTGGAAATTGGAGCAGGTGATTTGGCAAAATGTACTATCATAACTTTATTGGCGAGTTATGAAATCAAAGAGAATTTATTTTTTGATATTTCTTTTTTATCGAGAAATTTTGATCGAATGACAACCGGAAAACTTAATACTAAAGTTGTAACAGCAGGCATCAGATGGAATATTGGCAGAAGAGAATTTATTTTTTGATAATTACCATAAAAAAAGCCGCAACATAAATTACGGCTTTTTAAGTATCAAATAATTAAAGAGCTAGCTTTTCTTTTTTTCTGATGATTTGATTAGAAATAGAATCCAAGGCATTATCAAAACTTTCTTCAAATGATTTTGAGGTAACTTTTACAAAGAAATCATGTTTGGGAGCATGAACACGTATTTCAGCAACTTTGTCTTTTATATTATGAACTACATTGTCAAGTTTTAAAAAAACATCCACTTTCATAATACGGTCATGAAAAGTTCTTAACTTTTCTACTTTCTCGGAAACATAATCTACCAATTTTTGATCTGCATCGAAATGTACTGATTGAATTTTTACGTTCATAGAAATTGCAATTTAAAATAGTGAAATAATAAATTATAATGAACAATAAAATAAATAAAGTCGAGAGTATATTTATTGATTATTGTCAACTACAAGTTACTGCAATTAAATAATAGTTCCAATATTTTATTACCTAAAATTTTTGAATTTTTTGCACATTTTAACAAATGAAAATCAGTAAATCATGCCTTCGGATGTGCTTTCTGAAATACTTCTTTTAATTTCTCGATAGTATTATGTGTATATACTTGGGTAGCTGCTAAACTACTATGACCCAAAAGTTCTTTTACAGCATTTAAATCGGCACCATTATTCATTAAATGGGTAGCAAAACTATGCCGCAATGTATGTGGACTTTTCTTTTGAGCTGTAGTAACCAACCCTAAATTTTTCTTTACAAAACCATATACAGATCTTGGGTTTAATGGTTTGCCTTTTTCTGTTACAAATACATTGAAAATTCCTTCCAATTTTATTGGCTTGTTTTGTATGTATTGCACAATATTATCAACCAATAGTTGCGATACAGGAATAATGCGTTCTTTATTACCTTTTCCCAACACTTTAATATGCCTATTGGCAATATCAATCTGGGTTTCTTTGAGATGTATCAATTCACTTAAACGCATACCAGTGGCATATAATAAATACAATACTAATTTTTCTGTACAACCCTGCCAATTATCCAAAAACTCAACATGGTAAAACAAGGTATCTAACTGACTCTCCTGAATAAAACTTGGCAACCGTTTTGTAATTTTGGGAGCTACAATAGTGGTCATTGGAGTTTGTTGTAGCAAACCAATTTTCATCTGGTATTTAAAAAAAGATTTTAAAGCTGAAATTTTACGGTTAATACTTTTCGCAGATAAATCTTCTTCACCTTTTAACTGTGCCAACCAACTTCGCACCATCATTGATTTGATGTCGATAATGGTTGTATCAGGATATTGTTCTGAGAGATAAGAGAAAAATTGGCTCAAATCATTCTCATAAGAAATGATTGTGTGCTGAGAATATCTTTTTTCAAACTTTAAGTAGTTTAAAAAAGTATTAATTGCTGGATATTGTTCAGTTATAACCATAAAAAAAGTAGTCTAAAGTTAATAACTATAGACTACTCAATAATATATGGGTATAAAAAGGATATTAACCTTCTAATTGTCCACTAGATAGCTTCTGCTTGTAAATCGCTTTCAACACTTGCATTCTTCTTGTAACAGAAGGCTTGGTGAATGTTTGGCGTTCTCTTAATTGCAATAAAGTTTTACTTTTTTCAAACTTCTTCTTGTACTTTTTAAGCGCCTTGTCGATGTTTTCGCAGTCTTTTGAATCAATAATAAGCATAAATGATATACCTCCTTTAGGTGATTAAATGGGGGCAAAGATAGGCTTTGCTTTTAAATAGCCAAATTAGAATTAGTTTTTCTTAACAAGAATATTGTCATCAAAATGATTAACTACAATTTTATTGGTATCAATAGTGGGATGTAACCATTGAATGCCCTGTTTAAAACCCGTTCTGAAAACAGGAATTTTATGAACCGTTGAATGAAGGGAATCAATAAAAAATGTATCGTTTGAAACATTAAAATGTTCCCGAACTGCTTTATGGGTATTTTTCACATAATCAGAAGCAGATTTGTAATTTTTGGCTCCCCTTATTTTTCCATTCATCCAATACATGCAAAAAAAAGAAAAAATAATCAGCATCCATTTTTGGGGAATGATTGATGAATAATATGTTTCTACCAATAATTTACTCAATAACATTACCAAAAAAATAGAGGGCAAATACAAATATCTGCCAGACTCAAATGACTGAACAGATATTCCCAATGAAAAAACTGGAATTATCAGTAAGACAATAATTGCAATAAAAAACAACAATTGATAATTTGCAATCCGATTTTTCAATCTCCAAAGTATTATTGAAGTAAATAGCATTACAACAACTATTCCTACAATAAATAAATAAATTGATGATGGGTTTAAAATCAATCGAAAAAATAAACGAACAGCATTGCCCACCAAAGCTGAAATGTGGCTGAAGTTGAAATTTTCACCCTCATAATTACCAACAATTTCGGTGGTAATTATTTTTCTTAAGAATATATATATGAAACCAGCAAAAAGCAGTATTAATGTGTATTTCAGCCTTTTGTTAAAATAATTTTCTTTTGATTTTCCGATTAATAAAAAACACAAAAATATTGGGAATAAAATTCCTTGTTCGTAAGTAAATAAACTGATTAGAAAAAATAAAAAACCAATTAAAAAATGAATTAAATTCAATTTTTCCTGATAATAGATTTGTAGAGATAATAATAAAAAGATTCCTGATAGTATTGGTGCACCACCAATAATCCAGGTCAATGATTCTGTGTATTGTGGATAGATTAAAAAAAGTGCAACCGCAAGAAATGAAATTTGTTTGGCGTTATTAGTATTAATATTCAACTGCTTTATCAAAACTAAAGTACTCACAAAAAACAATTGAATACAAACAACAAAATGAAGTATTAGTGATGTAAGATGAAATCCAAAAGCATTTTTGCCCCAAATCAATAAATTAAATTTTACCAATAGTTCATGAATAGGGCGAATGGACCGATGCTGGAAAAAAACGCCTTCATCGGTCAATGCAAGATGAATAAAATCGTCATTCAAAAAAAAGAATTGAGTTGGGAAATACAATACCGTATTGCATAAAGCGAGTATTAATAATATTATTATCCAACTTTTCTGTTTCATTATCTGTTATGAAGATATTTGTAACAAGATTACAGCCATTTTTTAATTTACGCAACAAATAAAATAAGATGTTTACAGGAATTATAGAAGCAACAGGTGTTATTAAAAATATAGTAAGTGACAATACCAATTTAAGTTTTACAATTGAAAGTGAAATTAGCCATCAATTAAAAGTGGATCAAAGCATTGCTCACAATGGCGTTTGCCTTACTGTAGAAAAAATAGAAGGCAATCAGCACACTGTTACAGCAATAGCTGAAACTATCCATAAAACCAACGTACAATTTTGGCAATTAGGTGCAAAAATTAATTTAGAAAGATGCTTGCCATTTCAGGGAAGAATTGACGGACATATTGTTCAGGGCCATGTAGATGCAACAGGCATTTGTATTGAAAAGAAAGAAATGGATGGAAGCTGGCTTTTTAGTTTTTCATTTGATCAAAAATTTGCAGCATTGGTAATTGAAAAAGGTTCCATTTGTATCAATGGGATCAGCCTTACTTGTTTTAATGTTGGTCGCACTACACTACATGTTGCAATTATTCCCTACACCTACAATCATACCAATATTCAATTTGTAGATGAAGGCGATATAGTAAATCTAGAATTTGATATCATTGGAAAATACCTAAACAGATTTAGAGATTTGCAATTAAGCTAATTTGCTATTCAATTGTTTTTCCTTTCATTGCAGTGCCAACAGCTTCATCCATTAAACGTTCAGCGTAAGGTCTGCTGATTTCATTCAATACTTCAATTTTTGATTGTATTAAATTTTTATCAGCCATAGTCAAAGCCAATTGTAAAGCCTGCATCGCCTGGGCTGTAGCCATTAATTCATCTTGCTGAATTGAACTTGCATGTTTTGATAAGAAGTTTTCTGTAGCAGACAACAACTGTTCTCCTTCTGTAGAAGCTTCTACCAAAGCCCTTATAGCAATATCTTCTTTGGCGTGCGTGATACTATCCATTAGCATTTTTTCAACATCTGCATCACTTAATCCGTATTGTGGTTTTACTTCAATTGTTTGTTGTACGCCACTGCGTAATTCTTTTGCAGTAACCACTAAAATACCATCGGCGTTAATTAAAAAATTTACTTCAACTTTTGGAAGTCCTGCGGGCATGCCGGGAATGTTGGTTAAATTAAATTCTGCTAGTTTTCTGTTGTCTTTTACCAAATCTCTTTCTCCCTGAAAAACAGAAATACGCATACTGCCTTGACCATCTTTCTGAGTAGTATATTGTCTTCCTGCTTTTATTGGAATTTTAGAATTTCTTGGAATCAATACATCCATCAAACCGCCCATCGTTTCCAATCCAAGGCTTAATGGCGTAATATCAAGTAAAAGAAATTCTTTATTATTCCCGGCTAAAATATCCGCCTGAATGGCTGCTCCCAAAGCCACAACTTCATCAGGATTTAGAGAATCATTGACAGACTTTCCAAAAAAGTTACTCACTGCATTTTTAACTGCAGGTACTCTAGTACTTCCTCCTACCATTACAATTATATCAATTTCATTTTTTGTAACACCTGCATCATTTAAAGCATTGATGCAATTATGTAAAGTAGCGTCAACGAGTGGCTGTATCAATATTTCAAACTGATTACGACTAATTGACAAATTATAATGCAAAAAAGTAGTTTCAAAAACTTCATGGTTACTCAAATATTTTTTTGCTTCCTCAGCACGCAAACGCAAACCCTGAGATAATGATTTATCATTTCGTAATTGTTCATTTGTAATATTCAAAGCATCCATCCAATATTGCATGATGGCTTTATCAAAATCATCACCACCTAAGTAAGTATTACCATTGGTACTTAATACTTCAAAAATACCATTCACAATTTTCAAAATTGAAACATCAAAAGTTCCACCGCCTAAATCATATACAGCTATCGTTTTTTCATCATTAGTATCCACACCAAAACCATACGCCAAACTTGCGGCAGTTGGTTCATTGATAATTCGCAAAACATCCAATCCAGCAAGTTTTCCTGCATCTCTTGTTGCCTGGCGTTGTGCATCATTAAAATAAGCAGGAACAGTAATGACTGCTTTTGTTACAGGTGTTTTTAAAATATGTTCAGCCCTGTTTTTTAATTCTGTAAGAATATGAGAAGATAACTCTATAGGAGAATAAAACTGTTGTCCCACTTGCACTTTCACCAAACTTTCTGTATCGTCATCAATCACTTTATACGTAAAAAAATCAGCATTATTTTTTATATCATTGTAACTTTTTCCCATTAATCTTTTTGATGAAAAAATAGTTTGTTGCGGTTCAGTTTCTAAATAAGCTTTGGCTTCATCACCCACAGTTACATTGCCAGATTTATCAAAATGAATTACACTCGGAACCAGACTACTACTGTTGTGTTCTTTTAAGACAATAGGTTGTTTTGTTTCGGGATGAATAATAGCCACTAAACTATTCGTTGTTCCTAAGTCAATGCCAACAATCATTTCAGCTTGTTGTAAACTTCCTGTTGCTATATTAATTGGGATTTTTGCCATATAAAAATTAAAAAAAGTATTGATTAAATATTGAAATAAAAAGCTGTTTCACATTAAATTTCAAAATTGATTTTATGCTTGTACCAATTCCGTTTTACTCACATAATCATGTAAAGTTTTTTCAAGGAAAGGATAACAAAACATATCGATAATTGTAATTCTAACCAATGAACGAACTATTATTTGAAGAATGCTTGGTTTTAATCCATTCGTCTTTACAACCTTACTATGACTAAGCCATTTACCCGGTGTACGGGCAAATAAAGATTCGAATATCGAATAATACATAAATAATGTACCAAAGAAAAACCAACCAAAATTTAAATAGGAAATTTGATAGTAAAAAACATACCAATTGTAAATTCTATAAAAAAGCATTGCCAACAATGCAGCTACTACTGTGTCAATCCCAAAGTTTAAAACACGTGTACCAAATCCTGTATACTGTAAATTCATGTCGCAAATTTACACAAATGAAGCTTGAACTTCAGAAGTGTTTTATTAGAATCATTAGCGCATTAAGTACATTTTTCCATAACCACCTTTAAAATAGTTAGCAGTCTTTATTTTATCTCCATTAAAATCTGTGATATCAAACTTTTCGAGTGCAGTGCCATTAAGATTGGTAATGACGCGATAGAGATAAACACCATTGGCCAATTTTTGTCCGTAACTATCTGTGCCATCCCATTTGTATTCGGTAATATTTCTACCAATTCTGATAGGTCCTAATTCGTCTTTATTAATTTCACGAACAATTTTTCCTGTAACAGTAAGTATTTGAATTCGAATATTACTTGGAAGTTGATTACCGGTTAGTGTAAATACAAATGCAGTAGATGTAGTGAATGGATTTGGATAATTAAACACCTCACTAATCATGGGCTTATTGTTTACATTAAAGGTTACTCTATAATCTTGTGAACCTGCGCTATTGTTGCTCATATCCTTTCCTTTTACAAACAATTCATATTCTCCGTCTTGTGTAAGAACAGGCGTAAAATCAGTTATTGCTGTGTTGTCAGAACCATTGATTGTAGCAGGTGTAAATCGTAAAGTATCTGTACCATATTTAAATCTTTTGACAGAATAATCAGGATAACGAAGTTGTAACGTAATACCTCCTGTATCGTTGAGTGAAAGGAATTTAGATTCATCTTTTAATTTTATTCTGATAGCTGGTTTACTACTAACAATATCACCATTCAAAATATGAATTCCATCAAAAGTCACATCAACCAAAGGATTAATTTTATCCGATTTCACAAAGAAATTTTTATACACAAAATTATTGAACCGATATTGTTCAGGTTGTGCATTATCCGGATTAATATCAATGTGTAAAGTATTGTTTCCTATAAAATTTTTAGTGTCTATTGTTGATCTGACAGTTGCGGTATCATTGGGGTTCAGCGATTTTTTCAACTTTGCAATTACAATATTATTCACAACATTATTGGCATCAAATAATTGCATTTTCACTTGAATACTATCTGGAAAAGCAACATCACTGATATTCTTAAAAGCAATAGCAACATTCAATTTTTCTCCGGCATCCAATGTGTCTTTAAATGTATAATTGATGTTTGGAGCAATGGCACCTTCAGGCACCATATCACCAATCAAACGCCAGTAGCGAAGCTGATAAGGAGTGAGATTAACTTTATCCAAATTTTTCATTTTCAATTTTAAATAAGGAAATTGAACTGCATTAATTGTACTAAGACTGAAGTCTTGTTGTGCAGCTGAAATATTTGTAAATAATATGGTTTCAATACCTGAATTTGAAACACCAATCACATCAACAGTTGGAATATCACCTAGAATACTTTCAATAGATGCACCTCGCCATTTTAATTGTTTCCATGAAGTTGATGGACCAAAATTTGGTGAAGTTACAAAGCCCAATGTATCAGTTGAAACAGCAGTTACATCCATGTGAGCAGTTTCATTAAAATCGTATCCAAATTTCCATTTAGGACTAAACGCATTGTTGCTATTTTTTTGGAACATGAATACCCAAGGCTTTGGAGAATTAAATAAATCAAGGTCAGCAAAACCAACCGATTTTAATTTCCCATAAAGCGTATTGGCAATTGAACCATTTGGAATAGAGTCGCCCCGCCAAATGCTTACAGGATTAGGATCAAATGGCAAATCCAGTGTAATTCTTGCAACAGCAATTACATTGGTTGGAATCCAATTAATAAAGTCACGCATTTGATTACGACCAGCCAAGGTATTGTAATTAAATTCAAAATTAAACTGGCGACCTAATTTATTACATGTAATAGTTGAACTGCCCATAAAACCTCCGCTTGGACCAACCGAATCTGTAGAAGGCGCAGCTTGGTTATAAAAAGGCTTCATATTCACAGGATCAAACAAACTCCAACGAATTGAGTAACCCAAACATCCACTTCTTATTATTGATTGACCATTTTTAAATATCGAGAAATTTGCATCCTGATCGGTATAAGGATATACTCCTTGCGTAACTGTAAAGCCTGTATTGGCTAAACCAAAATTCCATATTCTGGAAAAGCTGTCCAATTTTATTCGCTCCAAATTACTTTTCATGTGCTGATACAAATGGCTTTGATTGAAGCCTACTTCAGCACCATTCAAATAGATGAAATTACTGGTATTCCATTTAAATAACCCCGAAGTTGGAATAGGTGCTACTCTCCAGTAATATACAGTGCTGTCTTTATATGTAATTTGTGGATCAAATTCAATTATACCACCTGCACTTGTAATCGTTTTCGAAATTTTAAAAGGAGAATTGAATAATTCTGTAGTATCCATTTCCATAACATATTGCCTTGATGTTGCAAATGGATTGGCAGTTGATGCATATAACTTTCCAGAACTCTTATTGGTTATTGCAAACGTATATGGATACACGGGTTTTAAGTCATTATCAAAAATGAAAAAGCATTTGGTAATGGAGTTATTCGATTTACTCAATTCATCAAATTGATTCAAACTATCCAATATTATAGTGATACAATTATTACCATTATCTCTTGTAGGAACAATGGGAATATCCATCACAATTGAATCTGCAAAACGAATAGATGGTTTTATGAATTTTCGATACAAATAATCAATACTGCCATCGCCATGTTGCCATTTTATAGTTACTTGTAAAGAATCACCAGAATTATTAGCTCTTGCTGCTTGTGCTTTACCAATATTATAAATCAATGTTTTTAAAGTAAATTTTGTATCGGCTACCGAAAGAGCTGATGGAGCAATACTTACCGTTTGATCTTCTACCACAAAATCTGGTTTGTCATGTGCATATATTTTAATGGCCGGATCACCATGTATTAAAAACTGCTCAGCATGCATTCTTTGTGGCAAATAATCACCAAGCAATGGAACAATTGCATCAATCATATTTTTACCAACAAAATTTTTATACCCGTTTGTTTTTGTAACTGACTGATAAAATGTAGTAGAATATGTATCTAAATACCCGGTTAAACCAAAGTGTGAACTTGCAATAACCCCAATAGCACCATGCTGTTGTGCAAAAACAAATTTTTCCGAGAATGAAGTAATGTTATTTAACCTTGATGTATCGTAATCAAAGAAATTTCCTGCATTACATCCGTTCAATAAAAACATAGGATATTTTCCTAAGTTTTCATAATCATATGGGTTGTTTAAATTATAGTCCAACTGACTTGCTGCACTATGTCCGAAATAAGTAAGTAAACTGATTCCACTACTGAACAAACTTTTCAAATAATTAATTACTGCAGGAGTAGCTCCACCACCTGTTGCTTGTGTATTAAAATCACTAACATTCCCACCATACAAGGTATCCTTTAGTATATTTTTATATCCATTCAAATAATAGATTAGCTGTTGTTCTATTGCAGCATCATTGCTTCCTGCAACGTTTACAGCTTGTTTCATCCAAAGTTTATTAGAAATTGTTTGTACATTATTTTGTGCTTGAGCTTCATACTCTTTTACTTTTTGCAAATAAGTATTTACCTCTTGTGCACTTACTGCGGAAATCCTTCCGGTCATTACAAGTGGTGCAACTATGCTTGCAGGCGAAGTCAACAACATATCGCTCGCGGGCCAGCCGAAAGTTGGTACTAGATTTAATCTATCAGCAAATGAGGTGTTTTCAAAATTACGATATTCATCATAAGCAACAGCTTTACCAATCATGAATAAATGAGTAGGTGGTATTGTAAAACTTTGTTTAGCAAAACGAACAAAATTTTTAATACTTAGCGGATGTTTTTTTATACCAAATGCAAACTGATCTACAAGTTCATCAATATCATAAATTTTTGCATTAAAGCTTCCACCAAGAAATGATGCTCTGTATTGACGGTACAAATCAACCGATCCGCCGGTATTAATTCCCAGTAATTTATTGGATACAATTAAATAATTAGCCTGATTGGATATAGTAGAAAAATTAATGAAGTTTTTGGAAGTAAATGAATTAATTATATTAATTGCAGAAGCATCTTGACTAACTAAAATAAAATCTCTTTGTTGAGATGAAAAAGGCAAAGCAAATTTGATCAATCCATTATTTACAACAGCTAGAAATCTTTTGTTATTGGTAATGTCGTACAAAACCGGAACAGATGTGCTATTAAAATTTGAAATCTCTATGTAAGTACCGGAAACATTGGTACTTGCAGGTAAACTAAAAGAAAAATTAGTGTTGTTTGCAAAGTTGAAAAGTCTTGGATAAGTTAATGAAACATAGTGAGCAACAATTCTATTTGTATTATCATTCGGTGCATTAATTTCAATTGTGAAACTGTTGCTATTACTACTAATTGCATTTAACGGAATTGTGTTAGAACCATTGGTAAAAACTTTTGAAGTTTCAGCTCCATAAGAATAACCCGGAGGCATATTGCTTTCAAACAAAACCTGATTGTTGATGTAAGCAGTCCCATTCATTTTTAACGAAACTGTTCTGCTGTTGTAAGAAACTCCTGTAACCGCCAAACTCAATGTGGGTGAGGATCCTGAACCTGCAGGATATAAATTAGTAGCAGAGAAATTATAAGGTGTAGTTTGACGAATATCATTTGTACTCCATCCTTCTCCTATATCGAAGGTAGACGATGTAACTCTTTCTCCTACATTATCGCCGTACCCTCTGTTAATTTGTTCTTTAAAAAAAAATCGTTGTGTATGTAAAAATGATGCTTCGGGTGTTAATGTATTTGCTGCAACATTATTTGCCACATCAGCATATCTTAAATTGCTTGATGTTGTATTTACAGTAAGAAAAAAAGCAGCTGTATCTGTTTGCAAACTATACTTATCTGAAACCTGAAAAGTTGGATTTTTATACAAAACTTTATCCACAACACCATCATTCATTTCACCCCAAAATTCTATAAAACCATTGGCGGGTATGGATCCTGTGGCAACACTTGTGTATAAAACAATTTCTTTTCCATTACGCCAAAGTTGAAAATGTTGAGCAGGAATGTTAGCTATAGCTGAAGGTAAAGCACTTTGGTTGATTCGATACAAACCAGTACTGCCAACTTTAAACTTGTAATATGTTTTGTTAAAGTCAATCCATTCATTATTGTAAGGCTGTGCAAATACATGAACAGAAGTTAATATCGTTAATATAACAAATAGCTTGCGCATAAATTATTTTTCCTTCTTGGTTAAATCAATTCTTAAGCTGAAAATATGAGTATATAAAGGATTTGATTGATTGGCAAGATTGGTAAAAGCATAATCAATACCTACATTACCAAACTTAAATCCTGCGCCAAAACTTGGTTGGAATATCCATACTTTTTTTTGATTCAATGTATCTCCATCTGCCAATGCACGTTGAAAATTTGAAATGCCAGCTCTTAAAAAAACACTGTTATTCAAATTGGCCTCTAACCCAATGTTAGGATCAATGCTTATTGGATTAGTACTTATTACTGTGTTTCTTTTTCCGTCAAAAGTGAAATGGAGATTTGCTTCAGCCAATAAACTCATTTTTTTATTGATGTTAAACTGATAAGCTGCAGCCCCTATTAACCTTGGTGCTGTTAGTTCAATACTTTTTGTTGGAATGTCATTATTGGTAAGATACAATACTTCTTTTTCTCTGTCGCTGAATGTAAAGCTCCATGCATTGAATGTGGTGGTAATATCTCTTACAGTAGCGGCAAATCTCCATTTATCTTTTTTGATTTGAACACCTCCATCAAATCCAAAACCCCATGCCTTTGCAAATGTTCCAACATTTCTGTAAATAATTTTTGCGTTACCACCAACATTTATCGTAAGCTGATTCTTCTTTTTAATACTTTGTGCATAGCTCAAAAGCAAGGCATAATCAGCAGATGAAAAAGTAGTGATATTATTGTAATTAACAGAGCCATCAGGTTCTATCAAATACAATGTATTGGGGATATCATCGACCGCAAATCGCAAAACGCTAATTGCCAAAGTACGGTTGCCATTTTTTGATGGTAATGCCAATCCTACATAATCGTATTTACCAATTCCTGCAAAATAGTCTGCGTGCATAATTGACAATGAGGGATGATCTTTTACATACACTAACGCTGCAGGATTCCAATAGGCAGCGGTTGCATCATTTACACTCGCTACAGTGGCCCCACCCATTCCCAATCCTCTTGCACCTGCTCCAATATTTAAGAATTCATTTGAGTACTTTCTAAACTGTGCTTCAGAGTGAAAACGAATGAAGATTAAACAAGCAAGTAAAAATATTTTTTGTATTAATTTCATATTTTATTGTGCATTAAAACAAACGAACCTATTTTTTTAATTTTGGTCATAAAGTACTGCATTGTATTCAAATAATGATTACAAACTTTTACCCTTGCAATTTAATCACAAAATCTGCAAAAAAGTAATAAGGTTTAAATAAGCGTTAAAAAGAAATAATTTTGTTTTAAAATATGATTTGACATAGTATTAAACAATTGCAGATCCTTACACTACATTTGCAATAAATACATAATTGAATGAATTTAGTAGCAGAACTTCGTTGGAGAGGCATGATTGCCGATATTATGCCGGGTACAGAGGAACAATTACAAAAAGAAATGACTACCGGCTATGTTGGTTTTGACCCAACAGCGGATAGTTTACACATAGGAAGTTTAGTACCAATTCTTTTAATGGTTCACCTCCAAAGAGCAGGACATCAACCCATAGCATTGGTAGGCGGTGCAACAGGAATGGTGGGTGATCCCAGCGGAAAAAGTGCTGAACGAAATTTATTAGATGAAGCAACACTTGCAAAAAATGTAGCAGGCATTCAAGCTCAACTAGAAAAATTTTTAGACTTTGATGCGAACAAAGCAAACAAGGCTTTGATGACTAATAATTATGATTGGTTTAAAGCCATTTCTTTTATTGATTTTTTGAGAGATACCGGCAAGCATATTACGGTAAACTACATGATGGCAAAAGAAAGTGTGAAGAAAAGAATAGAAGGAGATGCAGGTATCAGCTATACAGAATTTGCATACCAATTAATGCAAGGATATGATTTTTATTGGCTGTACAATAAGCTAAATTGTAAGTTGCAATTTGGAGGAAGTGATCAGTGGGGTAACATGACTACCGGTACAGAATTAATCAGAAGGAAAAGTGGTGGTGAAGCTTTTGTATTTACTTGTCCGCTTATTACGAAAGCCGATGGTGGAAAATTTGGTAAAACAGAAAGTGGGAATGTTTGGTTAGATGCCAACAGAACCACACCATATCAATTTTATCAATTTTGGTTGAATGCATCAGATGCGGATGCGGTAAAGTGGATTAAGATTTTTACATTTTTAGATCAGGCTGCTATCGAAGAAATCACTGCTGCACATAATCAAAATCCGGCTGCAAGGTTTTTACAAAAAACCTTAGCAAAAGAAGTTACTGTTTTTGTTCATGGTGAAGATGAATACCAAATGGCAATTGAAACAACGGAAAAATTATTTGCCAATGCCAATGCACCGGCAGAAAGTTTAAGTGCTGATGATTTGGAAAATATGGAAGGTGTACAGAAAATTAAGTTTGAAAAAAGTAAAATTGAAGTGGGTGTTGATATCGTTTCTTTCTTAGCAGATACCGCAATATTTCCAAGTAAGGGCGAAGCAAAAAAAATGATTCAAGGTGGTGGATTGAGTATCAACAGGAATAAAGTTGATGGGCTACAACTCAGTATTGACAATGGTTTGCTATTACATGATAAATATATTTTGGTACAAAAAGGGAAGAAGAATTATTATTTGGTGATTTGTAATTGAGAGCTATTTTATGAGATTTTTTGCAGATTTTGTTGTATTCGATAAAATGCATGTTATTTTTCTGACTATATGAACTTCCTGACTTTTCCAACTTTCAAATTAATTCACCATCTTAATTGCTTCCCAGATTGCATTGGCTACAAATAAATTACCTGTTGGATTCAGGTGAACACCGTCTGTAGTTAAAATACCTCGGTCTTTATTTTCAAGGTTATTTACTGCATCATAATCAATAAATAACTTCCTTAAATCTACCAATGGCAATGAAAATTCATTTGCCAATTTTCTAATTACATTACTATATCGGTTCAAATCTCCGTCTTGCGAATTGGTAAAATCTTTTCTTTCTCCAATAACAGCAGGCGTACATAAAATAATTTTACTGTTCACATATTGTAGCTTACGAATAATGGCACGATAAAACTTTTCAAACTTATCTTCATCAGTACCTGTGCCCTTTGAAGATTTATGCCACACATCATTTACACCAATGTACAATACTGTTATATCTGGATTTTTATTAATGACATCTTCATCCATTCTTAAAAATAAATCATACACTTTATTTCCGCTGATACCGGCTCCTAACAATTCATATTGTGTATCAATATTTTCTTGTTTGATAATGGAGTCCATTTTTGTAATATAACCTCCGGGTTTGGCACCTTGCTCAGTGATGGAATCTCCAAAGAAAACAACACGTTTCTTTTTACCGACTCTTGTGTATGACATTAAAATCATGCTTGCAACAAATAAAACAATCAAGGCAATTTTTGTACTCATATAAATAAGTTGTAAGTTTTAAGTGGTAGGTTGTAAGTTATAGTTGAAAGTTAGTTTAGTAGATGTGGTTTCTCTCTGTATACTTTCCAAACAAATTCGCCAAACAAAGTATTAGCCCATGCAAACCATTTACGGGTATAATTAGTTACATCATCTTTATGAAAACTTTCGTGCATAAACCCTGTGCCCGCATGTGTACGTTGCAACATATCCAAACAGAATTTTATTTCTTTATCATCATTGCTTGTTAAGCCTCTCATGACAATACTCATTGGCCAAATCATATCCATACCACAATGCGGACCCCCAATGCCTTCTGCAGCTTTGCCTTTGAAAAAGAAGGGATTTTCGTTGGATAAAATCATTTTACGAGTGGTGTAATAAATTTCTTTATCAACTACTTCTTTAGAAAGATACTTGAGTGATAATAAAGAAGGAATATTTGCATCATCCATTAAATTAAAACTGCCAAACCCATTTACTTCATAAGCATAAATTTTTCCAAAAGCTTTGTGATTTATTATTCCTTCTTGAATTATGAGATTACTTAATGGTTCATAAAGTTTCAATGCCTGATGATAAAGTATAGTGAAAGAATCTTTTTCATTTTTTAAATTATATTTTGACTTTGTAATTTCGATTATTTGTTTCAAAGCATTGACCGCAAAAATATTACTTGGAATCAAGTAAGGAAACACAGTGGCATCATCACTTGGTCTGAACATAGAACAAATCAAACCATTGGGTTTTGCAGGATAGCCAAAACCACCCAACGGTACTCCATCCGTTGCCCATGCGGTGGTGCGTTGAAAATAATACGGGCCTTTCCCATCAATTCTTTGCTGTTCTTTAAAAGTTTCTACAACCAATTTCATTGCCTTCACCCATTGCTCATCAAATACAGAATCATCGCCTGTTTCTTTCCAATATCCGTAACTCAATCGTATGGGATAACACAAACTATCAATCTCCCATTTTCTTTCATGAATGCCAGGTTTCATTTCTGTTAAATCACTTTTCCATTCACTGATTTTATTGGGATCTTTATAAAAAGCATTTGCATAAGGATCTAACAAAATACATTTTACTTGTCTGTTGATGACGCCTTTAATTAATTCTTGCAGGTCTTTGTCTTCTTTGCACAAAGGCAAGTATGGCCAAACCTGTGCAGAGGAATCTCTCAACCACATAGCATCAATATCACCTGTAATTACATACGTGTCAGGCTTTCCATCAATGATTTCAAAATCAACGGTCGTATCTAAAGTATTAGGGAAACAATTTTCAAACATCCATGCAATTTCTTTGTTGCCAATTTTATTTTTTATTTCATTGATCACTCTTTCCACTGCTTTACTAGTAAATTTTCTCTGAGCCAATGGAACACGAACAACTGGAAAATCAATACTGCTGCTGGCAATGCCATATTTTGAAACAAACATTCCTGCAGTTGCAAGTGAAGAAAGTTGAATAAATTTTTTTCTGTTCATAAATACTGAATGATTTCCAAATTTATGTATTATGGATATCAATATAAGATGTTTACTTTGGCATTCATTGAATCTTCTTTCTGAAATCATTCATCCAAATATTTTATCTTTGCCCTCTTATGATGCAAAAGAACCGCAGCGTTGCCTTTCATACATTGGGATGCAAACTTAATTTTTCTGAAACCTCTACCATTGCCAAAATGCTGGAACAGGAAGGTTTTGAAAAAAAAGACTTCGAAGATTTTGCAGATGTTTATGTCATTAATACTTGCTCGGTTACTGATAATGCAGATAAAGAATGCAGGTATTTGGTAAGAAAAATTCAAAAGAAAACACCCGCAAGTTTAATTGTGATTACCGGTTGTTATGCTCAATTAAAACCCAATGAAATAGCCTCTATACCTGGTGTTGATTTGGTATTGGGTGCTGCCGAAAAATTTAATATTGTTCAACATTTATCAGAATTAAGTAAAGGCGACAGTACTAAAATTTGCAGTTGTGATATTGAAACAGTAACAGAGTTTAATGCTTCATTTTCTTCTAATGACAGAACAAGAACTTTTTTAAAGGTACAAGATGGCTGCGATTATAATTGCAGTTTTTGCACTATTCCCATGGCTCGTGGAAAAAGCAGAAGTGATACCATTGACAACGTAATTAAAAACGCTGAAACCATTGCTGCGAAAGGAGTTAAAGAAATTATTCTAACGGGAGTTAACCTCGGTGATTTTGGAAAAGGTCCGGATGGTGCAGGTATTTCAATTGGAATTCAACAACGAGAAGAAAACTTTTACGAATTGGTTCAAGAGTTGGATAAAGTAGCAGGAATTGAACGCTACCGAATCTCTTCTATTGAGCCCAATTTATTAACCAATGACATCATTACATTTGTAGCCAACAGCAAAAAATTTATGCCGCATTTTCATATTCCATTACAAAGTGGAAGTAATGAAATTTTAAAATCAATGCGCAGGAGATATAAAAGAGAATTGTATGCCGAACGTGTAGAACTAATTAAAAAATTAATGCCACATTGTGCTATTGGAGTGGATGTAATTGTTGGATTCCCGGGAGAAACTGAAGCACATTTTCAGGAAACATTCGATTTCTTGCATTCATTGGATGTTTCTTATTTGCATGTATTTACTTACTCAGAAAGAGATAATACACATGCATTGAACTTAAAGCCTGTTGTTCCGATAAATATTAGAAATGAGCGCAACAAAGCATTGCGTAATTTAAGTTTTATGAAACTACAATATTTTACAAAACAGCATTCAGGAGAAACAAGAAAAGTGCTGTTTGAAGCATTCAATAAAAATGGAATGATGGAAGGTTATACGGATAACTATTTACGTATTACTATACCTTATCGGAAAGAATGGGAAAATGAAATTGTAGATTGGAAAATCTAGTATGAATTAAATATTATTTTTTTATTTGGTACATCTCACTCGTTGGATAATTTACTCCATTATAAACAAAAGAATTCTGTCTGAAGTAGGTACAAGGTTTCTCGTTTATTTGTTCGGCTTGTAAAAAAATTGTATCAATGTCTGTGGGAGAAAGTTTTAGATAAAAAGTTTTTCCTCCTTCTGCCTCCCAAACAATATCTGAGGCAATATAAAAGCTATCACTATTATTTATTTTTTGAACTGTCGAGTATAAATTCAACGATGACCCATTATTCGAAATAGTACTCATCTTAATATCATTCCAGTTAAAAGCATTGATATTATTGGGATTGAGAAGATCTTTCCCATTATTTTTATCTACTAACCTAATGAGACATGGCCCAGGAGGAGTAAAGCATAACCTATCGTCTTTACATGAAAAAATTGAAAATAAAAGAATATAAAATAGGATTATATTTTTCATAAAAACCTATTAACCGCCAAATTTATCTTGCCAAGCCAACATACCTCCTGTTACATTCGTAACATCTGTAAATCCAAATTGCTCTAACATTAAACAAGACATCATACTGCGTTGGCCACTTCTGCAATAACAAATAACCGGCTCATTTTTCAAATGTTCAATATCTTCAATCATCATACTTTGTATTTTTCCAACACTGAGCAAAGTGCCTCCAATATTAAATTCTGCATGTTCATGTGGTTCTCTTACGTCAATTAAATGAACTTCTTCGTGAGCATCTATTTTATTTTTTAACTCCTCTACAGATATATTTTTCATGTGTTATTTTTTACTATTGTGTTTTTGTTGCCAATGAATCCTGAATAATTACAGGTGCTGTATTGCTGATATATAAGTCAACTGTTTGTCCGGATTTTAATTTATTCTGAACCTTCTGACCAGGAACAGGTTCCACAAATGCTTTAGGTGTTTGGTCAACAATGAAACTGTTCAAAGTATCGCTGATAGCCGTTCTTGGTACAATTGCGCCGTGATTGATGTTCATAGTTTTCAAAAGAGCAACAGCTTGTTGTACAGTCATCCCCGTTAAATCGGGCACATTCAAATCAAGTGTACCTGAACCGCTTGCCAATACAAAACTGATGGTGCTTCCCATTGGAATTTTCGTACCCGACTTAATACTTGTTCCTTTAAATAATTGTTCTAAAACTGTATTTCGGGCAAAGTCGGGTCGATACATCGTATCACCCATTTTCAAGTTTAAACTTTGCAACATCAACTGAGCACTTTTGATAGAAAACCCAATGAGACTGGGCATTTCAACTTCAGGTGCTATGCTTCTGTTGACTGTTAAATAAATAGTTCTTCCGGCCTTCACGTTGGCGTCTGCCTCAGGTGATTGTTTGACAATAGACAATCTTGCAATTGAATCAACAAATACAGAATCCTGAACTTCTACGTCGAAACCTTTTGCTTTTAAAATTTGTGTTGCTGCTACAATATTTTGTCCGAGTACGTTGGGAACTTTTTCATTTTTTCCATGACTAGTTAACCAATCCAATGAAAAAAAGAACATTAATACAAGCACTAAAAACAACCCAAATGCTGCAAGTATATTTACCCAAAGTGGTTTTGATGTAATGAATTTAAACACGTATAAATGAAATGATTTAAAGTTGAAGATTATTTATTTTTTATGCCTCACCAAATTTTTTTACAAAAGCAATGAATAAATTTTAGAACAAAGCAAATGTATTTCTGCCAATGAATACTATTTGTTAAATAAATGCCTCCTCAATTACAGCTGTATAAAAATCTTTGAGCGACCAACCCATTGCTGCCACTTGTTGCGGTACAATACTTGCTGCACTTTGACCGGGTACTGTATTCACCTCCAACATATAGGGTTTTAAATCGACTGAATTGTAAATAAAATCAATGCGAACAATTCCTTTGCAATTCAATAGAGAATAAGTTTTCAGTGCAGCTTCCCTTATTTGATTTGCCATTGATTCATTAATTTCGGCAGGTGTAATTTCTTTACTTTTCCCTTCATATTTTGCTTCAAAATCAAAGAATTCATTGGTTGTAACTACTTCGGTGATTGGTAGTGTAATGATTTTACCTTTTGTTTTAAAAACACCGATTGTAAATTCTCTGCCTTGTATAAATTCTTCTACTAAAATTTGGTTGTCTTCTTTAAATGCTTTTTGAACTGCAAGTTCTAAAGTTTCATCGGCATGCATTACTTTACTCATACCTATACTGCTACCACCATTATTGGGTTTTACAAAAACAGGAAATTTGAGTTGTTGTATAATTGGATCTGTATTAACATAAGTGTTTTTAAGCAGCATGACAGATTTTGCAACATGTATACCACCAAATGCGGCAATAGCAACAGTAAAACGTTTGTTGAAAGTAAGTGCAGAGGTAGTGGCATCACAACTGGTGTAAGGAAGACATAGCATGTCAAAATAGCCCTGCAATTTTCCATCTTCGCCGGGAGTACCGTGAATACACAATAAAACGGCATCAAAATGCACAATAGTACCACCAACTGTAATGGTAAAATTTTCTTTGTTTACATTTATTCTGTTACCATTTGTATCTTCAAAAAACCAACCTTCTGGGTTAATGTCAATTTTATATACCTCAAATTTTTCAGTATCTATGTTATTTTGAACAGTGATTGCACTTTTGTAGCTGATGGCAGCTTCGCCACTATAACCACCTGTTACTAAAGCGATACGTTTTTTCATTTGTAATGTGTTTGTTATAATCCAGGGTTATTGTAATATTTATTACAAAATGGATTTTCAAAGTTAAAAACTAATACCTCCTACACCAAATCTTTAGATTATGATGTGAAAATAAAAAACCTATTGTAAACATTGTTCAACAATAGGCTTATTAAATAATCATTAAAATAAGTATGTAAAAAATTAATTCAATTTTTTATACTTGAAAGTTACATCGGTAGTATTTTCACTTAGATATTGTACAGCATAATAATTTCCACTATTTGTTTTATAAATTCCAACAAAATTGGTTGGTGGAGTATCTGCATTAACACAAGCAGGATTACTATCATTGATATGATCACAATAATAATAGTTTGGTATATCAGCTGCCGTTAGTTGATCAAATGTTTTATTATACACCAAAGCCATATCTGCATACTGTTCGTTCCACCACATACGTGCATGTACAGTACCACCTGAATTGTAAGCAAAACGAAGATCATACGCAGCAGATGGGCTCATATTACACATAGGGCCAGTACATAAAGTACCCGTTTCAAGATCGAAATATTTTTCAAATGGTATTGTTGTTGTAGTGACAACAGGAATTGGTACCAAAGCGCAATTTGTTTGTACTAACTTTTGATCATTATTACCATAGCCAGCTCCACCATAAAAAATGGTTTGTATAAGTGGGGCTACACAAACTCCTTGTATTGTAGTTTGTTGTTGACTACCGTAACCTGTACCCCCATAAAATATTGTTTCTAAGGATGGTGCAGTACAAACATTTTGAATTATAGTTTGTTGTTGATCTCCATAGCCTGTTCCACCATAAAAAATAGTTTCTATTGAAGGAGGTGTACACACTGCTTGTATCACATCTTGAAATAGGGTGCCTGGACCGTTTCCTCCGTAAAAAATTGTTTCTATCGAAGAAGGTGTACAAATGTTTTGAATGATGTCTTTTTGCGAATTCCCCAAACCTTTACCACCCGAATACATAGTAGTAGGTACCTTAGAATTTAAGACACCTCTCATCGAAGGCAAAACAATTTGCCCAAAAACATTTTGCATTTTGCAAAAAAGGACTATAAATATTATTTTTTTTATCACTTAGTCTGTTTTTAGTAAGAACGAACACCACGACCACCGAAACCTGCCCAATTATCTCCATTATCATTACCGGAGCTTGGTCTTTGATGCCAATTCCAAACTCTGTTTGATATTGAAAAACCATTCCATGTATTCATCCAACTAAACCCTCTTGATCCAATGATATCCTCACTCCAGCCAGTCACATCAGAAAAAGCTAGAATGGTAAGATTTCCATCGCCATGATTTGCACTGCTAAAAGTTGAAAAATCAGTATTATTAAATCCAACTACCCTTTCTCCCATGCCGCCGGTCATATCTAATATTCCATAATAAGTTGCGCCCGCTTTCGACCTATTGCTGGTTGGAGTAGCAGCAATACCCACTCTGTAATTTACATTGGTTTGTACATTTGCCATTCCCAATCCTGCCCCAGCCAATGTTTCATTATCTTTGAGTCTATCATTGATGCTATAATCGGCAAAAGGAGTGTAATCTGTCGATCCCCACGCATACTCGTTTACTACCGGATACAGAGGACCTCTGCATGCTTTTTCAAATTCAAATTCAGTCATTGGCCGAAGTGCAGCCCAATCCAAATAAGACAAAAACTGTTTGGTTCCCAATCCAACTGCCAATCCCAGACCATCATCCAGTTGGTCAAAATTATTATCATTAGTAGCGTCATTCGCAAAAACTGCCGGTGTTAAGGCAGTGGTTCCATCTCCGGGAGTTTTTATTTCAATTCTATAACCATTGTAAGTATTATTGATTAAAGTGCCTTGGGGAGATTCAGGAGGAGTTTGATTTGGATATCTAACAATCCTTAATTGTTGATTGTAGGTTAATGTATTCAGAAAAGCAACATATTGTGCTGTTGTAATTTCGTATTTCATACAATAAAAACGATTATATCCCAGTGGAAAATTAGGACCTAAGGGTACCGAGGAACCAATGCTCAAACGGCTGTAATTACTACTTGCACCAATTCCGTTTTGTTGAATGGCTTGCGTAATCAATTTTGGATCAAAAGAATTGCCATCTGTAAAATTGACTTGCCAATCGCCTGCATTTGGATGGCCATCACCAATGTAAAACTGGCCTTCCGGTACATTCACCATTTCCATCCCATACACACCAATATTATCGGTATTGATTGCACTTGCCAATGTTAATGTAACCGTAGCTTGGGCAATATTTCCTATTCCTGCAGCAGATCTTCTGATAAAGACACCACCATTATCAGAAACTCTATCTACTTGAAGTTGAGAACCTGTTACCGACTGTCCGCTTGCAGCTAATTGTGCATGTACCCATTCACTTGCTGAGCCACTTACACAAGTTTGTCTTTTTACAAAAACCCAAACAGCATCCCAATTTGAAGGACCGGTGGTAACATACCAACTATTGTCCCATTTGATAGTAAATGATACGGTACTTCCACTGATGGTTGGTGTACCTACAATTAAATTATTTGCAAAGCTTTGAAAAGTTAAAGCTAGCAAAACCATTGTAATGAATGTTGTTTTTTTCATTTGAGTATTGATTTGTTGGGTGTTTTTTATTTGTATTTTTTTGTTGTTTATAATTATTTATTGCATATCGCCTGCTGTAACGATGATTCCATTGCCAATATTTACAATTGTAGCAATGGCATAATTTCCTGCGGTAGCAGTATAATTATTTCTGTTTTTCATGGTTACTCCTGAGCCACCAACAAAATTAATTTTATTGGCATCGCTGCTTTTTTGCAATACCATACAATTGAACCCTACCGGTAAATTGCTGCTGAATGTGATTGTAATTTCAGAGTTTGGATTACAAATCAACACTTTACCTTTATACTGCTCTGCATTGGAACTGTTTATTGTGAAATCTGATGTTATTTCTGAGCTGATTTCAGCATTAGCAGTGATAGAACCGCTGGTATTAACATTGGTAATATCAGTATTACCCAATTGGATGGTGTTAGATCCATTCCCTTTCGCCTGATAGCCAATTACAATTTGATTAGATTCATTGTCAGCTTTAGGTTTTGCTTCTGCACCAATCAAAACTGAATTATTGATATTTGTATTGAAAGTAGTTCCATTTGATATATACCTTCCAGCAAAAGCACCAAGAACAGCATTATTACTACCCGTGATGTTTTTATCTATCGCAGCAACCCCGATTGCTGTATTATGACCTCCGGAAGTATTTCCCTCTTGTGATTGCACTCCCACAGCAGTATTGTAACGCCCATCAATATTTGATACAAGTGAGCTTTCACCAATAGCAGTATTAACATCTCCAGATATATTGCTATACATTGCATTTCTACCAATTGCTACGTTGTTTCCACCTATTGTAGTACTTCTTAGCGCCTCGAAACCAATTGCAACATTATAACTTGCCAAAGTATTATTCATTAAAGAATTAGTGCCTATACCTGTATTTGAAATACCAGATATATTATTTGCCAAAACCGATTTACCTATCGCAGTATTATCGGCTTGATTACCTAAACCTAACCCAACAGTTAATCCATTAACATTCAAATCAGCACTAAATGTTTTAACCCCAGCAACTGTTTGAGCAGTAGTTAAATCTACAAAACCTGCACCTGCAGTGGCAGTTGTTAAATAAGTACTATTATCTACAGATCCATCTGCTTTTAAGAATTGAGCAGCAGTTCCTCCTGATTTTACAAATGAGGTGGCTTTTACAGTACCATTTACATCCAATGCAGTTGTTGGGCTAGTGGTTCTTATACCCACAAAACCATTGGACTGTTTCAAATACAGTTGATT
>CANGTN010000001.1 GCA_947456805.1 Chitinophagaceae bacterium | reverse complement strand
TACTTATATCGTTAGTGATGTAAATGGATTAAAAGATACTGTTGCCGTGGCTGTTGCACAACCCACTGCAATTGTTGGAACCCTTACTGCAGGCTCTATTGCGGTGAATGGTGGCACAACTTCAATCACTGTTACCGCTTCGGGAGGAACGCCAACGTATACTTATAGTTTGAACAACGGTGCTTTCCAAACTTCCAATATTTTTAATAATCTGGTAGCTGGTAATTATACTGTTGTAGTGAAAGATGCAAAAGGTTGTACTGCTTCTAAATCTATTACCATTACACAACCTAATGCAATCAGCCCTTTAGTTGCTATTGCTACCGCAGGTAGTATTAATTGTAATGGTGGGTCAACTTCTGTTACTGTGAGTGCTTCAGGAGGAACCGCTCCTTACACTGGCGTTGGAACTTTTACTGTTGTTGCAGGAAATTATACTTACATCGTTAGTGATGTAAATGGATTAAAAGATACTGTTGCTGTGGCTATTGCACAACCTTCTGCAATCGTTGAAACGCTTACTGCAGGCTCAATTGCGGTGAATGGTGGCACAACTTCAATCACCGTTGCCGCTTCGGGAGGAACGCCACCGTATACTTATAGTTTGAACAATGGTGCTTTCCAGACTTCTAATGTTTTTAATAATTTAGTTGCAGGTACTTATGTTGTGATAGTGAAAGATGCAAGAGGTTGTACTTCTACCAAATCAATTTCTTTTAATCAACCAAATATTACTCCTTTAATTGCTGTGGCAACAGCCGGCTCAATCAATTGTAATGGTGGTTCAACATCGGTAACTGTAAGTGCTTCGGGCGGAACAACTCCTTACACAGGCGTTGGAACTTTTAATGTTGTTGCAGGAAATTATGCTTACATCGTAAGCGATGCAAATGGTTTGAAAGATACGGTTGC
Organism: Chitinophagaceae bacterium; assembly: GCA_947456805.1. Lineage (GTDB taxonomy): Bacteria > Bacteroidota > Bacteroidia > Chitinophagales > Chitinophagaceae > UBA1930. The sequence continues at coordinate 231,716 of CANGTN010000001.1, read as the reverse complement.
TGTAGCTGTTACACAACCTTCTGCAATTGTTGAAACCCTTGCTGCAGGCTCAATTGCGGTGTTTGGCGGAACAACATCTATCACAGTCTCTGCTTCAGGCGGAACACCAACTTATACGTATAGTTTAAACAATGGTGCTTTCCAGACTTCTAATGTTTTTAATAATGTGGTTGCGGGTTCTTACACCGTTATAGTAAAAGATGCGAAAGGTTGTACTGCTTCTAAATCTATTACTGTATCTGAAAAACGCCGTAAACACAATTTCAAAGCGAAAGTATATCCAAATCCAAGCACCAATTATTTTAGAGTAACTATTGAGTCAGAAAAAATATGGAAGCCGGTACAAATTATAGTTACTAACTCCTTCGGTGTAGTAGTTTATAAATCTCCGGCATGTAACCGTCAGGATTTTACATTCGGAAATAATTTTGCTCCGGGAGTTTATATGGTGAACATTAAAATTGGTGATGAAGAAGAAAGTTATAAAGTGATTAAACAATAATTAAAATGTGCCAATTATTTTAATCGGAACGAATATTCGATTTACAAAAAATCCAGCTCGAAAGGCTGGATTTTTTGTATTAAGGATGACACCTATCAGCATTGATTAAAAATCATTGTTCGGGCAGATAATATGATTAAACTTAACAGGAAAATTTTATAACAACTTAAAATAATAAAAAATGAAAGCAACTGTAATTATCATGATGTTACTACTATTTAATAAATCAAATGCAACTATTTATTATGTCAATCCATCATCAACTTCTGTAATCGCTGATGGTACATTAGCAAACCCATGGAAAACAATTGAAGATGTAAACAACGGAACAAGTTTATTAAATCCTGGAGATATGGTTCTCTTTAAAAGAGGAGAAACATTTTCGGGCAAACTAAACATTCTCAGATCTGGCACATTTGATAGCCCAATTGTTTATGGGAATTATGGTTCGGGAAATTTGCCTGAATTTGAAACCCCATTTAGTGATATCATCAATATCAAAAACAGCGAATATGTAGTAATTGATGGAATAAAAATTACAGATAAATCAATTGACAAAAAAGACCACTCCATACTAGCAAATATTAGCTATGCAATAAACATTGATAATTCACCAAACTGTACTGTTAAGAACTGTGACATTTCTTTAGTGGGTATTGGCATCTCAGTAAACAAAGGCTCTGACTTTACTACCATAACCGGAAATTATATTTACAATTTGAGAATGGTAAGAAATACACCTACAAGTATAAATGGTGATGATGATTTTGGTGCAAACCCAATGGTGATAGGCAGTTCAAACAATATAATTTCTTACAACCGACTCGAAAATTGCTGGGCAATAAGTTATGATTATGGATATGACGGAGGAGCTGTTGAATTTTTTGGTGATACCATGAACAATAATAAAATATTATACAATTCAGCAATCAACTGTAATGGGTTTATAGAAATTGGAAGCAACACCAAAGGCATTGCCAGTGATAATATCATTGGTTACAACAAAATTATTAATTGTGGTTATTTGGGGGTTTATCATAATGGGCCAACATTTACAGTTAGTATCAATAATTTACAATACTTTAATAATAATGTAATAGAGACTATTCAACAATTCACTCAGCCAACAGTATTGTTTTGGATGGAAGATATAGGTACACAAGGGATGATTGTTTTAAAAAATAATATTTTCTGGCTTTCATCAGGGATAGATTTTGCAACAAAAAAACTTGATCTAGGACAAATAATTCATAGCAATAATATTTATCGGATGTCTTCGGGATCTTTGGGTATCACTTTGGGAAGCAATGAAATATTAAACGATTCTATCAATTTGTTTTCAAATACTTCAGGCTCACCGAGTGAATGGGATTATACTCTTGTAAGAGGTTCTATAGCAATAGACAATGGTATAGATGTAGGTTTTAATCAAGACTTTATAGGCAATACAATTAATGGAAACCCGGATATAGGAATATTAGAATATACTGTTTCAATTTTTGTAAAATCATCTGAAATTGTTTTTACATTTTTAAAATCTGTTCAATCGCTTTTTGGCATACCAATACTGTTGTAATTTATTTTTTAATATTCTTGTAATATGAAAATATTTAATCTTTTAATTTAAATAGGTGAATAATTTTGGCTTGAGGAACTTGCTGAATAATTGTTTTCTTATTTGTTTTCTTTCCTTTTAAAAACAATATGTCTTCTACTGGTTTTTTCAAAGAAAACAGCCACCACATATTGACCCGTAAAAAAAGATTATATGCTAGCATCGGCAGCAACAAACCCAATACCAATATAACTGGCACCAATAAGGGCGGATAGGTTAGACCAAAAATTTTAATCAATAAAAACTTAACAGCCGCCATTGCAATTATTTGCATGCAATAAATATGTACCGAGTGATAACCAATTACCCTAAGTATGGGAAGCTTCTTCATGCTTTTTAGTATGAATGAAATATTAATTGAAAGTGCACAACCCACGAATGCGACCAATAAAAAAAAGATTGGCATGTGGTGTTCTACAAAATAATTGCTTTGTTGTTCCAGATTAATTTTTGTAAAAAAGAATTGGATCGTAATAAATAATGGCAATAACATAAGTAAGAATCTGCGGGATGCAAAAATTTTAGCGCTATCTGGATTCAACATAAACGATGCAATTGCATCTCCTAGTGCAAAAAACAGATAATACTGAAAAATATCCATCACAAATCCAAGGTATAAATTTTTCATTCGCAATAATGGCAATAAAAAATACAGCAGCAACCCGATTATAATTTGCTGCCAACCCTTTACTTTAAATTTTACCTTTACAATTGAATAGATAATTCCCACAAAAAAAAGTGTATTCAAATACCAAAACTGTGCCGTTTCTCTTGGATCAACAATAAGGTACAAATAATACATTGGGGTTGTTGTGGTATTAGTATGATCAGAAAAAAATATTTGCAGTGAAATTTGTATTATCCCCCAAACCAATAAAGGATGTAAAATAGTTTGTGCCCTACTAGTAGCATATTTAGCCAAGCCATATTTTTCAATACTTGTTGAGATAAAAATACCTGAAGCGATAAAAAACAATGGCATTCTAAAACCAAAAAGAAAAATATTGATGTAGTTTAACAAAGGGAAATCTGCAAGACGAATTCCTGAATTTCCAAGCGATTCAAAACAATGCCTGTACGAAACCAAAATAATGCTGATTCCTCTGTCATAATCTATCCAGCCAAAGCGTTTATTACTTAAAATAAAAGATGAATTGAATAGATTCATTTAATTGTAATTGAAAAAGAAAATTTTAAAACTAAAGTTGCACTAGTACGCATTTTTATCTCCTGTGAAAACCTTAAAAACAGTTAAAAAAATAATTCGCAAATCCAACCAAACAGTCCAATGTTCCAGATACCACAAATCACTTGATACCCTGTCTTTTATTTGATCGGCACTGGCAATTTCACCACGATATCCATTGATTTGTGCCCAGCCCGTAATGCCCGGTTTTAAAAATTGACGAAGCATATAGTGATCTACTACTTTTGAAAAATCATCTGTATGTTTTACCATGTGTGGTCTTGGGCCAACCAAACTCATATCGCCCTTCAATACATTGATAAATTGGGGGAACTCATCCAAACTTGTTTTACGTAGAAATGCACCAACTCTTGTAACACGACTATCATTTTTGGTAGCTTGTTTTAAGTCAGAATCCTTGTTTATTTTCATGCTTCTGAACTTCAAACAATAAAATGGTTCTAAATTTTTTCCGGTACGTAATTGCGCAAAAAAGATAGGGCCTTTCGATTCTAAAAAAATTAAAATACCAATTATCGGAATTAACCAAGACAAAATAAAAAGAATAACCAGACTGCTTACAATTATATCCAATACTCTCTTTTTTACTCTATTAGCAACATCTTCTAAAGGGTCGCTTCTTAATGCAAGTATGGGCAAGTCTCGTATATAATCTACTACAACTGGTTTACTCAAAAAAACAGAAAGATTAGGTACTACTTTAAAACGAACACATTTATTTTCAGCTTCATTCATCAGCGTATAAACATAATCATTTTGTTCGGGTGTAATAGTTGAGAATATTTCATTTACAGATAACTCTTTTGCAATTTTAATAGTATCATTAATATTTGCAACAATCGGATAATTTGTTAACTCATGTATATTGCCTTCATCTTCTATAAAGCCCACCAATTCTATATTGAGGCCTTCCTCTTCTAAATAACTTGCTAGTTTTTTTGAAGTGTCATTAAAGCCAAGTATGAGTATCTTATTATCCCAATGGTGTTTGATTCTTACATAATGTTTTACAATAAAATAAATAAAACGATTTATAATCAATGCTACTGCAAAATTGCTGATTGAAAAAAAGATAAATGATCTTGGAAAACTTACTTCACGAACAATTACCAAATGAAATAAGCAAAATACAACCCATAAAATATATACTTGACCCGTTCGCTTTGTAAATGATTCAAAATCAACAATTATTTTTCCACTATACACACCAAAAATGAGCGATAATAATATCCATGAAATATTTAATGAAAACCAAAACAACAAATAATAATTGATCTCGCCAATGGTTTGTGTTTTTACAAAAAACAAGGAAGCAATTAGATAAGAAGTATTGAGCAATATGACATCTAAGAAAATTAGCAATAATTGCAAGTATTGTTTAAACTGTTTATTCATGATTGTATTTCTTATAAATTAATAGCGATGTGCTCTATAGAATATTGCTATTAATTACATTGGTTTAGTAGCCTGAAAAAAGGTATTTGTATTTTGTAAATCATCATCTGAAAAAGATTTAAACCGACGTGCTATTTTATTTTTAGTAAGTGTTGGTGTCTGATAACATTTACGCTCAAAGAGCACTTCGAATCGATTGTTTTTTAGCAGCTGCTTGTGTGTTGAATATGCCTCTCTATTGATATAAAACAATTTGCGACCCTTAACTATCATCCATTCAATATCAGAGTAAGCCCAATGCCCATCCCATGTATCAGCAGAGCCCATTGATTTAAAATCTATCTCATGAGAGATAATTCCATTTGGTTTCAACCATTGATACATATAATTGTAGGTTAACTCAAGTTGATCAATATGTTGTAAAACAGCTTGAGAAAAAATCATATCAATGGAATCATTTTCAATGATATTATTACCCAACCAAGGAACAACAAAAGATATCATCTGACTGGTTTTTTGTTCCGTAACATCATCAATTGTTTTAATTGCACTTATAATGCGATCAATTCGTTCAGGACTTAATAGGCACTCTAAACTATTTTCTTCAAACAAATAATCGGGAAATTCGTAATTATTCAGCAGCGGGCGGATCAAGGGAAACTCTTCCTGACTAGGAATAGGAGTTTTGTTTTTAAACAATAAAACAAGTTCATCAAAAATTTTTAAACTTTCTTCCACATTGGTATACCTTACTATATCTAACGCGTAATATTTATCTGCACCTGTAATTAACGCTGCAAAACCTGTTCCCAAAGTGTCTCCGGGTCCTAATTCAACTACATGTTTGGGCGTTTCTTTTACCCCATTTTGAAAAGCATAAGTTAAATGTGTCAGCCACACTACATAACAATATCTTGCATTACAAGACCCCCCTGTTTGTTTATGAAAATTATAAATGTATTCTATCCCCGGAATACTTTTTATGATTCCCTTTAATAAATACTTATTTTTCATAATAAAATTTTAATGGCTAAAAAATCAAGCATTTTCATAGATGAGCGTTAACTTTTCAACAATCCTATTAGCAGACTGCCCATCCCACAACTCCGGAATAGTTCCTTTTTTCCAACCCCCTGCAATAATTTTTTGTAAATAACCTTCAAGCTTTTGCAAGTCATCTCCGACCAGTTCATTCGTTCCCTGTAATACCGTTTCTGGTCGTTCGGTAGAATTTCGCATGGTAAGGCAGGGAACATGAAGTACCGTAGCCTCTTCTGTAATACCTCCCGAATCTGTGATCACCCCTTTTGCATTTTTGACCAAATAAATAAATTCGAGATATCCTTGTGGTTCAATCAATATAAACCGATTGGTATCTATTTGAAATGCATCAATAACCTGTCTTGTTCTGGGATGAACAGGAAATAATACTTGAAATCCTTTTGTAGCATTTCGGATAGCTTCTAAAATTTCTTGTAGCTTTTTAGGATTGTCTACATTCGTTGGTCGGTGTAGGGTTAACAAAAAATAATTTTGATTCTGTAAACCATAGGTTAACCAAAATGAAGGTTGCTGAAGTCTATCTATATTTTGATACAAAGTATCAATCATGGTATTACCAACAAAATGAATTTTATCTTCGCTAATTTTTTGTGCTTTCAAAAAATCATTGGCTATTGTACTTGTAGTAAAAAAATAATCTGAAATAGCATCTGTAAGAATTCTATTGATTTCCTCGGGCATTGTCATGTCTCCTGATCTGATTCCTGCTTCAACATGCACCGTATCTACACCAAGTTTTTTTGCAGTAATAGTACATGCCATTGTAGAGGTAACATCTCCAACTACCAACACAACATCCGGTTTGTTTTCGAGTAATTCTTTTTCAAACTTTACCATGATTGCCGCTGTCTGTTCTGCTTGTGTGCCACCTCCACACTCTAGGTTATTATCGGGGTGTGGAATGCCTAGTTGTTCAAAAAAATCTCCGCTCATTTTTTGGTCATAATGCTGTCCGGTATGCACCAGCCTGTAGTTGATATTATTAGATATTAACTGAGCGTTTTTAATAGACTTTATGATGGGTGCAATTTTCATAAAGTTGGGCCTTGCCCCAGCAACAATAGTAATGAGCATATTGAATTATTTGAGAGATGAAAAAACAAATACGCATGAAAAGCAGTATCGACAATACTTTTAAAGAACAAAAAAGTCAAGTTGCTTAAGCAACAGATGTCTTTTGATACATTGATTGTTCTATATAAGGAAAGAGGGTTCGCACTTCAAAGCGAATATGTTCTTCCAGTAAATTGGCGAAAGTTTCAGGTAGCGAATCATACAATTTACATTCAGGAGAAGTTGTCGTTATCAAATTAATTAATTCGGTATGTTGTTCTTCTGCTTTTATTCTTAAAGGATGATTGCTTGGTATTTTTGAAAACAACCATTGTTCTTCTTCAATAAAATTGGGTTGAAATTCATTCAAAAATTCTTCCTGAATAAACTGGATTATTTTATGATGAGCCATAGCAGTTCTGATAGCCCTTCTGATTTTACAAACAAACAATAAATCATTGTGCCGGTCTCTAAACAAGAATGCCAGTTTTCTGTTTTTATTGAATGGTGGCATTTCTAATAGGGTATGGTGTTGCATGTGATGTGTTTTTTTAAAAATTATACATTGATTGAAAATTTTATACAGCAGCTAAGTGCATTTTTTTATCGAAATGCCTGATCAATGAAACTGTTTCCTGAATATTTCCACGGCTCGATGCGCCAAATAAAATTGATTCTACATTAGGCAAGGAACATACATACTCAATTGCTTGTTTAGGAGGCGTTACACCACCCGATAATACTTGCATTGCAATAGCACGAACAGCTTTTGTTTCAAGTGTTTGTTCATACAATTGTTTCCCACCCGACATTCTAAAACCATCAATATTTATGGATGCACAAATAATTGGATTGTGAATACCAACGCTCTCCAATACACTTAACAACATGGGCATATTCATGGTAATAAATCCTGCTTGAGCATTGTATTTTTTAGTTACATAATCGTAGTATGCTTTTAGTAAGTCTTTCATGCCAAGTCCCAGTAACAAATCAGTAATTACATTTTGTAAAAAAATTACGGGTGTTTTTATTCCATTAAACATTTTCATTTCAGCATCTATCATTAGTTGCATCATGGATATATAATCTTTTGAAACAAACGCAAACCCTCCCTTCAATAACGAGCCAAAAAAATTTCCCGGTACATACTGTTTTAAAGCGCCTATGACACCCAACTCCGTTACCGCATTTGCATATTTATGTGCATAGGGCAAACAAGGATAAATATTGAAGTTATTGTACTTGGTTGCATCTTGTTTTATCAATATACATATCTGAATCATTCGTTCATGCGTAGTACACATAAAGGTTTTAACGCCTTCTGCAATTGCAATGTCTATGGTTTTTAGGATGCTTGTATCTTCTTTGAATTTTATGGCTTGTGCTCTTGATTTTTCATCCGATACGTGATTTACGCCAAAAAACTGGTTGTCACCAAATAGTATTCTATCCATTGTAATTGGTTTTATAATTTTTTATTTGATGTATAATTTTGTCTGTTTGCCATGCACTTTCAAAAGTGTTTACAGCATTAGGGACCTTGCCTAGTACAGCGTTTATGAAATAGTCAATCTGTGCAGAATACTCTTCGCCTCGTAAATAAAAATCTACCGGTTCAGCAAACTCATTGATATGTTTTATGTTCCAGCCTTTGGTATAACCTGCAGGACAATCAGCATCTTTAAAATAAACTTTTAACTCTGTGGAATCAACAATTATTTTTCCTTTGGTGCCAATGATAGTAAGGGTTGTACTCATTTTGCGATACGTTTCATCGCTCCAGTTTACATGTATTGTTCCTGAAATATTGTTATTCGATTCTAATAAGGCAAAGACAGCGTCATCAACAGATTGAGAATAAAATGATTTTAAAATAACGCCGTGCACTTTTGAAATTGGTGCTACTAAATAATTGATCAAATCAATAATATGCGCTGCATAATCCATTAAACAACCGCCGCCTTCATCGGGTTTGGAGCGCCAGGTTTCTTCCTTGCGTTTGACGACAACAGGTCCGTTCATTTCGCCAGAAAAATGCAATACATCACCAATAGCATTGGACGAGATTATGTTGTGTGCTTCTTCAAATGTTCCAATAAACTTGTTGTGATAACCAACCTGATTAATCAACTTTTGTTGTTTGGATAATTGTACCAAATTATTTCCTTCGTCTACACCAATACAAAAAGGTTTTTCAACAAAAACATGTTTACCATTTGCGAGTAATTCTCTAACAAGTGATGCATGGTATTTGGTTGGGGTTGCTACAAATACTGCATCCGGCTTTGCTACTTCCAACATTTTAGTAGCATTATCAAAACATTTGAAGGAACTATATTTTTGCAGCACGTCTGTTACAATTTTAGAAGTATCTACAACCCCTACTAATTCTACATCTGCATGTGCGCCTAAAATTGCCAAATGAGAAATACCCATTTTTCCGGCACCAATTAATGCTACCCTAACCATTATAAAAAATTTAATTAATGAAAAAAATACCGACTTTGCAATAAACCACCAGACCAACCGATGGTACTTATGAGAAAGAAAGTGACAGAGATGGTTACATTTTTTGGCAATAAACTCTTTGCATATCATTGGTGTTGATACGAATTACAAACCTATCCAGTTGTAAGTTTTTAGAAAGCTTAGAAAAGAGCTTTTTCTTTCCTGTTATTACTCCAAAATTATAAAACAACCTATCCATTGTTAGGGTACGACCAACCTTTTCATGTTTTAAAATTATAAAACCGAATTTGGCTACAAGCATTGATAATGTTTGCTTCGTAAAAAAATATATATGCCCGTTACACCTTACGCTTCTTTCTCTATCTTTTAAAAGTTTAAATAAAAGTGAATCATAGGTTGGCGTTTCTAGAATTAATTTGCCTCCCGGTTTTAAAGATGTATAAGCCTTTTCTACAAAAGCTGACGGATCGCTGACATGCTCAATTACATGTGTGGCAACAATTACATCCAAACTTTCTTGAGGTATATAGGCATCCTCAAAATATTCACGAATAACTTTTACACCAATTTTTTCGGAATAAAGTGCGGGTATTTCTAAGGGCTCTATACCAACAACATTCCATCCTCTTTTTTGGGCTTCCTGTAAAAACACACCTGCATAAGAACCAATCTCCATGAAGGTTCCTTTGTTTTCTTTATCAACGAAATCAATAATCTTAGCATAATCTTTTAACTGTAAAAATTGTTTTCTTAAGTACTGATGATTTTCCGGAGTAAAGTTTTTTAATTCTAAGTCAACATCAATATCTATGTTGTCTTCGGTACTCGTGAGATGATTTTTTTCAACAGCACTCAGATTATCTGTTTGTGGATTAGCATACATTAAGTTACATAAGTTACAACTAACAATACGATGCACTTGTGCTTTTCCAGCAGGAAATAATTCGGTTGCGTTGTCCGAATTGCAAATATTACACACTACACTTTTGGATTCCATAATTGGTATTTTAACTGATTGGATAGAATATTTAAAGTTGCTTTTAGGTTTGTATTGAAGAGCTCAGTTTATTAACTGAATAATACAAAAACTGGTATATTAGGTTATTTCTGAAATTTTAAAATTTCACTTTTGAAAAGATAGTAAGCCTCTTTTCCTTTGCTCATCAATTCCAAAGCAGGAGGATTGTTTTGTAGTTGATGCATATAATTTTCTGCTTTTTCAGCAGTAATGCTAGGTTCATGCAACATCAGTTTTTTAGAAATTAAATAATCATCAACCTCCAACAAATCATCCTGATAAACAGAAATGGTTGGGATTCCTAAAATAGCCAACTCTCTTGTCATTGAACCTCCTGCACCAATAAACAAAGTGCAATTACTTGCAATAAAATCAAAACCCAAAGGTTGTGCAGGTACGTAAGTTGATGCAAATATTTTTTGTTGATAATGTGATAGTTGATTGGCGTCTCTTGGTAATACCGTAACATTATATTTTTCTTGGAGGGTTAAAATAGTTTCATCTAAAAAATTTTTTTTACCATTGTAATATTGTGCTGTTTGTGGTTCGGGCCTGATGTAAATATTAATAGTAGTATTCTTTGAATCTTGTCTGTTTGCATGTATTGATTCTCCTTTGCTCCACAAATACATTCCTTCTTTTACGCCCGGATATTGTACTATTTTTTTTGAAGAAACTCCATTTTTGGCAACTTGATGCACAGATAAATTTTCTGGAATTAAAATTTTAGTAGCACATAAAAAACTAGGCTTGTTCCCCATTGCATGTTCGTTGTCATTTGTATAAATAGAAGGAATGCCCAATAACATTGCAACAACAGGAGAATGAAACGAGCTTTGCGATACAGCCAAATCAACTTGTTGGTTTTTCAAAAATTGTATTAATTGAAAAACACGAACAGGATAACCAAATAGTTTTTTAAAAATATTTTTTCCATAATGATCTCCAACCACGGTATGTTGCAATCCTTTTTGATCTAATAGTGCAATGGTATTAGCAAGTGGGCGTGATGTAATAATAATTTTATGTCCTTCAGCCTCCAATTCTTTAATTAGTTTGTAAAACATATTTACATGAGGTGAATTGGAAAGATCAAACCAGATACGCATGGCAAAATTTTATAGGTAAATATTGGGGTGATTTTTCAACTATTTTTTCTTGAATAGTTCTTAGAATGTTTATAACAAATTCAATTAGCAGCATTAATTACATACCGATGTTTTGCATTTACCGACTTAAGAAAAGGAGCATTTATTACCAATTTATATTCATTAAAATATAAATGCTTTTTTATAACATCTAGGTATTTATTGTAGTAAGATGTATCTTTCATAGAAGACTCTACATTTAAATATATAGTAATGGTTTTTTTGTCAAACATTATTTGAAATTGTTTGATGGTTTCATCTTGCCTGAAGAGGATATTAAAAAATGCAGCATGTAAAATATTGTTGTTTACATCGGTAACAATATCATAGCTGCGACCAATAACATTTTTTATTATAGGAAAATTTCTCTTACAAGGACAATTTTCTTCTTTTGAAAATTCGATACGGTCGCCTGTAAAATATTTCATCATGATAAAGCCTTCGTTTATTAAATTGGTTACAAGAAAATTATTATCACAATCTAACTCATAAAAAGCTCTTGTATTGATTAAATGCAGTCGGTGGTGCTCACATTCAAAAGCAGATATGCCTGCTTCATTACAACCATATTGATTATACACTTCTACACTGAACGCTGAAGAAATATTGGTGCGGTTGGCTTCTGTCATTACTTCTGCTGAGCTGATAATTCCCTTTAAACACGGAAAAGCAAATGGGCCGTTTTTATGAATGTATGTTGCGATAATATCTAAAGCAGTAGGATAACCAAAAATTATTTTTGTTTTAGAACTTTGCAGTTTTTTAATGTATGTCAAAATATTGCTATCATTTAAAGTGTATGTCGAGTAAGAGTCGACATTTAATATCTTATGAAATACGGTGTGTTTGAAGTCCCTTTTTATCAAAGAGGTTCCTGCAACAAATGCAACTTTATCACCAAATTCATATCCGGCTATTTCCCAAGACAACAGAAGTCCTGCCCACATATATGTTTTTGCTTCAATCGTAGTTAGATAAATTAACGGTGTGCCTGTAGACCCGCCCGTGCCTTTGGGGAACAATTTTTTTTTATAGCTGCTTGAAATTAATTCGTTGTGGTGTGCTCTGATTGCATCTTTTGTAAGTACCTCCAACGCATCATAAGTAGTGCTGTTTTTATAATAGGCTGTACTTGTTTTAGCAAGTTGAAAAATATGATTAAGCCGTTTTGTTCTTATTTCATTTAACGCTTCTTTTGATAAATATTGTTGCTGTCTTAATTCACGAAGCACCTTAAAAACTTTTGTTCCCCGTATAAGATCCAACAGGTATATGCGACCCCTTCCTATGATATTATAAGACTTCATGTTTTTTAAATAATTCGTAATTGAAATTGGAATAGACAAACTATAGATTAAGCTTAATTGTCAATTAAAGCAGTGTAAAGATTATTTAGTTTCTCAAACACTACCTCCGGAGCAAACTTTTGTGAAGCCCTCAAAGAATTAACCCCGTATCGTTGCAATATTTTTTTATCGGAAAATATTTGATTAAAAATTGCGTTAAGCTCATTGAATTTACCTGCCGTAAACAACCAGCCGTTGTACCCATTTTGTACAATAGACGGAATGCCTCCAACGTTGGTTGCTATAATTGGCTTACCCATTGCCATAGCTTCAAGTATTGATACCGGCAGTCCTTCAAAATAAGATGGCAGAATATAAATATCACAAGCACAAATTGTTGTTTGTTTGGCTTCGTTTTGAACCCAGCCTAAAAAATCAATTTTGTTTTTTAACTCAGGATTTTCTACTATTTTTTTTAATCTTTCAACCTCTCCAATACCCGCTATAGTAAGTTTTATTTTATTTTCTTGAAAATAAATGTTGTCTTTTAAAAATGCTATCAAATCAAATATTCCTTTATCATCACAAATATTTCCCAGAAACAACAACTGCAAATAATCTGAATTGGATTTTACGATATCACAAGAAAAAGATTGAATAGGATTTCCAAGCACCAACACGTTTTTTAGTCGAAGTTTTTTACAGTAAAAATCAACCCATTCAACAGAAAGACAAATAATACTATCGCTTGATTTTAGTATAGCATGAATATAATATTTTAAAATTCCTGACTGCCAGTAAAACTGATCAAACGACCCGCCATGCATATGAAATACAATTCTTTTGCCAAAAAATTTTCCAAGTAAACAAACAATAGATTTTCTATAAAAGCTACCTCTTGAAGCAGCGTGTAAATGAATAATTTTAATGTGTTGGTTTTGAAACAAAAAACGAGATATTTTAAAAATACTTTTAATAAAAAAAATTGATTTTGATGTTTTATTATTAGAAGGATATGTTGCAATAAAATGAAATGGTTGAATGTTTTTTTTATAGATATCTAACACTGCTCCCATACCACCAAAATCATTCTCTGGCCCAATAAAAAGTACATTATTAAAAACAAGATGCATAATAAATTTGAAAGTTAATAAACAATAGAAGTCTGTTGCTGTGGTTCCCTATCTGCAGTTATCAATTTGGAAAAAGTGGCAATCGTGTGTCCCGGTTGTTTAGCATATGCAAGAAACTGTTCTAAGTTTTTATACGTATCCTCTGAAAAACATTTGGGATGTCCTATTACACAAAAATATTTTTTATCCTTTATTTCGGCTTTTTTAAATGCTTTTAAAAGTAATTGTGATTTGAAAGCATCTATGGAAACAGGTTCTGTGTTGATTGTAAATAATTTTTTAAGTACTTCTTTAAAAGATGGTTTTACCCCTTGTCCATTACCCTCTTTTTTTATTCGTTTTAACAAAGTATTGAACAATACTTTCCAATATAAAACAGGATGAAATCGCTGAGATGTAAATGCTATTTCAAAAAAACAGCCGTCTTTATCCTCTATAGCAGGACTGGAACTAAAGCGCCAAAATTCCTTTTTGGGATACTTTCTAAAATCGTAGTTATGTGTTGCGGTTTTTGCATAACCATCTTGATAAACGGTAGAGTCTATGTAAATACCTGCCTCTTTCATCACATCTTTAATATAGTCAAATGGCTCTATACACCAACCGCCGGCCCTATAAGATACAATTTGATGTACAAGAATGGATTGCAGTTCTCGATAATATTTTTTAAAAATTTCTTCGGCTTCAACTTTGGTAAAATCTGCTAATTTGTATCTATTTAATTTCATTTTCCAACGATAGCCATCGTAATACGAATCTTCCCAATGCGGATGAATATGCAAAGCAATTTCATGCCCCTGCATTTCAATATGTTGTAGTTGTGCCACAATAGCCGCATAGTCTTTGTCTAACTTGTCAAACTTATTTTTTTGTCTCTTAAGTGCAAACAAATAACCTGCATCCACAAAAAAAACCGATTTTGATTGTGTCTTACTTAATATTTCAAGAAAACGCTCGGTTGGAGCAATTAAACTCTGCTTAATATCTGATGAAGGTTTAAAAAAGAAAACTTCGTAATCCAAACTGATAATAATTTTCATTTGTTGTAGTATATATTTTTAAATATTAGTATCAACCATTGCCCACTAATTCAACATATTGTTGCAGCATTCGGTCCAAACCGAACTGTTCTGTCACATATTTTCTAATGAATTGCCCTTTGATATTTGAATGCAACAATTGATGCCAGCTGCCCGCTATAGATTTAATATTATTAGGCTGACTTAATAATCCGGTTACCCCCTCAATCATCATTTCTTTTGCACCACCCACATCGGTTAATGAAACGGGAAGGCCAAATGACATTGCTTCCAATGCTGCCAGCGAAAATGTTTCACTATTTGAAGTCAATGTAAATATGTCGGCAATACAATAAAATTTTCGAACATCATTTTGATTACCAACAAAATGAACATACTGTTGTAGTTTTTTTTTCTGTACATATTGTTGTAAAAAATCTGCATAGGCTTTTTCGCCCGAACCCACTAATAAAAGATGTGCTTTGGTATTAAAATGATTGTGTAAAAAAAACAATGCATCTATTGCATCTACATGTCGCTTTTCTTCTTGTAACCTTGCTACCTGTACAATAACAAATTCATTATTTAAAATTGAAAATGTAGTTTTTAAAGACGGCGACAAAATATTTTGAACTATCTGTGGATTATAGTATTGGGTATCAATTCCGTTATAAATAATATGGTCTGATTTGCTTTTGTAAAAATATTTTTGCTGCAAATATTCTTTTTGATTTTTGCACAAATAAATTACAATATCACTCTTTGAAAGCAGCCTGAAATAAAGTATATTTTGCCAAAAGTTTTTTTTAGATATTGGAATCGTTGAGTGTGGTGATAAAAAGAATTGTGTGCTTCTGTCAAAAAGAAAAAAAAGTTTTGTTAGAAAAAAGGAATAGGTATTAACACAAAAAACTTTTTTGATTTTTTCTTTTTTAATAGTTGATTTGATTCGCCGTGAAACAAAAAAATCGAACCTTGATTTTTTTAAAATAAAGGAAACCTTAATTCTGTTATCCAATTCATTTAAAAGCACTTTCTCTTCACTTAATAATATCACAAGAGGTTTATATTCTAAACGATAAAAATGATTTACCAAATTGATTAAAAACTTTTCAGCACCTCCCATTGGAAATCCATGTATCACAAAAGCAATTTTTTCTTGATTCATATGATGCAAAAAGACTTGGTACTAGTTTAAAATAAATGTTATAAAAATCATTGCTAATAAATGATGTATCTAATGATACTAAAAAATATTTACCCATTTTGATAAGCAGTCAAAATCTGGATTCTATTATAAGTTGCGGTTTCTTCGGAGTAGCTACTTTTTATATTATGAGTTATTTTTTTGTATTGATCATTATTCAGTGCCTGAATAATTTTTGCCGCAATTGCTTTAGATTGAGGGGCACTCAGTAGTCCGTTTACATTTTCATTGATATACTCAGGAAATGCACCAATATTTGTAGCAATAACCATTTTACCAAGTGCACGAGCGGTCATTAAAACACCGCTTTGTGTTGCGTCTCTATAAGGACAAACAACAAACTTGCTATCTGCAATGCATTGAACCAATTCTTCTACACTCAAATATTTAGAAACAACGGAAATATTGTTTTTATATTTTTCAATAAAATTTATATCTAATTTATAACCCTCAGATTTGCCTGCAATAAGAAATTGTTGATCCGGGAATTTTTGTAAAACCTCCGGTATTGCAGCCAACAACAAGTCGATTCCTTTATATAAAGAAAGTCTACCAAAAAATAGGATATAAGTTCCAACCTGATTTTTGTTTTTTTGAAATTGGGACACATAAGAATAGGGTTGAAATTTTATTACAAACAATGGTGCCATGTTTTTTCTGTGATTAACCCTGAATTGATTGCGGGCAAATTCAGAATAAAAAAAATAACCTTTTACCAATCTTGAAAATAATTTCAATGGAATGTTGCTCTTCCAATTTTTTTCACCGGAGTGTCTTACTGGATCGTGTATGGTAATAAATATTTTTTTGGGTTTAATAAAACAATACAATGCTGCCGCCCTTAATGAAAGTGTATCAAAATGAATTACGGAGGGGTTAATTTGCTCGATATGTTTGTTAAACAAAAATGCAGTTTTAACCGTAGCAAACGAAAACGCTTTTTTGTTTTTAAAAACCAAAAACTCAATTGTAGCAACACCTTCAAAATATTTTTCCAGCGTTTTCCACTTTTGCCTACCCAACACGTGCTCACATTTTTCTATAATAGTTAATCCTTCTAAACTATTAATATCAATAATAGTGCTTGTTTTAGATTCTTGTGAAAGCTCAATAACAACATGTAGCTCAACCTGATGTTTAATGCTTTGAATCGTTTCTAAAGTAGCATCTAAAAAATACGTTTGTGTATAATAAAGAACAATCATTACTGTTTATTTTTCTGAAAACTGAACTGGTTCAACAGACAATATCGACTTTGCACTTTTTACATACTTATTATAATATCCAATTAAAAAAACAGTGGCAACAAAAAACCAAAAAAGAAAAAAAAGATAGATGGTATTAAACCTTTGTGCTAAAAAATAATAAATGCTTACAACTGCTATGCTGGTGCAATAAAACAAAAGCGAATGTGTTGGCTGTATAATTTTTCTCCTGATTAATAATACATCTTGCAGTAAATGAAAAACAAAAAAAGAAAAAAAGATAGCATAATTAACTACCATCATCGACTTAAAATAATATAGTCCTATTAAACAGATGATTATATTGATAACTAAACTAATGGCGTTAAACCACATGTCCATTTTTTCCAATTTCATAGCTACCAACAAATTGGCTTGCAGCAATGCCGTAGGAAAAAGCAAAATGGTTAAAAACATTTCTATACAATACATTGGTATTCTTGCATATTTTTCTCCAAACAACATTGGAATCAACAATTCTGAAAATGATAAAATAAAAGTGAATACAAATAACCCATAAGCAGCGTAGGCGATAAATGCTCTTTTATAAATAACCAAAGCGTTGGATTTGCTTTTTTTCAGTGTACTGATGAGTAATGGAAAAATTGACGAGGAAACAATGAATGGTAAAATTTCTGCCATTGAAAATAACTTATAAGAAATCTCATAATTAGCAACATCATTTAGCGTTAGTGTTTTAGAAATTAAAATATTTCCTATCCTCCAATAAACTACAGAAATGCTGCCTATAACAATGAATGACCAATTTCTTAGAACAATTTTTTTAACTTCCTGAATGTTTGTCTTAGCGCCTAACAATTGTCTTAATTTAATTGTGTTTTTTGTACCTAAGCGAATAAATAAATTCAAAGTAATAAATCGTAGTAATATCAACAAGATTGCTAAATAAATTATTGGGATGTAAGTAACGAATAACAAACAAGCTACCAAAAACTTAAGTAACGCTTCTACGCTGAGAATGATAAATGTTTTTTTTTGTTGTGCTTCTGCAATGTTTAAAAACTTAATGACATAAATAATATTATCAAAAATTACATTGATACCAATTAGCAAAGACAATTGTCGAACAATCGTATTGCTGTATATGCTGTAAGAAAGAACAATATTGATGACATAAAAAAACATACCTACCAATATTTGAATCTTAAAAAATTGATGTATTAATAATTTCTTGTCGTCTGTTTCTAATAATGTTCTGATAAACCACTGGCCTAATCCTAAAGATGAAAACGCTACAACAAAGCCATAGAGGGTATTTGCAAGAATATAGTTGGCAAAATCTGCGGTGTCATATTTTCTTGCAATTACAATAAAAAAAATACTGAACAATATATTTTGAAACAGATTTGAAAAAACCCCCCAAGCGCTATTTGAGAAAACCTTGCCTTTTAGAAACGTCGTCATTTGTAGTAAAAAATCTTTCTTTATCATAATCAATAGCCGATTTGTTAATAGAGACCAATAAACAAATAATTGTAGCTACCAAAATTTTAATTCTTGAATCGCCCAAAGAATACACCGTATAAAAACCAACCATCCAACTTGTAAGAGCCGCAATCAATAATAATATAGTAGTGTCTTTATTTTTCAGATACGTTTTAAATCCGATCATTATTGGAAAAAGAATAATAAACAAAATCAATAAAAAACCAATAGCTCCCAACTCGGTTAAAACCTTCAAATAACCACTTTCCGGATGGTCAAAATAAGTAAACTCGTTTTCTGCCAGCCAATATTGATCGGGATTGTGAACAGAAACATAATTTGCATAATTGCCTATGCCAATCCCAAACAATGGATGCTCTTTGAATATACGAAAGGCATCTTGCCAAATTGCATGTCGGAATTCATAGGATTCTGATAAGTCTGCACGCTGAAACATTGCAAAACTTTCAGAAAAATTATATACAATAACAAATAATAACGATGCAACAAAAATTGTAGCAACCCTATATTTTGATTCTCCAAAAACAAGGATAATAAAAACACCAACACACCAGCCACCAAAAGCAGCACGACCGCCCGTAAACATAATTGCAACCAATGTACACAGCAGTAACAAATAATTAATTAGTGATACTTTATTGGTCTGTCTGCCTTTTATCAAAAACAAAAAACTAACTGCTGCAAGAAACTGAGCATATTTTTGCGGATCTTGAAAAAAGCTAGGATACCTCGTACTCAACCCTCCATATACATTGATATTCTGAGATCTTGCTATTGAAAAAGACGTACCAAAAACAAATTGCCCTGCTAAAAACAATAGCGAAACGATTAATGTAATTTTTAAACAAAAAACAACCGAATCAGAAAATGTGTTATCCGCCATACACTCTTCACTTAATATTTTAACGAAACATGCTATCGAAAAAAATTGAATGAACGCTGTTGTGGTGTCTCTTGTCAAACTATCGGCTTGATAAGCCCCAAAGAGAATAAGAATTGTAAGCACGAAAAAAATTAATAAATAAAGAGCTGCATTTTCAACTTGTTTTTTGCGTGGTTTGTAAAAAACAAAAAAATAAATAAAAGTTATAAAATCAAAAATTGTAATGCTTACAAAACTGGGAAACAAATCAATTGCCAATAACGGAAGAGCCAGTAGCACAAACTTTATGTATACACTGTTTTTGTGTTCCTTTGTAAAAAAAACTAAGCCGAAAAATATTCCCAAAACAAGGATTGCTAATACTGCAAATATGAATGAGCTCATTTATTTGGATTTTATAAATCGTCTCTGAAACCAAACACCACTCATTCTGCAAATATTTTCTGCAAAGGATACATTTTCTAAAACTTCAAATCTTGGAATGGTATAGTGCCCTTTTAATCTAGCTTCTGTTAAATAAATTGGTTCTGTACTAAATGACAATCGGTAATTATTTTTCTGTAGAAATTGAATTTCTCTTTGTGAAAAACTTCCGTTCGGAAACGCAAATGCATCAACAGTTTTATGAATCCAACCTTCAATTTTATTTTTTGATTCAAGGATTTCTGATAACGCTTTTTCATCAGAGCATTTGGTTAATATAGGATGCGAAACGGTATGACTTCCAATTGTAACGTAAGGAGATTTTGCAATTTCCTGAACTTCTTCAACGGTCAAAGCCTCTCTGGGCAATGGTTGCAGCTGTTTTTGTAACATGGCAACAATAGAAACACGTTCTTCGTTATTTATTTTTTTTAACTCTTCTACAGAGCAACATGAAATTTCATTTTGCCGTGCGTTTTTAATATAGCTCCACCAATATGGTATTCCTTCTTCTACTGGCTGGGTGGCTATAAATATGGCAACAGGAATTTGATACTGATTGGCAACCGATACAATGTTATTTTTATTATTACCCCAACCGTCGTCTACTGTAATAATAACGGCTCCTTTTGGAAATGGTATTTCGCCTTTTACAACCCGCTTCAATGTTTCAACATCAATAAAAGAGTACCCCTTTTTTTGCAACCACTTAACACATCTTATAAATAACTTTTGATTGGGATTGTGAAAATAAATCGATAAAATATAATTTCCTTTTCGTGCTCTTTGGTTTGTCCGATTTACAAATCCGGTAATAATTAAAAGCCTCGCTACAAAAAACGATACTATGTTTCTAAGGGTTAAACGCATGAACAAAATTGAAAAACAAATGTGGTATAATCAGGAATGGGCCATATTCAAAACGGTTGTAGGGTGTTGTATTACCTCTACATTAGATATTTTGACTTCGGCAACCATCATGAAACCAAGAGAAGGTAGAGACAGTTTCACCTTATTATTTGTAATTACTTTTACATTGCCTTCTATATTCATTAAGGGGCCACTTATGATGCGAACTCGATCGCTGATTTGCACATCTTGTTTTTCTAATTGTATATCCATATACTGGTTTAAAAACTTTTTAATGTTATCAATTTCATCATCTTTTATTGTTGCAGGTTTACCAATCCAATACACAAAATTTACAATGTCACTTGTAATTTGTTTGATAGAAAAAATTTCGTTTTCACAAGCGTGTATAAACACATAAGATGTAAACAATGGTTCATAAATCAGTTTTTTTCGGTCAGCCCATTGTTTCACAATTCTATTTAATGGGCAATAGTTTTCAACGTTTCTTTTTGCTAACAATGCTGCTACTTTTTTCTCGCAGCGAGATTTTGTATACACAACAAACCACTTCTTTTCCATTTTGTTTGTTTTTAAAAAATGAGTGGAAATACGGTTTCTTATTATGTGTATTGTGAAAAAAGTAAAGGTGCTATTTCAATATTCCGCAAGGTTCGCTTAATCAAAAGGCTTCGCCACATTCACTTACATGTTATTGTAGTGAATAAGAAAAAACGTTGCTTTAAACAGCTATTTAAATGGAATAATTTACCCTCTTAGTTTCTTTAACGGATAACTGTTTCCCACCATACACATAACCATACCCATATCCATAATTGTTATTAAAATAACCCCTTGTTTTAACACCATTGAAAATGATAGACAAATTATTTAAGGGGGTTAATTCATTGTTTTTATCAAATCGTTTCAACAGCACTTTAGGTGTTGTAGAATGTCTTACAACATATAATGTCGCATCCGAATAATTGGATAAAATGTGTGCATCCGTAACCAAGACAATTGGTGCAGTATCTATAATTATCAAATCATAATTATCATCTAAATGCTTCATCAACTCATGAAGTCTGCCATTTTCTAAAAGCTCAGAAGCTTCTTCTTTATTGGACCCCGCAGCAACAAAAAATAAATTTTGATACCCGCTTACAGGTGTAATAAGGTCTTCAATATTGTTGTCGTTTGTTAAAAAATCACTTACTCCCGGCAAATCTTGTTTACCAAAAATTTTACCAAGCGAAGAGTTGTGAAGATCAATATCTAACAACACTACTTTTTTACCTGATAATGAAAAACTGATTGCCAGATTGGCCGCAATAAAACTTTTACCTTCACCAGAAATACTGGATGTAAGTAATATTTTTTTATGCTTGGCATCTATACCTTTGGCTAATAATGAAAACCTAATTTTTCTAAACTCTTCGGCAAAAGCACTTCTCTTGCCTACTTCAACTACAAAATTATTTTTTAATTTATTGAACGCAACTTCTCCAATTATCGGAATGTTTGTAAGTGTTTCTATTTCTTGTCTGTATAAAATAAATGGGCTAAATGTTTCTCTTGCACCTATTAATAAAACAGGGATTCCAAGCACAACACCAAATGCAATGCCCATTACCAATAGCTTATTGGGGCTTACCGGAATATTTGATGACTGGGCATAATTTACAATCTTGCTATCAGATAAAGTAGATACATACGAAAGCTCACTCTCCTCTCTTTTTTGTAATAAAAATGAATAGATGCCATTTTTTATGCTTTGATCTCTGCTGATTTCCAGCAGTTGTCTTTCTTTCTGAGGTATAGTATAAAGCATATTATTATAGCTGCTATTCGTAGCGTTCAAATTATTGCGATTGGCTTCCAGTGTTTTTCGCTGCGATTGTATATACTCTATAATATTTGATTTCGTTTTCTTTATTTGATCATTTACAGAAACCAATATTGGATTGTTTTCTGCAACTGTCTTTTTTAATTTTTCACGTTCTAATTCTGCAGTGTTCAAATTGTTCAGGGATTGTGAAAGTGTACCATCCACAAGTCCAAGCGAAGATGGCAATATGCTTACGTTTTCTTCTTTGTTCAACACCTGTTTTTCTAGTTGGTTAATAACAGAAAGTTGTAAATTAATATCACTTAGCTTTTGGTCGTTGGTGCTCACGTTTTGTAAAAACAATTGCCCCTGTGTACTGATATCAACTGCTCCACTGCTTGCTTTGTATTGCTGAATCTTCTTTTCGATAGAATCTAGGTCAGCAGCAACTACGTTTAACCTTGCTTCTAAGAACGAAAGGGTATTTTTAGCAAGGCTATTTTTTTCATTGATGCTTGTATTGTTATAAGCAATAAGTAGTTGGTTCAACACATCTACCGCTAAGTTTGGTTTTACATCTTTATACTTTAGTTCTATTACACTAGACAATTTATTAGTTGCTGTAACGCTTAGCCTTTTCAAAATATCATCGGTCACATCTTCCACTTTGTTGAGCATAAAATAAATTGGTTTAGTATGTTGAGTAGCTGTATATTTTTCATTGATAACAAACCTTAAGACCCCGAATGGCGTTTGTAGCAATTGGTTTGCATTTCCAACTTTTTGTCCGTTTAATGAAACCATATTGGTAGCACTATCAAAATGTAAAAAGATTTTTTCTTTTATTGACTTAATAGAGTCGGGGTATAAAGATTCTACAATAACCGGAGCATCCATGTATGCTGAATGCTCTTTAATTTTTCCTTCGTGATACATTGGTGCATACAAGCGTAACTTCTTAACTAGCTCATTAATCAATGGGCGTGACCGAAGAATTTCAATTTCGTTTTCAATAATTTTTTTGGTGTTTATCATATTCAATGACTCCATTAATTTAGAATCATCACTTCCCTTTTTTTCATCTTTAATAATCAACGAAGCGGTTGCCTGATATTTAGGAACAGAATAACGTAAGTAAGCAAAAGATGCCGCAACAGACAACACGAAAATCAATGAAAACAAGGGCCAATAGGTAATGTACTTTGCAAGCATTTGTACAATGAGGCTTTCGTCTTTTTGTTGTATTATTTTGTTTTCTCTTCGCTCCATTCTATTTAATTATTCTGTCTAATATGATTACCAATACCGACAACCCCGAAAAAACTGCTGGTAACAACTGCCAACCCCTTTGTACACTTGCAACCTTGTCTTTATTGGGTTCTACATAAATAATATCATTAGGTTGTAAATAATAATAGGGCGATGTCAAAAAATCTTTAGAGTTCAAATCAATATGCTTCACTATGTTTTTTCCTTCAGACTCTCTCACTAACAGAACGTTGTCTTTTCTACCATAAATAGTAATATCACCAGCCAATCCCAATGCTTTTAACAATGATATTTTTTCACTTGGAACAGTTATTACTGTCGGGCGACCAACTTCGCCAATTACTGTTACTTCAAAATTCAAATGGCGAATATTGACAATGGGGTCTATCAGTAATTTTTTTTCTAAAATGATATTAGTAATATTATCCTTCAGTTGTTTTTTAGACAACCCGTCTGCTTTTATATTTCCTAAAATCGGGAGTTGAATATAACCATCTGCATTTACTAAATACCCCGCAGACTGTGTATTGGTTCCGGAAGCCGTTGAAGCGCTGATTACAAAATTATTGGTAGTATTAAATATTGCTGAGGCCTCCGGATTTAAACTGTTGATCGCAATACTGAGTATATCATTTTTTTGAATCAACACCACACTGTCTCTATTCGTTTGTAAATACGCAGCATCCGCTGCATTATTGATGTAGCTTGCGTTTTTCGTAGTGATACAAGAGGAGTTTTGTAAAAAAGTAAGTAATATCATTAAATAAATGAAATATTTCTGAATCATGGTTTTATCAATATTGGTTCAGTAAAATTTTATTAAAAAGAAAAAATCTTAATGATGAATCAACTATTTATAACACGAAAATATTGTTACAACTATGCACAGAATATGATTACAAGGCATAAACAAAATGATAGGTATCATTTTAAAAAATATCTTCTGTTTTTTGATTAATTACGGACAAAAAAAGTTGTTCATTTATTATATACCATTAAATGATTCAACTTTTTAAAAAATCTATATTCTAGTTATTTTCATCTAAATAAAATCAGAAAAATATTATGCAGAAAAGATTTGCTGTGGTTGCTCTTAATTCAATACATTTACCCTTGATTAATGACTCGCTTTATAAAATGAAAAAACAAAAAATGAAAAAATTATTTCTAAGCTTAATGATCATTTGTGCATCTGCAATATCTGTTTCAGCACAACAAATAACACCCGATGAAGCAGCGAAGCATATTGGTGAAACAGTAACCGTTTGCGGAAAAATTTATGGTGGAAAATATTTTGAAGCTGGAAACAAAATGACCTTATTAAATATGGGTGCTGCTTTTCCTAAATCTCCATTAACTATTGTTATTAATGCAGATGACCGCAAAAATTTTAAAAATCCACCGGAAGATTTTTACAGCAACAAAACAGTTTGTATAAAAGGTGTAGTTAAAGAATACAAAGGCAAGCCGCAAATTTTTATCCAATCAGAAGAAGATTTGAAAGCGGAATAACACAAAACATTAATATTACAAAAAAATTGCCCAATATTAATGGGCAATTTTTTTGTGCTGACATCAATCACAACAAACCCCAATTACCTGCATTTCTTTTGCTTTCAGACTTGATTAATTTTATACAACAAAAAAATTAGTCATGGAAACAACAACACTAGAAGTAAAACAAACAAATCTCAATTCGATTGGATTGGACAAAAAACATGCGAAAGAACTTGCCAAAAAACTAAATGTTCTATTAGCCAATTATTCTGTTTTTTACCAAAATGTAAGGGGTTATCATTGGAACCTAAAAGGAGAAAACTTTTTTGAGCTGCATTTAAAGTTTGAAGAATTGTATACACACTTATATAAGAAGATTGATACCGTTGCAGAAAGGATTGCAACCTTGGGTTTTATTGCAAACCATAATTTCTCGGTGTATCATTTAGAGTCTAGAATAATAGAGCAAACACATGTTGAAGGAGATTGTTCTGCAGTAGAGGATATTGTTGAATCGCTACTCAAAGTAATCACTATTGAACGGGAGATTCTTTCTTTTGCTAGCGAAATGAGAGATCTCGGAACTTATCATTTAATCTGCGATATTGTTAAAGCAGAAGAAAAACTTGCTTGGATGTATCGTGCTTATTTGGCAAAGTAATGCTTGCAAAAATCAGTTTATGATTCAACTTTTTCACTATGGTACTGTTACCGAAGCGATCAACTACTTCACAAAACAGGGCTATACAATTGATTTTAATTTAACTGAAAATTTTATCAAAGCTTCAGGAAAAAGTTTTTTTGATCCTGAAGCTTTTAAAATTGTTGACCTCTACCACTATGAAGGCAATTCTGACCCGGGAGATGAAGCTACCGTTTATGCAATAGAATCAGTAACCGGTGCAAAAGGAGTTTTTGTAAGTGGTAGTGGCTATGAAACAGATATTGAAACAGCAAAAATATTGTCTGTCCTGCATTTTAAACAGACTACCAAATAAAACAATAATTTTTTGCAGAAAATCCTAGTCCACCCCCCCCAAGCCAACACCAACCCTCTGTTATTCTATAATTAAAGCAAAAATTAACCAATGGCTTTATTCAAATCCTCAATCAAATCATCTGCATCTTCAATTCCTACACTCAGTCTTATCAATCCATCGCTCAATCCATTTTTAATTCTTTCCTCTCTCGGAATGCTTGCATGCGTCATTGTTGCCGGATGGTTTATTAAACTTTCCACCCCACCCAAACTTTCTGCCAGCGAAAATAAATGTGTAGAAGATAACACCCTATTCACTTCTGCAATACTATCGTCTTTCAGCTCAAAGCTAATCATACCGCCAAATCCACGCATTTGTTGCTTTGCAATTGCATAGCCTTTGCTGTCTTCAAAACCGGGCCAATATACTTTTGCAACTTTTGGATTATTGCGTAACCAGTGCGCAATCTTAATCCCATTTTCACAATGACGCTGCATACGCACATGCAATGTTTTTATGCCACGCAACACCAAAAAACAATCCTGCGGACCTGGCACTGCACCACAACTTTTTTGTATAAAATACAATTGATCTCTCAATGCAGTATCATTCATTACCAAGCAGCCTTGAATTACATCGCTATGGCCGCCCAAATATTTTGTAGCACTATGCATTACAATATCTGCGCCCAAATCCAGTGGGTTTTGAAGATATGGCGATGCAAATGTATTGTCCACACAAAGCAAACAACCATGTACTTTTGTTATCGCAGCCACGGCAGCAATATCTGTAATATTCATTAACGGATTGGTTGGCGTTTCTAACCAAACCAATTTCGTTTTAGCAGAAATAACATTCACAATATTTTCAACATTGGTCGTATCTACACACTTAAACACAACTCCAAATTTTTCAAATACTTTTGTAAACAGTCGGTAAGTGCCGCCATACATATCGTTTGCAGCAATCACCTCATCTCCGGGAGAAAGTAATTTAATTACCGCATCTGTAGCAGCCACGCCACTACTAAAAGCCAAACCGTATTTTCCGTTTTCAATTATTGCAAAAGCTTCTTCCAACGCAAAGCGTGTAGGGTTTTGGCTTCGTGCATATTCATAACCCTTATTTTTCCCCGGCGCTTCTTGTACGTATGTACTTGTTTGATAAATAGGTATCATTACGGATCCGGTACTTGGGTCAGGCTCCATTCCGGCATGTATCATTTTCGTAGCAAGCTTCATGTTTAATAATTTTTAATGTAATAAAATAAATATTGGGCTATCAGCCAAGGTGCCCATCTCTGGTGATGTCTGGGCTTTTCGCAGTAGTGCCTCCTAAAGTCAGCAGCTACTTGCTACAATCCCGCAGCCCATTGGCAATTAAATCTGCCTCAGCAAAGATGAGCAAATAATCATTACTACTCTAAGGTATATAATTACCCAAAAACTTCGTAGCAATAATATCTAATTTGTCAGTGAGAAATATTTATTTCATAATGCAATCCATCAATAGGTACACTCTAATTGTTTTCAACAAAAAAAACAAATAACAACCCCTTGTAATAAAACAATTTTTTCTCATGCAAAAATGTCCCACTTTTATTTAAAGACCATTTCAGGTATGGATAACAAAATCGGATTCTCGTTTTCATGGAAAAGAGCATTGGACACAACAATAGCCAAACAAAAACTTCCTCGCCAAACGGTCATTCCAACCAGCAAAGCCTGTGTCGAAAGAAAGATAGGCAGCTTGTTGCTGGTAAGAAAAGAAGATAGATTTTCAAAACCTTTCATTCTTCGTTAAGATTCTCTAAAGCCCTTGTAGGCTTTTTAACTCCCGAGATTATTCGTTACAATACAACAAATTGTTGATTGGATTTTTCAATCATCTTAAATAAATAGAAGCCCCAAAATATTTGTTTGATTTTTATCATTAAAATTTTGTATCAATAATGTATGGCAACATTTTACACCAGGTAGGCCAATCGTGGTGAATATCTGTTCCCCAAATATCTAGGTCGTGCCAAATGCCTTTATCCCAAAGGGTTTGAGAGAAATGTTTGTTGGCAGCAGGCGCTTCGTAGTTGCCGCTACCGGTATAAATGTGTATGTGGTGACTTGCTTTTATTTTATCGATATACCAATCATTATTTAAGTTGGGAATATAATGCGCAGGAGAGTTGTAATACACTTGCTCGTCCCAAAACCCTTTGGTGTATTCGGTTAAATCATACACACCACTCATGCAAATACATCCGTTGATAATATCGGGGCGTTTTAAAAATAAATTCATGCTGTGCAATGCGCCAAAGCTAGCGCCCGATGTATAAATCATGGTGTTGCTACCAACAAGATTTCGTATATGCGGAATCACTTCGTTAAATACATAATGGTTGAAGTCGTTGTGGCGTATGGCTTTATGCTCGGGCAGCATTTCGTTGTTCATCCAACTTTCGTTGTTGATGCTATTGATACTAAAAACGCGCAACTTGCCGGCGTGTATTTTTGTTGCCAAAGATTGTATGAGTTGAAACCTTTCATACTCTAAATAATCTGCAGCGGCTGTTGGAATTAGTAATAATACAAATCCACTATAGCCATAAGACACGATAGGCATTTCTTTTTGCAAAGCTTGGCTATACCAAGAAGTTAATTGTCTGTTCATGAATAAATTACTTGGTATATTTTTGCTGTATTAAAGACATTGTTTTTTAATTTCTTTCCACAAGTCTCTAAAACACTGGGCAGCATAACTTGTATTGGCAAACTCAAATAATGGTTGTTGGTGAATACCCATTTTTTCAATATCACTTAAATAAGGAATGTAACATTTAAAGAAAAGTCGGTTGTTGTAAAATGCTTGAATGGTTTCTTGGTGCAGTGTTTTGCGGTGATCTACCATGCTGAAAAAACATTTTAGCTTTGATTTGTCTAACTCATTTTCTTTGAAATAAGCTGCCACCATTTCATAACTTCTGATAGAAAGCGTTGTAGGAATATTAGGCATTATTACAAAATCTGATGCGGTGAAAACACTGTCGTGTAACAAAGAAATTCCCGGTGGACAATCGAGTATTACCAAATCAAAATCTTTCAATCCGCTTAATAATGATTTTATTTTTTTCTTGCTTTGCCTTACATCATCTAAAACAAGATCTACATTTCTTGCCGAGATATCTGCGGGGATAACATACAAATTTTCAAAGAGTGATTGTTGGATAGAATCTTTGATATCTGTTTTATCTAAAAATATTTTTTCGCTTTCGTTTTTATCATTTTTTACATGCAAGTAAAATGAAGAGGAGCCTTGTGGGTCTAAATCCCATACCAAAGTTTTTATTCCATCTGCAGCGGCTAAGTAAGCAAAATTGACTGCGGCAGCAGTTTTTCCAACTCCACCTTTAAGGTTGTAAAAAGCAAGCGTTTTCATGTGTTGTCGTTTTTAGTTTTTAATTTATCATGTAAATAAAAGATGCATCAGCTTTGAATTGCGCTGATTGCTCTTTGCATAGGGATGAAATTTACGAAAGGAAAAATAAGCAATTGTTATTGATACAACAACTTTGTGGAGGTTTGATTTTATTATACTTTCATTTTTTCCAGCTCTTTTTGTAAGCGGAACATTTCGTCTCTTAATCTTGCTGCTTCCATAAAATCCATATCTTTTGACGCCTTTTCCATTTGCTTTTTGATTTGCATAATAGCTTTTTCTGTTTGCGGAATTGTTTGATATGTTTCCTGTTCTTCTGCTGCAATGCTTATTGTACCTGGTTCTCTGGTGATGGCATAAGGATTGGTTGGGTCAAATCCTTTAATATCCAACACTGAAGTTTGCTTCATAATTTCTTCAATATTTTTTTTAACCGTTGTTGGTACAATGCCGTGTTTTAAATTATATGCCACTTGCTTTTCACGTCTTCTGTTAGTTTCATCCATCGTACGTTGCATGCTCTTGGTAATTTTATCTGCATAAAAAATTACTTTACCGTCTACATTTCTTGCAGCACGGCCTGCGGTTTGTGTAAGGCTTCTTTCGTTTCTTAAAAAACCCTCTTTATCTGCATCTAAAATTGCCACCAAAGACACTTCGGGCAAATCCAATCCTTCTCTTAATAAATTAACACCTACCAATACATCAATATCTCCCAAACGCAACTGCCGCAATATCTCTATGCGTTCAAGTGTATCTACATCGCTGTGAATGTATTTTGATTTTATGTTGATTCTGCCCAGGTATTTATCCATTTCTTCAGCCATTCTTTTGGTTAAGGTAGTTACCAAAACACGGTCGCCTTTTTTTACGGTTTTATCAATTTCATCTAGTAAATCATCAATTTGGTTTACGCTTGGTCGTACTTCAATTGGCGGCTCTATTAATCCCGTTGGCCTTACTACTTGTTCAACCACGACACCGCCGGTTTTTTCTAGTTCATACTCTCCTGGGGTGGCGCTTACAAAAACGGTTTGACCAATCATATTTTCAAACTCATAAAAATTGAGTGGTCTGTTGTCTAATGCCGATGGCAAACGAAAACCATAATCTACAAGCACTAGCTTTCTGCTTCTGTCGCCACCATACATACCTGCAATTTGTGGTATCGTTTGATGGCTTTCATCTATCATACAAATAAAATCTTTGGGGAAATAATCCAATAAACAAAAGGGTCTTGTACCCGGCGTTCGTCTGTCAAAAAAACGGGAATAGTTTTCAATGCCGCTGCAATAGCCGAGTTCTCTTATCATCTCCAAATCATATTCCACCCTTTCTTTGATACGCTGTGCTTCTAAAAATTTTCCTACGCCGTTAAAGTATTCTACCTGGGCCATCATCTCATCCTGAATTTCATGAATCACTTGCTGCATCATGTCTTTGGGAGCAAGGTATAAATTGGCCGGAAAAATTGCTGCAGTTTCTAAAGTTGCAATCCGCTTGCTTGTTGTTTTTTCAATGCTTTCAATCTCTTCTATTTCATCTCCAAAAAAAGTAATGCGGTAACCATAATCTACATAGGGTAAATTGATATCTACGGTATCACCTTTTACGCGAAAATTTCCTCTTGCAAAATCTCCCTGAGACCTACTATACAGACTATTTACAAGTGCATGTAAAAATCCTTGTCTTGAAATAACCAACCCCTTATGAATGCGAATAATTCCATTTTCAAATTCGGTAGGATTGCCCATACCATAGATACAGCTTACGCTTGCAACAATGATAATGTCTCTTCTGCCACTCAACAACTCTGATGTTGCTTGCAAACGAAGTTTGTCCAACTCTTCGTTGATACTTAAATCTTTTTCAATGTACACACCACTTACGGGCATGTAGGCTTCGGGCTGATAATAATCGTAATAGCTTACAAAATAACCCACTGCATTGTCAGGAAAAAATTGTTTAAACTCTCCATACAATTGTGCTACGAGTGTTTTGTTGTGGGTTAATACCAATGTTGGGCGTTGTAGTTGGGTAATTACATTGGCCATGGTGAATGTTTTTCCGCTGCCGGTGACACCTAACAAAGTTTGAAATTGTTCGCCGGAGTGAATCCCCTCAACCAATTGTTGAATTGCTCTTGGCTGATCGCCGCTTGGCTGATAAGAAGATTGTAACTGGAAAAGCATGTATGCAAAATAGATTAATTAAAGAATTATTGTGGAAGAATTTTTGGGGTTAGGAAACGAGTGCTACCAAAACATTGTTTGCTTAATAAAGACGCGGCTATTTTTAATGTGCATTCGCTAAGTTTCTTTTTTATTTAAAAGAAATTTATCATGAATTATATCATATCGTTGTTTATTTACAAAAAGTTTCTATGCCCCCAAACCAAGCATGGTAACAATAATTGCTGCGGGCCCGAACAAGCCTATTGAAAGATATTATCCCGCTTATTTCACAAATTATACTGTTGCTACTATTTTATCTGTTCTTCTTGTACCGGCATACAATTCGTATTCTAATAATCTGCAATCAATTGTACTGTTGTAAAATTCAATTCTTCGTTTTGCTTTCAAACCAATTTTTTTAGCAAGGTCTAAATTGCCAGTAAATACATAGCCAAAGTATCCGCCACACTGTTGTTTCATAAAATCACCAATTCGGCTGTAGGTTTCTTCTAGTTCCTGTAAGTCGCCCAAGCGTTCACCATACTCCGGATTTACCATCATCACGCCCTTTTTATTTTGTGGAACCTGTGTTGCTGCAAAATCACAAACAGCAAAATGAATCAAATCTTCTACTCCTGCAGCCACAGCATTTTTCTTTGCATTTTCTATTGCTTTGTTGCTTAAGTCTGTTGCAAATATTTTTAAATTCGGAACCGTTTTTATTTGATTGTCTAATTGTTTTCTTTCTTTTTCATACACCATTTTATCATATCCTTCAATGTGCATAAAAGCATAATTTGTTCTAAACAAACCTGGTGTTCTGTTCGTAGCAATTAAAGCGGCTTCTATTGCCAGTGTTCCCGAGCCGCACATTGGATTTACAAACGGAGAAAACCTGTCCCAATTGGTTGCATAAATTGTTGCGGCAGCCAATCCTTCAAGCATTGGAGCTAATCCGGGAATTTTTCGATAACCGTGCCTTGCCAAAGAATCTCCCGATGTATCTATAAAAACCTCCGCTTCTTCATTTTTCCAAAACAAATGAATGACAGCACCAATTAATTCTGCGCCGGTACTTGGTCTATTGCCCCTTACTTCTCGCATTCTATCTACAATAGCATCTTTAACTCTTAAGTTGGCAAACAAGTTATTGTTAATGGTTTCGTTTTGTACATTACTTGTAATAGAAAAATAACCGGGATTGGGAATTATTTTTTCCCAAGGAAAAGATTTTAAATGCTGATGAATGCTGTCTGCATCGTTTGCAATAAAACTCTGTAAGCTATATAAAACCTGACTTCCACAACGTAAGTTCAAATTCAATTTAATACAATCATTGATTGTGCCATTCAATCTTACGCCTGTTACAAAACTATCTTCAACAACAAAACCAAGCGCCTCTACTTCTTTTGATAAATATGGTACAATGCGTTTGTGACAAGTAATTATGATGGGTGCTTTTTCTGTAAATACATTCATAAGTTGGTAAAGGTAAAGCTTGCCAAAAGAGTTTACTAGAAAGTTTACAATGAATTTTTTTCTTAATTTAAATATTGGGAGTGTGTAAGATAATTTTTATCATTTGCATATACAAACAAACAGCTTCCATTTGCAATTGCGCCAATGATTGCGGCATGTACCTTTTCCGGAACGGCAGGACAACCAAGGCTTCTACCGATATAACCCCGAGTTTTTGCTAATTGTTCATCTACATAATTTGCTGCGTGCATTACAATGCCCCTGCTTAATGCATTATCATTAAAACCTTTTTCCAAGCCATTTAATTGTAAAGAAGATCCGTGTTTTCCGTTATAAATATTTTGCGTACTGTAAAACCCCAGACTACTTTTAAAACTCTCGGGTTGGTTTGAAAAAGTTGTTGCGGTTTGTAATCCACTGTTTCTGCCATGTGCTACATAAGTATTAAACAACAATCTGAAATGTACAAGATCAAGCACATACAAACGTTTTACCTTGGAAGGCATGCTAAAATCGATGATAGAAAGGGTTTGCGGATTTTTCAATTGTCCTAGTTGCATCAATTGCTGATAACCTTGAATTGCATAATCAAACACCTGTCTGTTTAGTCCCTCAATCTCTAAATGCAGACTATCGTACAAATTAAATTTACCCGAATCAATTATATTTATTTTACTTTTTGATAAAACCGGTGCTACTGCATTCCTGAATTTATTGGCAAAGGATGAGGTTAAAATCACAATAAAAGATAACGAGGATAGTATTAGGTTTTTCTTTTGCATACAGAGTTATTTAGGGGTTTCTATAAAATTAACCCTCTAGACTAAAATATAAGCTGTTCTGTATCATTTTAACGTTCTGTATTCTGTTAAAAAGATTGATTTTAACAAGCCAGAAAGAAAACTACCTACCCATAAAGACCATTAATATTTGCACATCACTTGGATTTACACCCGAAATTCTTGATGCCTGTCCGAGTGTCTGTGGTCTGATTTTTTTAAATTTTTGTAGCGCTTCATTTGAAATAGCTGATACCTTATCGTAATCAAACGTACTTGGAATAATCATATTTTCCAATTGGCTCATTCTTTGAACAAGTTCTTCTTCTTTTTCAATATAACGCTCATATTTCATTTGAATTTCGGCTTGTTCCAAAATATCAAAAGGTACATCAGGAAGCGCTTTTGCCAACCTTGGCACATATTGTAATAATGCAGTTAAGGTTACATTGGGTCTCAATAACAACTTAGCGGCTTTTTGTTTTTCAGTTACCAAAGCCGAATCGATATCTTGAAAATAAGGGTTGATTTCTTGTGGTTCAATATTGAAAGAAGTAAAAATAGATTTCAGAGTTGAAACAGAATCTTTTTTGGTTTTTACCATTTCCATTCTATCTTGTGAGGCCAACCCTAAACGGTAGCTTAACTCTGTTAATCTTAAATCGGCGTTATCCTGCCTCAATAACGTTCTGTATTCGGCCCTGCTTGTAAACATTCGATACGGTTCATCGGTTCCTTTGCTTATCAAATCATCAATCAACACGCCAATGTATGCTTCATTTCTTTTCAATATAAAAGGAGAGAGGCTAGCAGCTTTCTGGTGTGCATTAATTCCCGCAATCAAACCCTGACAAGCTGCTTCTTCGTATCCGGTTGTTCCGTTGATTTGTCCAGCAAAAAACAAACCTGATATTAGTTTTGTTTCTAATGTATAAGTAAGTTGTGTTGGGGGAAAAAAATCATATTCTATGGCATAACCAGGTCTGAAAATTTTACACCTTTCAAAGCCCGGAACCACTCTAAGTGCTTGATTTTGAACGTCTTCGGGCAAAGACGTGGAAAAGCCATTTACATAAATTTCTACTGTGTTCCAACCTTCGGGTTCTACAAACAACTGATGCCTTTCTCTTTCGGCAAAACGATTAATTTTATCTTCTATACTTGGGCAATACCTTGGACCAACACCCTCAATTCTTCCCTGATACATAGGACTTCTGTCAAATCCCGTTTTAAGCATTTCATGAACTTCGGGGTTGGTATAGGTTATGTGACAACTTCTTTGTTGTGAGGCTTTTATTTTCTCTATTGGTAAATATGAAAATCCAACAATTTCATCATCACCTTTTTGTTCCTCCATTTTGGAGTAATCCAAACTTCTGCTGTCAACCCTTGGCGGAGTTCCGGTTTTTAAACGATCGCTTTCAAAACCAAGTTCTACCAATTGCTCTGTAATTCCCGTTGCTGCTTTTTCAGAAATACGCCCACCGCCCAATCGCTTTTCGCCAATATGAATCACCCCGTTCAGAAAGGTTCCACTTGTAACCACAACAGACTTTGAATGAATTCGATGACCCATACCGGTTACAACACCACATGCTTTATCATTTTTAATGATGATAGACTGAACCATGTCTTGATAAAAATCAACCCTTTCGGTTTGCTCCAACATTTCCCGCCAAGTAGTAGCAAACAACATTCTGTCGCTTTGTGCCCTTGGGCTCCACATTGCAGGACCCTTACTGCGATTCAACATTCGAAACTGAATCATGCTTTTATCTGTAACAATGCCGCTATAACCGCCAAGTGCATCTATCTCGCGTACAATTTGCCCCTTAGCAATTCCACCCATTGCCGGATTACAACTCATTTGAGCAATCGTTTGCATATTCATTGTAATCAACAGCACTGTACTACCAAGATTCGCAGCGGCGGCGGCCGCTTCACAGCCGGCATGACCCGCACCAACAACAATTACATCATATTCTTGAAACATAACTTTTCCCTTATTTATTTTAACAACCAGAAAAATATTCCACGTGGAACATTTTTAATGTGTCCGAATTATTGTTCCACATGGAACATCTTTAAATATTTGTCCTCCATAGCCCGCATTTCGGCAGATTGTTTAATTGTTTTGTCTTTATACCCACAAAGGTGCAATGCTCCGTGAAATACAACACGTTGTATTTCTGAGGCAAAAGATGTTTTATGTATTGCGGCATTTTCTTTAACCCTTTCAACGCTTATATATACCTCTCCAACAACATTGTTGTTTGATTCACTCAAATCAAAGGTAATAATATCAGTAAGCGTATCGTGTTGTAAATGTATTTGATTGAGTTTCACCAAAAACTCATCTGAACAAAAAACATAATCAACCCTTTGAATCTGCCTTTTTTCAAGTATAAAAAGCTTGAAGACAAAGGATTTTAAAATTCTCTTTTTGTTGTATGGAAGGCGAACATCTGCGTAATTAAAAAAAACTGGTGTCATAACTAAACTTGTGGCAAAATTCGTAAATAATTGATAGTGTATGCGTTTAATTTTGTGTTGATGAGAGAAATTAAAAAACTAAGCAACCTTGGGGTAGGGGAACGTGGTATTATCCATTCGTTTGAGGATAGCGACCTGCTGATCAAATTGTTGGAAATGGGTTGTGTTCCAGGCGAGATAGTTAAAGTGGAACAAAGGGCACCACTTGGTGATCCGATTTCGATACACGTTTCCGGTTATTCATTAAGCTTAAGGGTTACAGAGGCAGATCAAATTTTAGTTGAAATTTTGTAAACAAAAAGACTATGAAAATTGGGCTGTATTTTGGTTCATTTAATCCAATACATGTTGGTCATTTAATTATTGCTAATCATGTTGCTAATACCAAAATAGTAGACAGGGTTTGGTTTGTAGTAAGCCCCCAAAATCCACTTAAACCAGCAAATTCATTACTCGACGAATACCACAGATTAAATCTTGTACACATTGCTATCGAGGAAGACAACAGATTTAGGGCCTGTGATATTGAATTTAAACTTCCGAAACCATCATATACTATTGACACACTAAGCCACCTAGGGGAGCGTTATCCGCAACACGAATTCAGTATTATTATGGGCACCGACAGCTTGATAAATTTACACAAATGGAAAAACTATGAATTGTTATTAAAACATTATAAGTTTTTTGTATATAAAAGGCTGGGGTTTGATATAACAGAAGGCAATTTGGGTAATATTAATTATTTAGAGGCCCCAATAGTAGAAATATCATCAACGTTAATTAGAAAAAATATTAAAGAGAACAAATCCAATAGGTACTTGTTGACAGATACAGTAAGAAAAGAAATTGAAGAAAACAATTATTATAAATAAGAATCTCCCTTGCTTCTTTTTACCTCTGCAACATATTCTTTAATTTCTTGCTCTTTATCTTTTTTACAAATCATTAGTGCATCTTTGGTATCTACAATAATACAATCATCTAGTCCCTGAATTAACACAAGCTTCTCAGCCGGCGCAGAAACTATACACTTAGTAGCATCAATAATTATTACATTTTTACTGGCAACGGCATTTCCTAAATAATCTTTTTCTAAATTTTCGTATGCGCTATTCCAAGTTCCTAGATCGCTCCATCCAAAAGATGAGGGAATAACAAAAACATTATCCGCCTTTTCCATTACTGCAACGTCAATAGAAATATTAGTGCATAAAGGATAGATTCTTTCTATAGCCTTATATTCTAGAATAGTGTTAAATGAAGTTTGTTCTATTTCAAACAATTCATACATCTCGGGTTGATAAGTTTCGAGTGCATTTAATATTGTTTTTATCTTCCAAACGAAAATTCCTGCATTCCAAAGAAAATCGCCGCTTAAGATAAATGATTTAGCAATTTCTAAGTTCGGTTTTTCGGTGAAGGTTTTTACTTTAAAA
Organism: Chitinophagaceae bacterium; assembly: GCA_947456805.1. Classification (GTDB taxonomy): domain Bacteria; phylum Bacteroidota; class Bacteroidia; order Chitinophagales; family Chitinophagaceae; genus UBA1930. The sequence goes on along the minus strand of CANGTN010000001.1, from coordinate 193,366 downwards.
ATATTTTGTGCACCATTTGTATTGTCATATTGAATATACCCATATCCAGTATTTGGGTAGGTTGGCTCTATTCCTAGTGTTATCATTGCATCATGTGTAGCAACAAACCCCAATGCATTATTGCTAATCCTTGTAAACGTTGGTACATCCATAATAATGTGATCACTCGGCGCAACTATTAAACAGGCCTCTGGGTCTTGTTTAAAAATTTTGAATGAAATATATGCTACACAGGGCGCTGTGTTTTTTCTACTTGGTTCGGTTAAAATATTATTAATTGGAATGTTCGGTAATTGTTCTTCTACAATTTTTGCGTAATCAATAGACGTTACAACAAAAATGTTTTCTGCGGGTATAAAAGAGGCATATCTTTCATAGGTTTGTTGTATCAGCGTTTTACCTGTATTTAGAATATCTAAAAACTGTTTTGGATAGGAGGTGCGGCTTTGTGGCCAGAACCTGCTACCTATACCACCCGCCATGATTGCAACATATTGATGTTTGTTCATAAAAACGCTTATGGATGCGAAGTACGTTAATAATTATAATATTCCTTCTTTTATTAAATCGTGTAAATGTATTATTCCTAAGTAAGTATTGTTTTTTACAACGGGTATCTGTGTAATATCAAATTGTTGGAACATATCTAGTGCATCTACAGCCAACGACTCGGGGTGAATATGTTTGGGGTTTAGGGTGGCAATGTCTTTTGCTAGTATTTTTATAATAGAATCGTTTTGTTCTAACATCCTTCTTAAATCGCCATCGGTGATTATTCCCAAAAGTTCATCGGATTCGTTTACCATAGCAGTAACCCCAAGTCTATGTTTTGTAATTTCTACAATAACTTCTTTTATTGTTGCTATTGGTAAAACTTGTGGTTTGGAGTTTAAAACATATAAGTCTGACACTTTTAAAAAAAGTCGCTTACCCAAATTACCGCCAGGATGAAATTTTGCAAAATCTTTTCCTGAAAAATTTTTTAAATTCATTAAACAAACAGACAAGGCATCGCCAATTACAAGTTGCGCAGTGGTACTAGTTGTTGGGGCTAAATTATTAGGACACGCTTCTTGTTGTACAGTACTATTTAAAACAATATCTGCTTGTTTTGCTAAAAAACTATTCATGTTTCCTACAATAGCAATACATTTATTTTGTGTTGATTTAATAAAAGGAACTAGAGATTTAATTTCAGGGCTTTCTCCGCTTTTACTAATAACTATCACAATATCGTTAGATTGAATCATTCCCAAATCGCCGTGTGTTGCATCTGCTGCATGCATAAACAGAGAAGGTGTACCAGTACTATTGAAAGTTGCAACTATTTTTTGTGCAATGATGGCGCTTTTTCCAATTCCTGTAATTACAACGCGTCCTTTAGAATCATTTATTGAATTAACTGCATTTTCAAAATTTTCATCAATAAAATTTTGAAGATAATTAATTGATTCTGCTTGCAGCCTTATGGATTCAATGGCAGATTTTATAATATTTGTCTTTTCCATATTCAGCAAATGTATTGTAACAAATTGTATGCTTGTTTGTATTAAAGAAATTTTTAAGTTTGTATTAAATAAAAAACAAAAATTGAATATAGGAATTATAAATTTATTTGTATCTTTTCATAAATAATACAATCAACCGACTAAGAGATAAGAAACTTTGATTTACCATCATGGAAAAGACTAAAAAGAAAATTGTGCTAAGGAAAACGGATACAGCCGTAACAAAGATTAACAAAAGAGACTCTTCAATCAAAAAAAAGCGTGTTGTTACGAAATACAACATTCACGATGGGCTGCAGCGTTATTTTGGATTTAAAGAATTTAAAGGAACACAGGAAAAATCAATCAACAGCCTTTTGGGTGGCCAGGACACTTTTGTTATTATGCCTACTGGTGGTGGTAAAAGTTTATGTTATCAGTTACCGGCTTTACTAATGGAGGGGTGTGCAATTATTGTTTCGCCTTTAATTGCTTTGATGAAAAATCAAGTAGACTTGGTTAGGGGCTACAGCGAACAGGATAATGTTGCACACTTTTTAAACTCATCCTTAAACAAGGGGCAAATAAAGGTTGTAAAAGATGATTTGGTGTCTGGCAACACTAAATTATTATACGTAGCTCCCGAAACACTAACCAAAGAAGAGAATCTTGAATTTTTCAGTGATTTAAATATATCATTTTTTGCGGTTGATGAAGCACATTGTATCAGCGAATGGGGTCACGACTTCAGACCAGAATACAGAAGACTTAGAGAAATGATGGATATCATCAATCCTGCAATTCCTGTAATTGCTTTAACAGCAACCGCAACGCCTAAGGTACAAAGTGACATTGTCAAAAATTTAATGTTGCGCAACCCGAATGTTTATATTTCCTCTTTTAACAGAGACAATTTGTATTATGAGATACAACCCAAATTAGAAAAAGAAGCTACGATTAAACACATTGTAAAATTCATTGCGTCTCATAAAGGTAAAAGCGGAATTATTTATACGCTCAACCGAAAAACAACCGAAGAGCTTGCCGATGTTTTGATGGCAAATAATATTAAAGCGGTTGCTTATCATGCAGGTTTAGACCAAAAATTAAGAGCAAGAAGACAAGACCAGTTTTTAAATGAAGAGGTACAGGTAATTGTTGCAACAATCGCATTTGGTATGGGCATTGATAAGCCGGATATCCGTTTTGTAATTCACTTTAATATTCCTAAATCCATAGAAAATTATTATCAAGAAACCGGAAGGGCGGGAAGAGATGGGCTTGAAGGAATTTGTGTTTTATACTACTCTTACAAAGATGTTTCAAAACTTGAACACTTAATGAGAGACAAGCCCCTTAGCGAAAGAGAAGTTGGGGCTCAGCTAATTAATGAAACAGTTGCTTATGCGGAAAGTAGCGTTTGCAGACGAAAGGTTTTGTTGCATTATTTTGGAGAAGATTGGAATAAGGAAAATTGTGGCAATTGTGACAATTGTAGAAACACCAAAGAAAAAATTGAGACAAAAGACGATGTTATAAAAGCTTTAAAAGTTATAAAAGCTTTAGACGAACGCTTTGTTACTGACTATACAATTAATGTAATTATGGGTAAACTTACGCCTCAAATTACAATGTTTAGACACGAAGGTTTGCCAGAATTCGGAATTGGAAAAGATAAAGATGCACACTTTTGGAATAGTCTTATCAGACAAATGTTATTAGAAGACTTAATAACAAAAGACATCGAAGAATATGGATTATTAAAATTTACAGAAAATACAGACAGCTGGATAAAAAAACCAAGCTCTTTCAAAATTGTTTTAAACAATGTATTTAGCAATGCGGATGATGAAGATGATGACGACGCAGATAACAAACCCGAACCCGAAACAACAGTAGACGAAGCATTATTTGAAATGCTAAAAGAATTAAGACATAAAGAAGCAAAGAAAAAATCACTGCCCCCATTCGTAATCTTTTTAGAAAACTCATTGCAGGATATGAGTATTCTTTATCCTACCACACTAGAAGAGCTGGATAAATGTCAAGGAGTAAGCAAAGGAAAAGCACTGAAATATGGTAAACCATTTGTAGAATTAATTGCAAAATATGTTGAAGAAAATGAAATAGAAAAGCCGGATGATTTTATTATGAAAAGTGTTGCCAACAAAGCAAGCAACAAAATTTTTATTATTCAAAATGTAGATAAAAAAATAAACTTAGAAACCATTGCTAAAACAAAGGGGTTAACATTGAGCGAATTATTAGAAGAAATGGAAACGATTGCGGCAAGTGGAACTAAGCTGAATTTAGATTATGCTATTGATGATTGGTTAGATGAAGCAGATCAGGAAGAAATACTGGAATATTTTAAAAACTGCGAAACATCATCATTGGATATTGCACAAAAAGAGTTGGCTGAATACGATTACAACTGGGAGCAATTAAAAATTATGAGAATAAAGTTCCTTAGTGTTTTTGGAAACTAAGAAAACAAAAGCGTGAACAATTACACGCTTTTGTTTTTATAAATAGGTACGGTACTGCAGGGCTCGCCATACATAATACTTTTTGCAACTGGTCTTAGTTTATTGGTTATTGCTACATATGCAGATTCGGGGATTGCTTTTTCTCCGCAACCCTTAACTACAACTCTTTTATCTGTAAATTGTGTTGCATCAATCTCATTAATTTCTTCCAATAAAATTTGTTCTACCATTTTTTCTTCTGTGCCCATCATTACTTTTTTGCCAAATGGTTGTAAGTAACTTGTAGCAAGCATATAAGCCCACATGGGAATAATTGCATCTGCAGAACAAATAATACCAACATATTTATTTTGATAAACAGAAAAATCTATTTGTAACAACGCTGCTCTATAATCTTTTTCTTTTAAGATTAAACCCATGAATAAAAATTCTTTTAAATCAAACAGCATAATTTCTTCTAAAGGAAAATATGTTTCAAGATCTAAACTGATGATGCCACTTTCGGATACCTTATTTAAAATTTCTGCCATAATTTAATTGTTGATTAAAACTAAAACAAAGATGCAATTCTTGTTTTCGGTTTACGTAAAATAAAAACGCCACCCTAAAAGAGTGGCGTTTAAAAATTCAAAGATTATTAATAAAATTTGCTTCTATTATCTTTTATCGTTGCTGATTTTCTTAATGCTTCGGATCCTCTGTAAGCTGCATTCTTTTGTCCTTGTAACAAGGATTGTCTGATGCTTTCATCGTCTTGCATACTTGGTTTTGCCCCCAACGATTCAACTTTTAAAGAAATTACGCCAGAGCTTGCAGCGATTGGTTCGGTTGCTTTTCCGGTATTGTCTTTGTTGAAAGCAGCACCTAAAACTTTTACATCATAACCAATATTTGGAATGGTTGGATTTGCAAAACTTAAGCTGTCTGCTTTTTGAATGGTTGTTCCCGAAGAAGCAACAAAGTTCTCTAAACTATTTCCTTTAAACTTAGATTCAATAATTTGTTTTGCTTTCTTTTCGTTTCTTACATACGCTTCAACTCTTGGTCTTAATTCAGCAACATTGATAGAACCTTTCTTGCTAATGTTGGTAATGATTGCAACAACATATTTATCACCCACTTCTGTTGGTTCACTTACTGCTCCTACTTTATTTTCATAAACCCAACGAACAAAGTTTCTTACAGGTACTTGTCCGAAAGAAGGTATTGTAAAATCATTTTCTTTTACTTCTGAAAAAACCAAAGGCGTTAAATTTAATTTATTCGCATTTTCATCAAAATCTTTTTTGCTTTTTGCGGTAGATGCAAATTGTAATGCTGCTGTTGTAGCTGCATTAATTGTTTCGTTGCTTGCAGAAATTGACTTAGCTAAATAGGCTACTTTAACTGCTTCACCAACTGCTTTTTGGCTCATTACTTCAATATAATGAAAACCTGCATATTGATCATTTTCAACTTTTACTACTTTTTTGTCACCGGTTTTACCATAGAAAATTGCTTCTGCGAATTCTTTGCTAATTCCTGTAAATTGTTGTAAAGTAAAATCGTATTCGCCTTTTGTATTTTTGCTACCACCATCGTCGCTATATTTTTGAACAATACTGTTAAAGTCTGCGCCACCTTTTAATAAAGCTTCTACGCTATCCATTCTTTTTTTAGCAACGCTGTCAGCCAAAACAGGTTGACCTTTGTCTTCTGTTTTCACCAAAATGTGTCTCACTTTCACACTATCCGGCAAAACTCTTCTGCCCAACATTCTTGCCAAAGTATAATTAGATGCATCTAAATAGGGACCAAATGTTTTTCCGTCTGCCAAAGCTTTAATGCTATCTGCTTTAGGCATTTTTAAACTGCTTTTCATTACATATCCATCAAGGTAAGGAATTTCACTTCCTGATTTGGCAATGAAAGACTTTACATCGGGTGTAGTTTCAAATTCTGATTTGTAACTCATCACTTGGTTCAATGCATTCATGCTATCAGTAGCACTTGGTTTTGCATCGAAGTTGATATATGATATTGCCCTTGTTTCTTCTTCTTTTTCAAAGCCGCTTGGGTGTTTTTTTACATAAGCTACAATTTCATTGTCGCTAACATTTACAGTGCTATCTGATATTGTTGTATAAGGAACAAATACATAAGATATATTTGAAATAGCGCTGTTATCTGCTTTTTGTTTTTCTAACAACCAAGAAGGAACGTAAGCAGCATTTTGTGTAAGTGCCTGGTATTTCTTGCTTAATATTTGTTGTTGTGTTGGTTCAATATAACCTTGAACCACACCTTGTATTTGTTCAGCATTTTTAGACTTTTTTAATTGTGCAAATGCTTGTCTTGCTTCTTCTGCTTTAAACTGTCCGTTCTCATCTACAAATTGTTGTTCTCTGCTCAATGGAGATTGTGGCCCAAACAATACATCAGATAATTCTTTACCACTAACTTGTAAGCCAAGTTTTTGATATTCATTTTCCATCAATATTTTTTCTACTTCCATATTCCACAATTGAGGAATGATAGTAGATTTATCCTGACCACGACTGTACATCGTTAACTTTTGATCAAAATCTTCTTTACTGATTGATGTACCATTAACAGTACCAACAGTATTAGAATTACCAAAAATACTACCGCCTCTGCTGCCCATTCCATCTTGTAAAATGAATGCAATTAATGCAATAGCAATTACAGCAAAAATGATCCAGGTTCCTTTGTCACGAATTCTTTGAATAACAGACATACTATTATATATTTATAAATTTGGTTGGCAAAAATAGGGGAATAAAATTATTGAACAAATTGTGGAAAACATATACCAATCCGCATCACACTTATATTCTATTGCTGCCAATAAAAAAATAAAAATAGCTGAATTAAAAATCACATGGCAGAAAAGCTTGCTAAATTTTTATACACAGACATTTATGAATAACGTACCTTTTTCGGTGGAAAAGTACAATAACCTAAAAAAAACAATGTGGATAGTTATAGAATAAGTAAGCCAATTAAAGAACTTTTTTTAAAACCCTCAGAAAATTAAACAAATTACTCCCTGTTTATTAACAGTGGAAAACCGGTGAATTGGCAATGTTGATATCTCAATTGAAAATAATCAACAACTGTTTGAAACCATTACAAATCCTTTCTACTATTAAAAAGTATTTGTGTATTAATGTTTAATTAGTAGTTAATAAACCTTGCTTTATTAACTTTGACAATTGTTTATAAATAACTTTTCACGATATACACACCCGTAATAGTATTAGGTGTTTATATAAATAAGTAGTATTAAATACTATTACAATGATTATTAACAATCCACAATTGAAAATTTTAGAAAAAGGTTTTTTAGATATTGATGTACCTCCAACATTAGATTTGTTTGAAGCAATTAATGATTTAAAGAAACAAAAAAAAATGATTGTGCTTGCGCATTATTATCAGGAGCCCGATATACAGGATGTAGCAGATTATATTGGCGATAGTTTGGGACTTGCACAAAAAGCCGCAGAAACAGATGCCGAAATAATTGTGTTTGCCGGAGTACACTTTATGGCTGAAACAGCCAAAATATTAAATCCAAATACCAAAGTATTATTACCCGATTTAAAAGCAGGATGCAGTTTGGCAGACAGTGCACCGGCAGAATTATTCAAAGCATTCAAAGCTAAACATCCCGATCATTTGGTGGTAAGTTATATCAATTGCTCTGCCGAAATAAAAGCCTTGAGCGATATTATTTGTACAAGCGGCAATGCCGAAGCAATTATCAACAGTATTCCAACAAATCAGCCCATCCTATTTGCACCCGATAAAAATTTAGGCGCTTATTTGAATAAAAAAACAGGAAGAGAAATGTTGTTATGGAATGGAGCCTGTATGGTACACGAAATTTTTAGCCTGCAAAAAATTCTGCAGTTAAAAGTTCGACATCCCGAAGCAAAGTTTATTGCACATCCCGAATGTGAAGATGCTGTTTTAAATATTGCCGATTTTATTGGAAGCACCACCCAATTATTAAAATACAGCAGCCAAAACAATGCAAATACTTTTATTGTAGGCACCGAAACCGGCATATTGCACAAAATGCAGCAATTAAGCCCCAACAAGACCTTTATTCCAGCGCCACCTACCAATTCCTGCGCTTGCAACGATTGTCCGCATATGAAGCTGAATACCCTCGAAAAAATTTATGTGTGCATGCAATACGAGCAACCAGAATTAATAATGGATGAAAATTTAAGACAAGCAGCTTTACAACCGATTACAAGAATGATGGAAATAAGTAAGAAAGCTGGGTTGATAGTGTAATGTTTGCTAATGAAAAAGAAGAGAAATTTTATCAAGAAAAAATTGACGTTTAAATAATGCTAGTATCTATTTTATAATTTTAAAAAATTCCAGCAGCCAGTTCTACCCAAATTATTGTTAGTAAAGCAATTACAACAAAGCAAATTATAAAACGCTGTTTATTTTTTTTCACCTTACGCAGTACTAGTTCACAAACCAAACCTGTACTGAAAAGTAAAACGGCGGCAACCAAAAAATCAAACAAAGTCCATTGTACGGCATTGGTAAATTGCATAGCAATCAATGGAATTGATAAAAAAATTGCTATGAAAATAATGATAAAGACGAGTCTTTTATTTTTCATGTGATTAACGGTTGGCGGCTCATTTTTAATTTTCTTTTTCCGATAAGCCCTTAGCTACAATTGCAATTTTTAATTTTCTTTTTCTAATTAAATAGTTAATATCTGAAGTATTGTCTATCATAAGTTGCCTATTGTAATAATTGACGTGCTCAAGAACACCAAAAATAATTGTTACAATACCCCAAAACAATAAATTCTCTTTTTTTATAGTCCAATTATTAAGGATATTAAACCAATAATAATAAGATTGATCCTTTTTGATTTTCTAAAAAATGTTAGATTCTTTTTCTGGTCAAATGACTTTCCGGTAAACCTATTAAGTTTGAGTTTCCAATAATGTTGTCCTTGAAACAATATAAAAATACAAATAATCAAACCATAGAGAAGAAAAAGTATGTCAGATAAAGAATTAGTATAAATCAAATAAACTGTTATTAATGGGAAAGTAATGAATGCGTGCATTCTTTCCATTGGATAATACCAATTCAAACGTTTAATTAATTCTTTTTACTCATTTTTAAGTTTTTATTTATTGGCGATAAATACTTGCTGGTAACGTTTTGCAGCTACCCGAAGGGCGGGACTTTTACCACAAAGCTTGATTTGAAAAACTAATGTTTGATTACCTACAAAACTGTCTTTGGAACACGAAACCCCGCGGTTTTGCGTTGCTGTGGAATGTGCTTGCTTTTAGGGCGAGTTATTCTTTTTTCAACTTAAACCTTACACCTGCATAAATTTCTTTTCCCCGTGTCGGACCCCAAACGGAAGATGTGTCAAAGTATGGACTGAACGGGTTTTGCCAACTGATTATCGGTTGTTTTTGTCGAAAGTCAAAAATGTTTTCGCAGCCCGCATACACTTCAAATTTCTTAAGATTGTAAGTGAACTGTGCATTTACGATTGTGTAAGGTTGTGAAAAGTCAGGTCGTTGAAATTCTATCGGGTTTGATTTAGTGTCGGGTAAACGCTGTTCTCCATACCAATGCACATTCATATCAAAGTGGAATTTATTCGACAATAGTTTGTAACTGAAAGTTGTTATTAATTTGTGCATTGGATTGAACGGCAATAGCTGTTTGGTTTCGCCAATTGCTCTATAGACATCCAAAAAATTATATCCTGTTTTCAGTTCAAAGCGTCTGTAAATTTTCAAATACAACTCTGCCTGAAAACCATTGCTTATACTTGTTCCTGTGAAATTTTTAATGATTGCCTTAGTAGGGTCAGTGTCGTAATCTGGAAAAATTTGATTTTGAAAATCTGTTCGGTAATAGTCCGCACTAAAATAACCTGATAAGTTATTGTTTTTTGTTTCAAATTTTTGTGTCAAGTTAACGCCAAAATTTACAGCCTTTTCGGGTTGTAATTGATCGCTAAAAATGATGTCTCTTGAACTAACAAGCAATCCGATGTTTTCACTGAATAAGTTTACAGTTCTCCAACCTGTTCCAACATTTGCCCGAACAATAGTTTTGGGTGTAATATCATATTTCAATAGTGTTCTTGGTGTAAACTGAAAACCAAATTGGTTGTGATTGTCGCCCCGCACTCCTGCAATCCAAGTAAGTTTATTATTGAAAATTCGCATTGTATTTTCGGCAAAAAGTCCGGGAATGTTTTCCAATCGTTGATAATTTCCTGCATAAGTCCGTTGCAAAAATGTGTCGGTAAATGTAATATCTTCATTCAAGTTCAAATGACGGTAACTAATTCCTGTTTTTAATTCGTTTTTGCCATAATTCAGTTCATACTGAATGTTACCGTAAAAATTGGTTTGCTGTGCGTTGTATTTTACTGTTCCGAAATAGGAGTTTTGCTGTTGATGAAAAGCCGAAGCAAACAGAACAATATTGTGTTTGTCGTTTATGCGATAACCTGTTTTCGTCCAAATTTCAGGTTGGTTAATATTTACACTTTGTCCGTAAACACTGGTGCTTCCCTTGTCGCTTTCGGCATTGAAAAAAGTTTGTCCGCCAATTCGTTGTTCGTTAAAAAAACGTAAACCAATTCTGCTGTTCCAGCCCCATTCTTTTTCATTACCGTATTTCCATTTATTATAAATCATATAACGGGTAAGCAATGGCAAGTCAATAAAATTATCATTATCTCTATCAATTTTATTGGCTGGTTGGACCGTATGAAACGCTGTTAAGTTGCTCCATTTGCCTTGCATGAAAGCACAGTTGGCATTAAAATGTTTCTCTGAAAAATTGTTCATATAAGCATTGAGTAACAAGCGGTCTGTTTTGTCGGGTTCTTTTGTCTCAACATTTATTTGTCCGCTGATGCTTTCATAACCTTGTAATACGCTGTTTGCACCTTTTGAAACATAGATATTGTCAACCAATGTGCCTGGAATACTGCTGATGCCATAAGTGTACGACAAACCTTGAGTCATTGGAAAGCCGTCAATCAACACCTGATTGTAAACGCCCGATAAACCCAAAATCCGTAACTCTTTTGAGTTCGTAATTACATTGGTCGTTTGAGGTTGCACGGTGGTTTGCGTTTCAAAACAACCTGCAAGGTCGCAACAAGCAGCTTTCCCAAGTTCTGTTTGTGTGATTTGCTCGGTCTTTATTGGCTTGATGTCTGAAATAATTACTCCGTCTCGTTGTCCTTGAACAACCACTTCATTAAGTGTTTTTGTTTCCTGCAAGCGGAACTCAACAAAGGTTTGACTGATAATATCAATCGTGTCTGATGAATGCCCAACATAACTTGCAATGAGTTTTTTATTTGAAATATCTTTAACGGAAATTTCAAACTCTCCTTTGCTTCCAGAGGTTACGCCAATGGAAGTGCCAAGCCAATAAATGCTTGCACCAATTAGCGGTGCTTTTTTGTCGTTGGTTACTTTTCCTAAAATATTTTGAGCCGAAATGCCTAATGGAAACAGTAAACCAACAATGAAGATATATTTTTTCATTGTCTTGATTTTTAAAAGTAGTGCAGGGCATTTTCAAAGCCCTGCACTACAAATGATTTACTGTTTTATTTTGTATGGTCTTTCGTCAGGATTTTCGCAACTGCCCGTATTTTCAATTGCTGCAAAAATTTCCTTTTCTGTTACTGATGCAGGATTGTATTTTACTTCAAAGGTTGTGGTTGTTCCTTGTTTTCCTGCTTTGCAACTGCTCACGCCTTTTACTTTTCCCAAATTAGCGGAAATCATTTTTAAGTCCATTGAACAGGTGATACCCTTAACTTTTACGGTTGCAGTTTTCAAACTGTCCGTTGTTTGACTAGTAGTTGTTGTTTGCAAAAACGCACTGTTTGCTGTCAATACGATGATAGCCAAAACGAATGATTTTATAAATTTCATTTTTTCTGATTTTAATTGTTTAACAATAAGAGCTGTTGCTCGTAAAAATTCTAGGTGCAAAGTCCAATAGGGTTGTTAAACAATTTTTGGCGGTTGCCAAAATTCAGGAGCAAATTGTGATGAAAAAGTTGATTGGTATGTAAATCCTTTGTCTGAGAAAACTGTAGGTTTAGGAATACTGATTAATGGTATATTGAAACAAACTAAAACACAAGAACTGCAAACCTGAAAAGGGTTACAGGATTTTCCGCCACAGTCGTTGTCTTGATTTTGGTCTTGTGATTTATCATTGTCAGAAGTTTGGGTGCATTGTCCGCCACAACAAGTTTGTTCGGTGTCTGCCTGCAATGAAAGCAAATCAATCCCCGGCTTAACAGCAAGGAACAGAATAAAAGTCGCTAATATGAATGTCAATAATTTCATTGCTCTGTAAAGATATAATTTGTTTCCGAAAATCTAACCTGTGGGTTGGCTAAAAATTGAATTAAAAAAAGTGCGTTGGGGAAAATAAAAAATACAGAAGGGTAGGCATTGAGTGTCGGCTTAACTGCTGTCCAACTGTATGTTTTAAAAGTCCTGTTCATTTGTCAAGTTTTGTAAAACGTTTTTTTCAGTCTGTAGGGTCGTTGTCTGCTGTGTCGGTGTCTTTTTACGCTTGCTGGTAACGTTTTGCAGCTTGGCGAAGTGGCGGATTTAGAAGCACTTACTTTCAATTTAGCACTATAGTTTATTAGAATTCCGAATGTTCAATTTAGCACTGAACCCGCCATTTTGCCAAACTGCTGTTAGCTGCTGGTTGTTAAATTTCATTTTCCAATAAATCCTTTGCTAAGCTTGCAATTTTCAGTTTTCTGTTTTTAATTACATAGTTAAGATCGGATGAATTATCAATCATGAGTTGTCTGTTGTAATAATTGATGTGTTCAAGTATGCCAAAAACGTTTGCTATGATTGCCCAATAAATCAAATTCTCAGTTTTTATAGTCCAATTATTAAGAAAAAGCTGAAGAATAAATACAAAAGGGATCAGAACTATAAAAATCAGATTGAGTTTCTTTGATTTTCTAAAAAATATTAGACTCTTGTTTTGGTCAAATGTTACTCCTTTTAGACTTTGCAGTTTTAACTTAAAATAATGTTGTCCTTGAAGCAAAATATAAATGCAGAGAATCAATCCGTATAAAAGAAAAACAATATCAAGTGGGGAGTTTGTAAAAAGCAGATAAACCGTAATCGCAGGAAAAGTAATAAATGCATGCGATCTTTCCATTAGGTAAGTTTTATTCAACCGTTTTATTAAATCTTTTTTAGTCATTTTTCTGTTTTTATTTATCGACAGCTTTTACACTTGCAGCTAACTTGTATATATGCGCTATAAATATTCGTCTATCCACCCATTTTTGGGTGTATATGCGCTACTTAGTAGCGTATTTTTCAAATATAGTTATATAATTATAAATCATCAAAAGGGCTTTTATTTCGTTTCGATGTTTATAATACAAATCAGAGATTAGTAAACGAATAGACCGACTTAGTGTGTCTACTCAAAGCGAGGATTTAAAAAGTTCTTTATACCAACACACCCAATTGCAATAATTATTTTTTTAAGTAAGCAAGAGAAACCAAAAATTCATCAGCATCGTGAATTGTTTTTGCATAGTACTCTGTATTCTTAAAATTAAAGAATCCATGTCCTGCACCTTCATATAATTTCAAATCGCACCTGCTATTTACTTTTTCCATTTCTTTTTTATACAATACTGCAGTTTCAACAGGAATGTGCTTGTCCTTTGTACCAAGAAAAATAATCGTAGGAGGAGCCCCTGTTTTAATATTATGAAGCGGAGAAAAATATGTATACGCTTCTCCAATTTTTTCAAATCCATAACCACCTGGACCATTGTCAATTACTGGGTTAAACAATACCAAAGCATTTGGAATACAACTAACCATCAAATCGTCAGTATTTTCAAAACAACTATTCGTTAATGCAGTAGCAGCTGCAAGATGCCCACCCGCCGATCCTCCGGAAGCAACTATTTTTGTTGCATCTATTCCAAAGGATGTTGCATTTTTTCTGATAAATCTTATTGCAGATTTAGCATCTTTAAGCGATTCAAAAGGTGTTGTATTGTTGTTGCTTTTTATTCTATAATCAACCAAAAAACAGGTTAAACCTCTTTTAGAAAAATAGTTAGCATGGTTTACAAATTGAGATTTATCGCCACCAACCCAACCGCCTCCAAAAAAAAAAACAATTGCAGGATGAGCTACTGATGATTCTTTCTTTTCGGGATAATAAACTTCTACAAATAATTTAGTGGTATCTATTTGTTTGTATAAAAATTTTTTTTGCGCTAAGCAAATAGAAACTTGAAAAACAAGCAAAAAGAAAAGCGCAAAATTTTTTTTTAAAAGCATTGGATATCTTTTTAATGAAAAGCGATTGTTGTTTGTTGGAATATTAACCTTATAAATAACTAGTTTTCCAAGTACTATCAATAGTGTATTTTCAAATGTAGTTGTTTATGATAAATTTTTAAATACACTTATATGGTTGTATCAATTTCTACTTCTCCTCTTTCCTTTTTACCACCAACAGCCAATAGTTTTCCAATGGCAAATAACCATAGTCGTAACAAAAAAAATACACTTGCTCTTTTTTGTTTTTATAAGTGTGGGTGTGGTATTTAAATACAAAGCCCTTATCCAGTAATTTTTGTTGCGGTATTTTCACCATCTCTTCCGTTTCGGGTAATATATTTTCTAAAATATTTCGGTTCTTCAGCAATGTGTTATTGATGTTTTTTACATACGCACTATTTTGGTTTTTGCTCTTTTGCAAATTGTTGTAATTATTGCGGCAATAATCATCGCAAAATTTTTTATCAATTCTTCCTTTCAATATTTTATTACACGCAAGGCAGTTTTTGTTTTCCATGTAAAATTTTTTTAAAATTAATAATTTTTATCCTATTAATGAATAGCAAAGCGTTTCAGGGAATCAAGACAAGATAATTATCCGGTTTTAAACGCTTATAATCGCTTAACATCACAAGTAAACGGGTAAAAACCGACTCTCCCCTTTTCGCAATAGCATCTTTGCCCTGTCAAACAATCGGTAAGACGTCGCCGAAAAATTTGATTGAAATAAATTAATCACCGCAGTTAAAAAAACAAACACTGCACAAACTTAAAAACCATGTACGCATTAAAAAACAAAGTTCAATTGATTGGTAACCTAGGTAATAACCCGGAAGTAAAAACCTTAGACGGAGGTAAAAAAGTAGCGCGCTTTAATGTAGCCACAAATGAAAGCTATCGCAACATCAAAGGCGAAAAAGTTACAGAAACACAATGGCACACACTAGTTGCCTGGGGCAAGGTTGCCGATATTGCTGAAAAGTATTTGCAAAAGGGAAGCGAAGTAGCAATTGAGGGAAAACTCATCAATCGCAGCTACAACGATAAAGATGGTAATAAGAAATACATTACCGAAGTTCAGGTAAATGAAATATTGATGTTTGGAAAAGAAAACAAATCCTAAATCAAAACAATAAAACATTTTCCCTTAAGACACATAGCATACAAGCGCTATGTGTCTTTTTCTATTTAATTCTAAATCAATTTAGATCTCTGTTATCCGAGCGATCTGTGAGAAAAAATGTTCACCAATAAAACCAGATCCAACAGAAAATTTCTATTTAAAAATCAGTTTGCTTTTAATACACTATTTTTAATTTTATATGACAACCGACCCGTCGAATATCAATTTTCAACTCGCCGCCGATTTTATAAATTTTTCCAACCGTTCTGTTTTTTTAACCGGAAAAGCCGGTACCGGAAAAACAACTTTTTTGAAACATATCAAGCAACACAGCATTAAACAAATGGCTGTTGTTGCTCCTACGGGTGTAGCGGCTATTAATGCCGGCGGTGTTACCATTCATTCTTTTTTTCAATTACCCCTTAGTCCTTTTATCCCACAATCAAAAGGGTTTAAAAAAGAGGATTCTTTGGATAAACACCAGCTGATTGGCAGAATAAAAGTTTCATCCGAAAGAAGAAAAATATTTCAACAATTAGAACTTTTAGTCATTGATGAAATAAGCATGGTTCGTGCCGATGTGCTTGATGCAATAGATGTGGTATTGCAGCATTTTAGAAATAATTTTCTAGAACCATTTGGTGGCGTACAAGTTTTATTCATAGGCGATTTATTGCAATTGCCACCTGTTGTGAAAGAAGAAGAGTGGAGCTTGTTGTCGTCTTATTATGAGTCGCCCTATTTTTTTAGCAGCAAAGTAATCCAACAAAAAACGCCCGCTTTTGTACAATTAGAAAAAATTTATCGCCAAAAAGACGAACGATTTATCAATGTACTCAATCAGGTTCGCAACAACGAACTGAACCAATCCGGGTATGAAATTTTGCACCAGCAATACAATCCGAATTTTCAAAATCCGAAAGAAGATAGTTACATCACACTTACCACACACAACCATAAGGCTGATACAATCAATACCGAAGAATTGGTAAAATTGAAAACACCAGTCTTTACATACAAAGCAGCCATAGAACAGGATTTTGGCGCAAAAATGTTTCCAGCAGATGAAACATTACAATTGAAATTAGGGTGTCAGGTAATGTTTATAAAAAATGATGCCGACAAAGCGAAGCGTTATTATAACGGTAAAATTGGAATTGTTGAAAGTATTGAAGAAGAAAAAATAATGGTGTTGTGCAAAGGTGAAATCGAAGCGATTGAAGTAAAGAAACATCGCTGGGAAAACATTCGCTATTCGCTCAACAAACAATCACAAAAACTGGAAGAGGAAGTGGTGGGTTCGTTTACACAATATCCATTAAGACTTGCGTGGGCTATCACTATTCATAAAAGCCAAGGCTTGACTTTCGAAAAAGCCATCATCGATGCCGGACAAGCGTTTGCGCCGGGACAAGTATATGTGGCATTGAGCAGATGCACCTCCTTGTCGGGTATGGTTTTGTTGAGCAAAATAACTCCAAGTAGTCTTTCGGTAGATCAGCGTATTATAGATTATTCTGCAAAACAACAAAACACCCCATTCCCCGAAACATTACAAAAAGAAAAACATAATTATCAATCAACAATTCTATTCCGATTGTTTGATTTTTCTCTATTTAAAAAACAAACAGCAGCCTTTCTGCAAACGATCCAAGAAATTGCACCATATTTTAATACTGATGCTATTGTATTTGCAGATAAACTTCATGAAATAGCGGAACAACTAAATGAAGTGGCTATTAAATTTAGTTTGCAAATACAACAATTGTCAGCTTCACAAACGTTACCGGAAAACAATACAGCTCTTCAACAAAGATTGAAAAAAGCTGCGGTATATTTTGAACAACAGCTACAGGATGTTGTTCTGTTTATTGTATCTTCTCCTGCGATCACAGACAGCAAACAACACGCCACCACTTTCAATGAATTATTGGAAGAAATATTTACCGCATTATCTGCACAACAAAACGGAATTGCTTCTTGTATCAGCGGGTTTAATGTGAAAGCCTTTCACCAACAAAAGAATAAATTTATTATACCAAAATTTTCGGTGAATGCTTATGCAAGCGCAACAACCCATAAAAAATCAGATGGTCCAAACCCTTTGCTGCACATGCAATTGCGCGAATTGAGAGATGCCCTTTGTGACAAACATAACCTTGCTATTTATATGGTTGCAAATGCTGCAACATTGAATGAACTGGCAACATATTTACCACAAAACGCACACGAATTAAAAAAGATTGCAGGCTTTGGCGAAGCAAAAATTAAAAAATTTGGACTGCAGTTTATTGATATCATTCAACGATATTCTAATGAACGAAATTTGACTTCCATGGTTCACGAGAAACCAATTCAAAAAGAAAAGAAAGTAAAAACTACGACTGCTAAACCTAATACCAAAGAAGCAAGTTTTATATTGTTTAAAGAAGGAAAAACAATTGCAGAAATAGCGGCAATCAGGGGGTTTGCGGCATCAACAATTGAATACCATTTGACACATTATATAGAAGAAGGATTTTTAGAAATTGGAGCTTTGGTAACTACCGATAAAATTGCTTTGATACAATCGTTATTAGAAAACCATGATGCTACATTTGGCTTGACAATGATTAAAGAAAAACTTGGCGCAGCAATTAGCTATGGCGAAATAAAAATGGTGCAGGCGGCTATGAAAAGAATTTAGTTTTTTGATTGTTTTGTTTTAAAAGTTGAAGAGGTTTCAAAAGTTCCAGAAGTTGTAAAACGTCTTTGCGAGGGACGCAGCAATCTTTCTTCTCAGAAATATTTATTAAATCCGAAAACCCACACCAAAAATCAAAAAATAAATCCCAACAAAAGGCATCCTAAAACCAGCAAAGGAGCCCTCAGTTTAGTAAATGCTAAAACTATAAACACACCAATCAATACAAAAATATCCACTAAAAATTCAAAATGAGAAACAGGAAATCTATTATAAAAATTTGCATTAGAAAAAAACAAAATTGCACCAAACATTATACCCACAGAAGCGGCGTTGATTCCTTCTAATGACCGATACATTACCGCATATTTTTTAATGTTATTCCAAACAGGAAAAAAGAAAAGCACCAATAAAGCACTTGGTAAAAAGATTGCTATAGCCCCTAAAAAGCAACCGATAATTTGAGCCACTGTATTGTTTTCAGATCGCATCACCATGCCGCCTGCAAATGCCCCAATACTAAATACGGGCCCCGGAATTGCACGAACAATACCCGAACCGGTTAAAAACTCTTCGCTGCTCATTTTCAAAACATCTCTTTTGTTTTTTTGCACAACTGTACTTTTTGGGCGAACCACAAACTGCTCATACATTACCGGCATTAATACATCTCCCCCGCCAAAAACCAAACTACCAAAACGATAATTGTGTTCGAACAGATTGATGTATTTCCTGTTTTTCCAGTTTTGTTGTGTGGCTGTTTCAGATAAATAACCTGCTGTTGCAAATAGTAACAAAAACACAATAAGGTTTCCCCAATTAATTTTCTTCGGTAACACTTCTTTTTGCGGAATACGTTTGCTGCTGAAGTTGGTTGCTATCCCTGCTGCAACCATCAATGCGGGAAAAACCCAGGGCGTTTTAAAATATAAAAAAGTAATAATTGTTGCAACAACCAACACCACCCTTGTAATTGTATTTGTAATAGAAATCTTATATAATCGAAATGCAGAAAATGCGATAAAACCAATGGCCATTGGTTTTATAAATCTTAAACCTTTTGTACTGATGGAGTTGTCGGCAAAATAATCCAACAAAAAAGAAAGGCTACCCATTAATAAGCAAGCCGGAGTAGCCCAAATTATTAAAGTAAGCAAGGCCAAAATAAATCCTCCACGCTTGTAACCAATCAGTGCAAGTGTTTGTGTGCTGCTTGCTCCCGGAAGAATATTACAAAAACTAACAAGCTCTAACAACTCCGCCTCTGTTATATCTTTGCGATTGTTCACAAATGTTTTCAACATCATACCATAATGTCCTTGTGGACCACCAAAAGCAGTAAGACTGTGTAAAAAAACAGCTTGTAAAAAATGGATATGTCGTTTTAAAATCAATGTGAGACAACTATTTATTATGCGGCTACAAGATAAAACAAAATAAAATGAGGTGTTAATTAAAAGCAACATCGAGAGAATATTTTTTAATCTTATCCTAAACACATTTTGTAAATAAAAAATATTACCCATCTTTAGTTTTATGAAAAAAACATTTTCACTCGCGATTATCATTTTTGTGGCAACGGGTTGTTCTAAAGGATTTATCAAATTTGCAAGTCAATACACATTCAAGTCATCCGACGGAAAGCCGCATTACGAAAGTTTAGATTACTGGGCCGCCCATCCTTACAAGCATGATACAAGCGACAGTATTCCCAAGCCTCTTCAAAATAATGCACTTCAAGATTCTACTATTGATGTTTTTTTCTTGCACCCAACCTCTTATCTAGATAAAGAAAAACCATTCGGCTGGAATGCAGTTGTGGACGATAGCGCACTAAATGCAAAAACAGATTACAGCAGCATTCTATATCAGGCAAGCGTTTTTAACCAAGTAGGAAGAATATTTGCACCTCGTTACAGACAAGCAAATATTGGCGCCTATTATCCAACATCAACAGAAGAATATACAGCTTCCGCTCATGCATTTGATATTGCTTATGAAGATATTAAAACAGCTTTCAAATATTTTTTAGAATATTATAATAATGGAAGACCAATTATCATTGCATCGCACAGCCAGGGAAGCACACACGCAAAAAGATTGATAAAAGAATTTTTTGACGGCAAACCCCTACAAAACAAACTGGTAGTGGCTTATGTTATTGGAATGGCGGTAGAACCTGATTATTTTATAGCAATAAAACCTTGCACCAACCCCAATCAAACTGGATGCATTTGTTCCTGGAGAACCTATAGGGAAGATTATAAGCCACCATTCGTGTTGAAAGAGAATTTTGTTTCTGTTGTTACAAACCCGCTAACCTGGGATATTACACAACCCGCTGCACCAAAAGAAAAAAACACCGGCGCTATACTAAGGGACTTTAATAAACTGATTCCCGGCGTTACAAGTGCAAGTGTTGATGGTGGAGTGTTGTGGGCAGAAAAACCACATTTTTTTGGTAGCTTTTTATTAAGAACAAAAAATTACCATATTGCAGATTATAATTTTTATTATTTGAATATTCGTGAAAATGCAATGAACAGGGTTAAAATGTTCTGGAAAAAATAGCAACCTTTCATTGCTTCTGAAAACGAATTGATTTAATAAAAGTATCGCCCATAAAGGCGTTGATGATATAGTTGCCTGTTGCCAGTTCGCCCAATTGTAAATCTAATTGATGATTTCCTTCGGGTACTTCTGTAGTCAATTTTTTAGCAATCATGCCGCGTACATCAACTACTTTAAAAGTAAGTTTAGCCATTTGATCTGCAATAATGTTAAGATAACTTTTATCGTCGGCAGAAGATGATTGTAAATTCTGGATGTACATAAAATCAATTTTTAAAAAGGTAAAACAGTCATTCTTTCAATGTTTATTTTGCGAGGATAAAAGTGCAAAAAATTAAAAAACTGAATGCTTATGCCAATCATTTTTGTACATGATTTGAATCATCTTATAAAAGACAAAAAATTCTAAACTAAAGGGTTACTGCTTAGCTTTTTTCTTTAACGGAATTAATAAATCCCCCAAGCCATTGAGTTGTATTTCGTGCATTGTTTGCAACAACACCCCCATCTTCCCTTTCGGAAAGCCTTTGCGCGAAAACCACTCCAGATAAGCATCCGGAAGGTCGCAGATCAATCGATCCTTGTATTTACCAAAAGGCATTTTTGTGTTTACCAAATCTAATAACAACTCTGGCTTGCCTTGTAATCCTGTATCCATTAGGCTGCTTTAAGATTCTTCATCAAAATATAATTTATAATACCTTTTACCACTTGTTTCATCTACGCCACGTTCTATCAAATCCCTTCTGCCGTGTATATACACATGAAAATTTTTATCCAGCTTCAATACACTTTTAAAGTTTTTCTCTTGCTTTTTCACTGCACTTAAATGTATATCAAATGCATCATCCAGTTGCACTTGCCTGGCGCGTTCATAGTTTTGTTTGTATTGTGTAAAAGCATCAATGACATCTTCATGGTGAATAACCTCTTTTGCAAAATCATCAAATTCAAATTGTTCCCTTGTTTTAAAATATTCCATGCTTCTATTCAGCATATCAATCTGTTCGCTTTTATTCACTTCAAATTTTTCATTCATTTCGTTGTGAATAAAAAGCTTGCACATGCTTAGCATATCGTTGGTATGATGATAATTATTCGCAAGCCTTTCTATTTGTAAAAAGTCTTTCATCCAGTATTGTGCATCATTATTTTTATTCGTGTTGTCAACAGCCAAAACAATGTAATCCTTACTTTCATTGGGTTTCAGAATAAGGCAACCCTTATCTAGTTTGTGAATATCAATACCTTCTTCGGTCGCCACTTCCCAGCCTTGCCCATGTGGAAACACTTTCAAAAAAGTTTCTTTGCTTTCACTTTTAAACAACCCAATTGCATCAACACTTTCATTATTAAAAAGTACATCATTAAATTGTACTATATATAATTCGCCCTCTTTTATTTTTACATGATTGCTTTTGCTGTATAAAAAATGCGCAAGCAATGCACTTTGCGAAACAAAACTTTTTGGGTTGGCAAATATTTCTTGCACATAAGTATATACTTCATTCATCGCCAAATTACTGATGTGTGCAAAATGGTATTGTTCGTGTTCATTAAAAGGATGCAAAAAATAATGCGCCAACACATCACGAACACCTGTATCGTTCAAAGACAAACAGTTTGTAGATAATTTCAAACCCTCGCTCCTCGTAGGGTTGCCAACTTTATGTACAATTGCCTGTACAATTTCTACATTTTTTATTCCCGTCATATTGCGGTGAAGATAAAAACAACCAGCTTAAAGGAAAAACATTTTGGGGCTATGGCCTACAACGCTTGTCTCATCTGTGTTTCGTGCTGTACGTTATAAGTCCAGATTGCATCGGGCGCCAACCACTTCCATCACGCAGCCACTGAGCAGATGAATATCATTGAGCAAAAATTTAATTCGCAAAAAACCCTTATGCAATTAAAGTTCTTGAAAATACAAATCAGAGGTTTGTTTACGCCGCGAAATAGTCGCAGACTACGCCAAGCGGGTAACATTTAGGGACAACCTGCTAATCCTCCAAAACAAATACGCTTACCCAGCTATTATTCACCAATTGTGTTGTTTTAACAATACACCAATGTTCAATTTTTTCAATAAACGGTTTTGCCATCAGTCGCTGAGGGGTTGCCAAAATAATGGTCGTATTGTTTTGAATTAATTTTTCCATCATTAAATAAAGGGAATCAAATGCAACGGGATCATAATTGACATCACTTAACAACAACACATCTGCACTAAAATCATCGGGCAAATGATTCCAGTCGAAAATCGTTGTTGTAATATTTTTCAATGCGTTTAGTTCAATAGATTTATTTACAAAATCTATTGGTTGTTGCAAATAATCGCTACAAACAATATGAGCAGCAACATGTGCTGCGTACAAAGATGGCAAACCCAATCCGGCTGCAACTTCTACCACTTTTTTATCTGCTATGTATTCAATATTTTCTGCTAAAAAACTACACAGCCCTATGGAAGCTGGCCAAACTTTTGCCCAAAAAGGAAAGGGAGTATTGTTGTTATTTGTTGTTTCGTAATCCTTCCGAATGCACGCTGCATCAGGCATACACAACTCAATGGTGATATTGCCAAAAATAAATTGTTGTGTATTTGTTTTCAATGAAGACAAATTTCGGGTAAAAAATTTCTTTTCGACGGGTTACTTTTTTATGAAATGCGTATATACAGACAACAACTCGACTTTTTTTATTTAAAAAAACAAGCAATGACAACTAAAGTAACATTTCGACTTTCTCCAAATATTGTATTATCAGCAACAGAGGGAACATTAGTAGGAGATTTTAATGATTGGGATATCAACAACGGCATAAAATTAAAAAAACAAAAGGACGGCAGCCTGAAAGTAAGTGTCCCTTTAGAAAAAGGAAAAACATATAGTTATCGTTATTTGTTAAATGATGGCAGATGGGTAAATGATGACTCGGCAGACGGCTATCATTTTGTTTCTCAATTTCAAGTTGAAAATTGTTTGATAACTGTACCAAACGAAGTAAAAAAAGCAGCACCAAAAACAAAAAAAGTAACAACTGCCAAAGTTGAAGCTGCTGCAAAATCAACAAAGACAACGACAAAAGCAGCACCAAAGGCAAAAAAATAATTACAACAAATTGCCTTTTATAAATTGGTTGACTTTCAGCCATAAAAACACATTTTCAATCCAGGGCGATGGTTCGGATTTGTTCAACAATCCAAATCCGTGTCCGCCTGTTTGAAAAAGATGTAATTCCGCTGGAACTTTGTTTTTAAGCAAAGCGAGGTAAAACAAAATGCTGTTTTGCACTTTAACGGTTTTATCATCTGCTGCATGCATGATAAATGCAGGTGGCGTATTTGCTGTAACCTGAAGCTCGTTGCTGTATAAATCAATTTTTTCATTTGCGGGGTTTTTGCCCAGCATGTTTTCTCTGGAACCCTTGTGCATTAAACTGTCTTGAAAACTAATTACAGGATAGCCCAGAATAATAAAATCTGGTCGGAGTTTTGTATTGTTTCCAAAATGTGTTGCAACGGTAGACGTTAAATGCCCACCGGCTGAAAAGCCCATCATGCCTACATTTTGTGAGTTGATGTCAAACTCGGCTGCTTTTGATCTTACAAGCGTTAATGCTTGTTGCGCATCTTCAAGTGCCACCAACTCTTTATCGATAAAACAAGCCGAATCAATAGGATTTCTGTATTTTAATACAAATGCTGTAATACCTTATTTGTTCAAAGTTTCTGCAACTTTAAATCCTTCATGATCTATTGCCAATCGGCTGTAACCACCTCCTGGACAAATAATTACAGCTGTTTTTAATGAATCTTTTTTCAACGGTAAAAAAGCATAAAGCATAGGTTTTATAATTCCTGCAACACGACCTTCTGCAGGAATTTTTTCCTGTACCGCACAAGGCTTGCTGTTGGCAATGCTGCCTACATATAAAGGAATCATTGTTTGTGCATTGCAAAAATGAATAAGCGACGAAAGAAAAATTAGCAAAAAATTTTTTTTCATAGAATTGCTTGTTAGCATAAAAATAGAGGGCTTACCGTATTATACAATATTTTCGCAGTCTAAATATTTTCTTTTGCCCGCAACCGTTTATTTAATAACGCCCCCTTTTACACAATTGAATACGCCCTACCCCGGAACGGCTTATTTAAAAGGATTTCTCAACACAAAAAATATTTCTTCGTTTCAAAGTGATTTGGGAATTGAAGTAATGCTGCATTTGTTTTGTAAAGAAGGGTTGCAAAATATTTTTGAACAATGTGCCGCTCTTAATGAACAATCCATTTTGCTTTCAGACAATGCAAAAAGAATGATTGCTTTGAAAGACGCATACGTTCATGAGATTGATGCGGTAATTGAATTTTTGCAAGGCAACAATCCTACACTGGCACATTTAATTTGCAGCAGAAATTTTTTACCTGAAGCATCAAGGTTTGCGCAGATTGATGATTTGCAATGGGCTTTTGGAAACATGGGCGTTCAGGATAAAGCAAAATATTTGGCAACGATGTTTTTAGAAGACATCAGTGATTTAATTAAAGAATGTGTGGACGATAAATTTGGTTTCAGCCGATATGCAGAACGACTTGGAAGAAGTGCCAATAGTTTTGATGAATTATATGAAGCCTTGCATCAGCCTTATAGCCACATTGATGATTTGTTGATTGAAATATTAGAACAAAGAATACAAGAAGTGCAGCCAAAAATTGTGGCATTATCTGTTCCTTTTCCCGGAAATTTATACACATCTTTTCGTTGTGCACAATACATCAAAAAAAAATATCCCACGATTAAAACCGTTATGGGCGGAGGCTTTCCGAATACAGAGCTTCGCTCATTAAAAGATGAGCGGGTGTTTGAATTTTTTGATTTCATTACTTTGGATGATGGCGAAGCACCAATAGAAAACTTGATTGGTTTTATTGAAGGAAACAAAACACAGGAGGAATTAAAACGAACGTATTTATTGGTAAACGGCAAAGTGCATTACCAAAATAATACATCTTGTAAAGATTATAAACAAGGTGAAGTTGGTACACCAGATTACAGCGATTTTTTCTTGCACAAATATATTCAAGCCATTGAAATTATTAATCCCATGCACAGCTTATGGAGCAATGGACGATGGAATAAATTAACAATGGCACATGGTTGTTATTGGGGAAAATGTACTTTTTGTGACGTCAGTCTGGATTATATTAAACTCTACGAACCAGTGGCAGCAAGCATTTTGTGCGACAGAATGGAACAAATGATTGCTCAAACGGGTGAATCGGGTTTTCATTTTGTAGATGAAGCTGCACCTCCTGCATTGATGCGTGCACTCGCAATAGAAATTATTAAACGCAAGTTGGTGGTGAGTTGGTGGACCAATGTTCGCTTTGAAAAAAGCTTTACCAAAGATTTGTGCTTGCTGTTAAAAGCAAGTGGTTGTATTGCTGTTTCAGGCGGATTGGAAGTTGCAAGTGATAGACTGCTGTTGTTGATTAATAAGGGAATAACCGTGGCACAAGTAGCTCGCGTAAATCGAAACTTTACCGAAGCCGGAATTATGGTGCATGCTTATTTGATGTATGGATTTCCTACACAAACCACACAGGAAACTATTGATAGCTTAGAAATGGTAAGGCAGTTGTTTAAATCGGGCGTATTACAATCTGCATTTTGGCATTTATTTACCATGACGGCCCATAGTCCGGTTGGATTGAACCCCGAAAAATTTGGCGTCACAAAAGCAAAAGAAGTAGCAATCATGTTTGCAGATAATGATGTAGATCATGTAGATGCAAGCGGCGCCGATCATGATACATTTAGCTTTGGTTTAAAAAAATCTTTGTTCAATTATATGCACGGTTTGTGTTTGGAGGATCCTTTACACAAATGGTTTGATATGAAAACACCTAAAACCACCATCGCACCGGATTATATTATCAACATATTGCAAAATGAGGGGCCACAAGCGTTTCAGCCAAACAACAAACTTATTTGGTTGGGCAATAAACCCGAGGTGGAAGTAATTACCAAATCAAAAAAAGGAAATCAATGGGAGTTGGCATCTATTACTTTTCAAACAAAAAAAGAAACAGTCAATATAAAAGTTGATAAAGCCCAGGGTGAATGGTTGCTACAAATTTTGGAAAAAGCGGCTATTCAAAATGAACCGATGATTACTTTACAAGAGGTAAAAGCAAATTACGAAGCTTCGGGCTTGGAAGACTTTGAATTATTTTGGGATAATAAACCTGTCAACACTTTGAACAAAGTAGGCTTACTGAGGTTATAGATTCTGTACAAAAACAGCCTAAAAAACGGGAAACAAAAAACTTAGCAAAAAAATACTAAAAAAATTAGTGTTTATAATAAAAACCTCCTATTTTTACAATCTCAACCATTTTTATAAGATTAAAACAGTATCAGACATGAGTAACGCAGAAAAACTAAAAGCCCTTAAACTTACTATTGATAAAATAGACAAAGATTACGGCAAAGGAAGTGTAATGATGATGGGCGATAAGGCGGATAAGGAAATGGAGGTCATCAGCACGGGTTCAATTGGATTAGACGCAGCATTAGGTGTTGGCGGTGTTCCTAAAGGTAGAATTATTGAAATTTATGGTCCTGAAAGTAGCGGTAAAACAACTATTGCTATTCATATTATTGCAGAAGCACAAAAAAAAGGCGGCATGTGTGCTATTATAGACGCTGAACATGCTTTTGATAATAGCTATGCTAAAAAATTAGGTGTTGATGTAGATAGCCTTTTAATATCTCAACCAGATTATGGGGAACAAGCCTTGGAAATTGCAGACAGATTAATATTATCTGGAGCATTGGATGTTGTGGTAATCGATTCTGTTGCAGCATTGGTTCCTAAAAGTGAGTTGGAAGGAGAAATGGGCGATAGTAAAATGGGTTTACACGCAAGATTAATGAGTCAGGCTCTGCGTAAATTAACCGCTACCATTAATAAAACGAATACCGTTTGCATATTCATCAATCAATTGAGGGAAAAAATCGGTGTTATGTTTGGTAATCCTGAAACAACAACCGGGGGCAATGCTTTGAAGTTTTATGCTTCTGTTCGTTTGGATATTCGCAGACAAGCACAAATTAAAGATGGCGATGCTGCTGTGGGAAATCATGTAAAGGTGAAAGTAGTAAAAAACAAAGTTGCCCCTCCGTTTCGTTCTGCAGAATTTGATATCATATTTGGTGAAGGTATCAGCAAGGTTGGTGAAATCATTGATATGGGTGTAGAGCTGGGAATTGTAAATAAAAGCGGAAGCTGGTTTAGTTATGATACCAACAAATTAGGTCAGGGTCGCGAAGGTGTAAAACAATTATTGTTAGATAATCCAGAGCTTGCTAATGAAATTGAAGCTAAAATAAGAGGGAAGTTGGCAGAGATACAAGGTGGCGCAACATTGCCGGCTGAAGCGGCTGAAAAATAAATTGTAAGAATAAATTATGAAATCAAGGCTCCATTTCTCTTGGAGCCTTTTTAATTGCCTTTATTTGCAAGACGATTAATTGTTATTCTATCCGTAAAATTTATTTATGAGCAAAACTATACTTCGCCCATGGCAAAAAGAAGATGCACAACAACTTGCTGCGATTGCAAATAATAAAAGTATTTGGAACAATGTTTTGGATAGTTTTCCAAGTCCATATACAGTAATGGATGCGTTGCAATGGATTACCAATGAAAGCGCAATAACACCGGCTTCAAAATTCGCCATTCATTACAATGGAAAAATTGTTGGAAGTATTGGAATGAATATGCAAGATGATGTTTATAAAAACGCTGTCGAACTTGGTTATTACATTGGTCAACCATATTGGGGCAAAGGAATTGCAACAGAAGCAATCAAGATTTTGGTAGCACACATTAATCAAAACGAGAAAATTGACAGGGTTTTTGCAAGGGTCTTCGAACACAATAAAGCAAGCATGAAAGCTTTACAAAAAGCCGGATTTTATTTAGAGGGCATTCAAAGAAAAGCAGCAATTAAAAATAACGCAGTGTTGGATGTTTATGTTTGGGCGATGTTGTTGTAAATGGTTTTTTATCCATTTTATTTCAATTTTCTTCCTTTGCCTAGTACTCTTTGTTTTTAGTTTACCTTAGCAAATATTATTCATGGTAATTCCTTTATCAATGCGAAATAAAAATATTCTTTTTGTGCTTCCATTTTTTGTTTTTTCTTGTAAAGAATCCGGACAAAAAGATGCCAAATCAAAAGCAACTCCTAGCCAGGCAACGATTGTAGATGTGATGATTACACAAAAGACGAGTTTCGTGAATACGGTTGAAGTAAATGGATCTGTAATACCGAACGAATTTGTAGAAATACACCCAGAAACAAACGGCAGATTAACGTATTTAAATGTTCCTGATGGAGCACCTGTCAAAGCAGGAACATTGTTGGCAAAAATTAATGATGCCGAACTAGCTGCTCAGCTGAATAAGAGTAAAGTACAACTGGAACTGGCAACAAAAACAGAACAAAGACTCAAAAAATTATTAGACATCAGCGGCATCAACCAAGCTGATTATGATATTGCTTTAAACAATGTAAACAACATCAAAGCCGACATCACATTACTACAAGCACAAATCGAAAAAACCAATGTGAAAGCACCTTTCAGCGGTGTTTTGGGGTTAAGACAAACAAGTCCGGGAAGTTATGTTACTACGGCCTCTACCTTAGCAACTTTACAACAAGTAGACAAAGTGAAAATTGATTTTTCAGTTCCGGAATTGTATGCCAATAAAATAAAAATTGGCACAAACGTGAGCGTCATAACCAATGAAAATGCTGCAAAAAAATCTGCAACAATTGTTGCAACACAAGCCGATATTAATACAACAACAAGAAATTTAAAAGTAAGAGCAACATTAAATGGTGATCCATATCAGCCGGGTAGTTTTGTAAAAGTGATGATAGAATCTGGCAACAGCAATAATATTTTTTTACCAACCAATGCAATCATTCCAGAAGCAAGCTCTAAAAAAGTGGTAATTGTAAAAGACGGAAAAGGAAAATTTGTAAATGTTGAAACCGGCTTGCGAACAGCATCTGGCGTAGAAATTTTGAAAGGCGTAAATGTTGGTGATTCTGTTGTAGTAACGGGTTTATTATTTGTTCGCCCCAATGCAGCAGTTAAAATAAGAAGCGTAAAAAAAGCAGAAGAAATCATCAAATAATTTTCCGATCAGGAATATATGAACATATCAGAACTATCGCTTAAGCGGCCAGTATTAGCAACTGTCATGAACATTTTAATTGTTCTCTTTGGCACAGTTGGCTATTCTTTTTTAGCAGTACGAGAGTATCCTGCAATTGATCCGCCAACGATTAATATCAGCACCGCTTATGCCGGCGCAAATGCTAATATTGTGGAGAGTCAGGTAACCGAACCCATTGAAAAAGTAGTGAATGGAATTCCCGGAATTCGTTCCATCGTTTCTTCAAGCCAGGTTGGGAGAAGCAACATTACCGTTGAGTTTAATGTAGGCGAAAAATTAGATGCCGCAGCAAATGATGTTCGTGACAAAGTTGCACAGGCAGTAAGAAATTTACCTCAGGATATTGATGCACCTCCGGTAGTTGCAAAAAGTGATGCCAATAGTGATTTCATCATTTTAATGGCCATTCAAAGTCCAACAAAAAGTTTATTGGAATTAAGTGATTATGCTGAGAATGTTTTGCAAGACAGATTACAAACAATTCCGGAAGTAAGCGGAATCAGCATTTATGGTCAAAAGCGCGCAAGCATGCGTATTTGGAACGACCCAAGTAAAATGAATGCATACAATATTTCTTTTGCGGATATCCGCAATGCGTTGAATAAAGAAAATGTTGAAATCCCTTCGGGAAAATTGTATGGTGATAAAACAGAACTTACCATCAGGGCTTTGGGCAGATTAACTACAGAAAAAGAATTCAGCGATTTAATCATCAGAGAAGATGCCAATGGAATTGTTCGTTTGGCAGATGTTGCAAAAGTAGAAATTGGTCCGGAGAATGATGAGCAAAGCTGGCGATTGAATGGCGTGCCTGCAGTGGGGTTGGCAATTACGCCACAACCCGGCGCAAACTATATCAACATTGCGAACGAGTTTTATAAACGATTGGAGGAAATTAAAAAAACACAGAAAGGCGATTTTATTTTAACCACATTAATCGACAGCACAAGCAACGTAAGAAAGAGTATTGCAGAAGTTGGAGAAACATTGTTGATTTCATTTGGGTTGGTGGTACTGGTGATTTTCTTTTTCTTCAGAAATATATTAATAGCTATTCGCCCATTAATTGATATTCCAATTTCCTTGATTGCTACTTTCTTCATCATGTACATTGCTGGATTTAGTGTTAATGTATTAACGCTTTTGGGCATTGTACTTGCAACGGGTTTGGTAGTAGATGATGGTATTGTTGTTACGGAAAATATTTTCAGAAAATTAGAACAAGGATTACCCATTCATAAGGCCGCCTTAGAAGGAAGTAAAGAAATTTTCTTCGCCGTTATTTCAACATCTATCACATTGGCGGTTGTATTTATGCCGGTTATTTTTTTGCAAGGTTTCATTGGAAGTTTATTCAGAGAATTTGGAATTGTTGTTGCTGCAGCAGTACTTATTTCTCCATTTGTATCATTAACCATTACGCCTGTTTTGAATGTAGTTTTGAACAGAAAAAAAGCCGGTCATGGTTGGTTTTACGACAAAACAGAACCTTTCTTCAAAGGCATGGAAAATGGCTACAGAAAACTATTGGAAGGGTTTTTGAAAATACGATGGATGGCTTGGGTGATTGTTTTAGTTTGTGCTACATTAATTTATTTTTTATACAATAGTTTACAAACCGAATTAGCGCCACTGGAAGACAGAAGTAGCGTCCGTTTTCAGATGACGGGACCCGAAGGTGCAAGCTATGATTATATGGTAGAAGCCGGAACAAAACTCACCAATTTTTTAAGTGACAGCATTCCGGAAAAACAATTTGTTTTCGCTGCAATTCCGGGCTTTGGCGGCGGTGGTGTAAACTCGGGCACAGCAAGGATTCGTTTTGTAGAACCTGATCAGCGTAAGCGTACGCAAAGTGAAATGGCAAAAGATATTTCAAAGAAATTAGCGAGAATAAATAATGTTAGAATTTTTCCGGTAGAAGAACAAACAATCAGCGTAGGATTGGGCAGCAGAGGCGCTTTGCCCGTACAATACATTTTACAAAACTTAGATTTTGAAAAACTAAAAGCAACCATTCCCAAGTTTTTAGAAGAAGCAAGAAAACATAAAACATTCAGCAACGTAGATGTAAACTTAAAGTTCAGCAAACCCGAATTACAATTAACGGTTGACAGAATTAAAGCAAAAGATTTAGGACTTAGCATCAGCGATGTTTCCGAAGTAATACAAAGTGCTTTCAGCGGCAGAAGGCTTGCTTATTTTACCATGAATGGTAAACAATACCAGGTAATCAGCCAAGTTGAATATAAAGACAGACAAGCGCCAAAAGACATTTCGGGTTTGTATGTACGAAACAGCCGTGGCGAAAACATTTCATTGGCTGCTGTTACAAAATTTGAAGAGAGCACTAATCCGCCAACACTGTATCACTACAATCGTTTCAAAGCTGCAACAATCAGCGCTTCACTTGCCGAAGGAAAAACAATTGGCGACGGTGTAAAAGCTATGCAAGATATTGGAGCAAAATTATTAGATGAAAGTTTTCAAACTGCATTGTCCGGACCTAGCAGAGATTTTGCCGAAAGCAGCAGCAACACAAGCTTTGCATTTGGTTTGGCATTAATATTAATTTACCTAGTTTTGGCTGCACAGTTTGAAAGTTTCAAAGATCCGCTTACCATCATGCTTACAGTGCCATTGGCTTTGGCGGGTGCATTAATCAGCCTTTGGTTGTTTAATCAAACCATCAATATATTTTCTCAAATTGGAATGATTATGCTGATTGGTTTGGTAACCAAAAACGGAATTTTAATTGTAGAATTTGCCAACCAAAAAAGAGAACTGGGTTTATCCAAAAGACAAGCAGTTGTAGAAGCCGCACAGCAAAGGCTTCGCCCAATTTTAATGACAAGTTTGGCTACTGCATTTGGCGCATTACCAATTGCTTTAAGTCTCGGAGCGGCAAGCACAAGCCGCATTCCATTGGGCATTGTAATTGTAGGCGGAATTATTTTTAGTTTGTTCTTAACCTTGCTTGTAATACCTGCTGTATATACGTACATCAGCGGAAAGCACCAACCGAAAAAAACAAATATCACAGAATAATCAATGCACAACATTGGGTTTTTTGCCGAAATAAATTGAACAGAAACATGAAGAAATTATTTTTTCTATTGGCATTAATTGTTGTTAAAACAAATGCACAGGAGCTTACTTTACAAGATGCAATCAACCTGGCACTGAAAAATAGTTTTGACATACAAATTGCAAAAAATGTAGCAGACGCCAATAAAATAAATAACAATATTGGTGTTGCCGGCGGCTTGCCAACCGTTGCTGCTACAGCTACCAATCAGGAAAGCGTTGTCAACATCAACCAAAAATTAAATACCGGAACAGAGATTACGCGTGATGGCGCTACAAGCAATATTCTCACTGCAAATGTTTCGGGCACCATGTTGTTGTACAATGGTTACAGGGTTGTTGCAACCAAAAAAAGACTCGAAACACTACAGCAGCAAAGTGAACAAAATTTAAATAGCCAAATACAAAACACTATTGCCAATGTAATGGTCAATTATTACAACGTGGTAAGGCAACAGGGTTACATCAAAACGCTGCAACAAAGTATCGATTTAAGCAAACAACAAGTAGAGTTAATACAAAACAAACAAGCGCTGGGGCTTGCCAACAATGCCAATTTATTTCAATCGCAAATCGATTTAAATACAAGGGTTCAGGAAATGCAAAGCCAGCAACTGATTTTGGCACAGGCAACCACCGATTTGCTCAATGTATTAAACGTAAAACCCGATTCTGCAATCCGAATTAAAGACAGCATTGTGGTGGATAAAAACGTGCGTATCAACGATGTGTTACAGGCAGTAAATGCTAATCCGCAAATTGGTGCACTAAGCAGCCAGATTAAAATAAATGAATTTTTAGAAAAAGAAACACTCGCACAACGCTATCCTTCTTTAAGAGCAAATACCGGCATCAATTATGGCCGCAATCAAAGCAATGGCGGACAGTTGTTGCTCAATCAATCTTATGGTCCTTTTCTCGGGCTCACACTTTCTGTTCCGTTGTACAATTCGGGCGCAGTAAAACGCCAACAACAAATTGCAAAAATCAACACCACCAACGCAAAGCTTCAAAAAGAAAACATCGAACTCGATTTTAAATCAGGAGCCATAAAAACCTATCAGGCTTATACAAGCAGTTTACAACAAATCACAACACAGCAAAACACGTATCAGTTGGCACAGCAATTGGTACAGCTTTCGTTGCAAAGATTTCAATTAGCCGCCGCTACAATTATTGAAGTAAGAGAAGCACAAAAAAGTTTTGAGGAAGCCGGCTTTCGCTTAATCAATTTAAGTTATCTGGCAAAACTTTCCGAAATAGAACTCAAAAGAATCAGCAACGGTTTGGCAAATTAATCTATTGCAACGCCAGACTGCATATTAGCGCTATCGGGGTTCGTTGTGTTTTATTTAGAGTTAACTTTCAATTGAAATAAACTTACTGTTGCATTGTTATAATGTGCAGGTAACCCTTCTGTATTTTTAAGTTTCAATAATCCCAAAAAGTCAAAACCACATTTTATGTAATGATTAATTAGCCCAGGATTGTCGCCAACGGTGTCCATTCTAACAAATTGTTTTTGATTTTCTATGGCAAAAACTTTCGCCCATTTTACGATTTGTTCAACTAAATTTTGCCCACGAAAATCAGGGTTTGTTGCAATTCGGTGAATGTAAACGGATGGGTCTTCATTTCTTTCTTCCCAAATTTGAGGGTCATCAAAACTTGTTGCCCAAAGACACGCAATTTTTTCATCAGCAATTATTTTCCATTGTCTATTTTCTGAAATTTCCGTTTCAATAAGTTTTCTGTCAAACTCTGGCCAATGATTGGTAAATCTTGTCTTTTGAAAATCGGTAGCGATTTTGTATAAACGAAAAATTTCGTCTATGTCGTCAATATTGCTGTTTTGTATTTGAAAGTTCATTTTCAATTTATCTGATTGTGTAGGTTCAGATTTGAGAGGTGTATTTTCAAATGTATCAATTTTTTATAAATCAACAAATGATCTTTTGTTATAAAAACAACTCTAGCATCAAACGAAGAATAAAAACCTTTTGTAATAAACATGTTTATAGCATGAGAAGAAACAATAAAAAACAAAATAAAAACTCTTGCAGAAGCAGCGGCTTTTGAATAAAAAAGGGCTCCTCCGTAGAAACGGAGCAGCCTCTAACGATTGCTTGCCATATGAAAAAAAATATAATACCATGTTGTGGTAATTAGTGTGCTCCCTGGCTTTATCAACTCTTAACTTATCTCGGCTTAATTACAAAGTAAAAATAGCTTTGGCTTTGTGTTAGTACAAAACAACTTCTGCTTGTTTTTATCATCCCAAAAAAACTTTATGGTGCCGAAATCCTTGCTGCTATTGGTTTATATTATGTAAATGATATCATCTCCAAGGTTAAAAAAGCGGGTAATTATTGTATAATTAATTGTAGTTTCCGGGTTTGTTAACAACATTTTCAAAAATAAAAAACAAAGAAAAAATTTTTTAAAATCAAATCATCCTATATTGCACTTTCCAAAAAAGGGCCCCTCCGTAGAAACGGAACAGCCTCTAACGATTGCTTGCCATATGAAAAAAAGATAACGCTGAGTTATTTGCAATTAATTTTGCATCCCGTTTTAGCCTCTATCCTTTGCTGATTGCCACAAATTCTAACGGTTGCTTGCCCGCTAATGGCTTAATTGCAAAGTAAAAGTAGCTGTGGCTTTGTCGGTCTACAAATTAACTTATGCTTATTTTTATCATGCCAAAATGAATTGTTTTTTCTGAAATACACGATGCTATTGGTTTTTAGCTAAAAAATGTTATTATGTCCAACCGCTTTACCGACATATTATTTCAACTGATTCAGTCTTTAGAAAAGGCTGAAAAGCGACATTTTAAACTTTACATCAACAGAAGTTCAGCAAAAGAAGATTTGAAAATTGTGCAGCTGTTTGATGCAATGGACAAACTACCCGAGTATGATGAGGCATTGTTGATGAAAAAACTTCCATTCGTTACAAAGCCACAACTTGCTAATTTAAAATCTCATTTATACAAACAACTGCTTGCAAGTTTGCGCTTGCTGAAAACAACTGAAAACATTGACTTGCAACTGAGCGAACACTTAGACAATGCAAGGCTTTTGTACAACAAGGGATTAAAAATTCAAGCCCTTAGAATATTAGACAGAGCTAAAGAACTGGCAAGAGCCAATCAAAAATTTAATTTTTTAGTACAGGCGATTTCTTTAGAGAAAAAAATTGAAACACTACATATCACAAGAACTACAACAGATAAAACAGAGCTCTTGGCTGAAGAGGCAATGGTCGTGAGCGACCATATATACAGGGTTACAAAATTGTCTAATCTTGCGTTGTTGTTGTACAGATGGTATTTAATAAATGGTCATGCAAGAAATGAACATGATGAAACGGATATTAAAGCCTATTTCAAAACCCAACTTCCTGTTGATATTAATGCCATCAGCGGTTTTTATGAAAAACTGTATTTGTACCAAAGCTATTGCTGGTATGCATTTATCCGTCAAGATTTTTTAATGTATTATCGTTACAGTAAAAAGTGGGTGGATTTATTCAGAAATCACCCCAATATGGTTTCGGTAGAAACGGGGCATTATATCAAAGGCGTTCACGCATTATTAAATGCACATTTTGACCTCCGCAATTTTCATCAATTTGAAGAAGTGCTGAAGGAGTTTGAGTTTTTTGAAAAGTCAGAAGTTGCACAGCAATACGATAATTTTAAAACCCATACTTCCATTTATATCAACAGCGCAAAAATTAACCAGCACCTGATGCAGGGAACTTTTAAAGAGGGCGTTGCACTGATTCCGGTAATTGAAAAAAAGCTAAAAGAATATGAGTTGTTTGTAGATGTGCACCGGATACTGGTTTTCAATTACAAATTTGCCACCTTACACTTTGGTAATGGTAATTATGGAACATCAATTGATTATCTGCAAAAAATTATTAATGGCCCGCTTGATTTACGGATAGATTTACAATGCTATGCCCGCTTGCTGCATATGATGGCACATTATGAACTGGGTAATTTTGACATCATGGAACCTTTAATCAAATCGGTGTACCGCTTCATGGCTAAAATGAAAAACTTAACTGTTGTTGAGGAAGAAATGTTTAAGTTTTTACGCCGCTCATTTCATGTGTCTCCTAAAAAATTAAAACCCGAATTTGAACAGTTATTGTATAAAATCAAACATCTGGAAAAAAACAGATTTGAAACCAGGGCTTTTGCTTATCTAGATGTGATTTCGTGGGTTGAAAGCAAAGTAAACCAACAACCAATGAGTACAATTATTTACAACAAATACCAACAGAGCAAACGAAAATAAAGTTCAATTTTTTTGTATTGAAACAATTTCTTTCAGAGTACCTTTATATAAAGATTTGAAATGTTTAGATGGTTTTGGATATTGTTTTTAAAATTAAAAGGCTGGAATACTAAGGTTGTTTTTCCTACTTTTTTACCCAAATGTGTAATTGTTGTTGCGCCGCATACCAGCAGCTCCGATTTTTTAATTGGTGTGGCTTACAGAAGTGTGATGAGAATTAAAGGTGCAAAGTTTTTGGGCAAAGCCGAATTGTTTAAACCTCCGTTTGGTTTCATTTTCCATTGGTTTGGCGGTATTCCGGTTGAGCGATCTTCGAAGCAAAATTTAGTAGACCAGGTTGTTGCTTATTTTAACAACAATACCAATTTTCGTTTGGCATTATCTCCCGAAGGAACAAGAAAAAAAGTAGAAAAATTAAAAACGGGGTTTTATTATATAGCTAAGCAAGCCAATGTTCCAATTGTAATGGTGGGCTTAGATTATAAACGCAAGATTTCAGTAATCTCTGAGCCATTTTATACCTCTGAAAGTATAGAAAAGGATTTTCGGCATATCATTCAATTTTTTTCAACCATTCATGGAAAGAATCCTGAACTTGGGTTGTTACACCTGCAATCAAAGAACGCCTGATTGTTGTTTGTTGAGGAATTCATTCAGGAACAACCAAACACACTTTTCATTTCTTTTATTTTCAATCTTATATATTCTACTTTCGCTGAAATTAGAATACCATGAAACTTGTATCTTACTTACGTGACGGACATGACCAACTTGCCTTTTTAGTAGACGATTTTTTATATGATTGTGATGCATTGCATCCCGACTTGCCTGGCAGCATGAATATGTTTTTGAATTATTGGGATGATATGTTTGAAATCGCTAAAAGCGTGAACAACGCGATCTTACAGGGAGTTATTACCAAAGACAAAGGCATTGATATTAATACCATTCAACTGTTAGCTCCAATTCCTTTTCCAACAAGTTGCAGAGACGGATATGCTTTCAGGCAACATGTAGCAGCAGCAAGGCGCAATAGAAAAGTTGAGATGATTCCGGAGTTTGATCAATACCCAATTTTTTATTTTACCAACCATCATAGTATTCAGGGTCCGGGAGATATTTTTTGTATGCCAGATCATTTTGAAAAATTAGATTTTGAATTGGAAGCAGCAATTGTCATTTGTAAACAAGGCAGAAATATACCCGCCTCTGAAGCCGATGCATACATTGGCGGACTGATGATTATGAACGACATGAGTGCAAGAAAATTACAAATGGAAGAAATGTTACTGAACCTGGGACCCGCTAAGGGAAAGGATTTCAGCACAGTGATTGGCCCTTGCTTGGTAACATTGGATGAGCTTGTTGATTGTGAAATTGCTCCTAAAGAAAATCATGAAGGAAAAGCCTGGAATTTATCGATGAAATGTTGGGTAAATGGTATTCAGGTAAGTGAAGGAAATGTGGGAGATATGGATTGGACATTTGCTGAAATTATTGAACGTGCCAGTTATGGCGTAAACTTACATCCCGGCGATGTTATCGGAAGCGGAACTGTAGGCACGGGTTGTTTTTTAGAATTGAATGGCACTGGTAAATTGAACAATCCCGAATATCAGGAACAATGGTTACAGGAAGGCGATGTAGTAGAAATGGAAATCGCCGGCTTGGGAAAACTGGTAAATACCATTGTGAAAGAAGGGAGTGAGTTTAGTATTTTGGGGAAGAAGAAGTAATGGGGGATTCATGAATTTACGAATTATCAGATTGATGAATTATTTATCATAATTATGGCTAAGTACTATTCATTTACAGAGCTACCTTTATGGAAAGAAGCAGTTGATTTTGCTGCTGAAGTTTATATGTTTTGTGAAGAAGTCAAATTAAAATCTGATTATCGGATGAAAGATCAACTCAGGGCAGCAGCATCTTCTATTTCAAACAATATAGCGGAAGGGTTTGAATATGTAAATTCAAAAGTGTTTATACGGTTTTTGACATACTCGAAAGGCTCTGCGGGCGAAGCCTATAATCAGTTCACAATTTTATACAAAGCAAAAATGATAGAGGAAAAAGATTATTTAAATTATTCAACAAAGGCTATGGATTTTACAAAAAAAATAGGAGGGTTTATTCAGTATCTCAAAGTGTTGAATAATAACAATAATTCGTTAATTCGTTAATAATTAATTCGTGAGTACGATGCTAATTCATTTAAACCAACTTCCCATTCAACAAAAGCAAGCCTGGCTGCAACATGCTATTGCGCCAAGACCAATTTGCTTTGCATCAACAATTGATGGCAATGGAAATGTAAACCTTAGTCCGTTTTCATTTTTCAATTTATTTTCTACCAATCCACCGATTGTTATTTTTTCACCTTCACGCCGCGCAAGAGACGGCAGTACAAAACACACATTACAAAACGTAATGGAAGTACCCGAAGTCGTAATCAATATTTGTGATTATGATATGGTGCAACAAATGAGTCTCAGCAGTTGTGAATTTGAAAAAGGCGTTGACGAGTTTATCAAATCCGGCTTTACCAAAGAAGCAGCGACCATGATAAAGCCGCCAATGGTAAAAGAAGCGAAGATAAAATTAGAATGTAGTGTAGTAGAAATAAAAAGTTTAGGAGATGGGGCAGGCGCAGGTCAATTGGTGATTGCAGAAGTTTTGTGCATGCATGTAGACGAAAGTATTTTAAATGAAGCACACACAATGATAGATCAAACAAAACTAAATACAATTTCAAGATTAGGCGGAGATTGGTATTGCAAAGTAGATGCTTCCAATTTGTTTGAAGTAGAAAAACCCAATACTAAAATTGGTATTGGAATTGATGCTTTACCATTAAGCATTAAAAATAGTTTAGTTTTAACGGGTAACAATTTGGCACAGTTGGCTAACGTGCATTCTTTGCCAATTGTTGACAATACATTTGAAGACCAACGTTTGAAAAATATTGTGCAGTATTTTTCAATTAATCCAACCGAGATGGAAATGGAGTTGCATACTTTTGCCAAAGAGTTGTTGTTGCAACATAAAGTGCAAGACGCTTGGCAAGTATTATTAGCAGGAGAAGTTTTATAAAATAAGATTAGATATGCCTCAGATTAAATCATGGAATCAGCTATTGTTGTTGATAGGGTTGCGTTATTTTATTATTGCAGGAATTGCATACTTAATTTGGTACATCATTCGCAGACGCAAAATTGCCTTTAAAAAAATTCAATTGCGATTGCCTGCAAACAAAGATTATCAGCGTGAAATTTTTTATTCCATACTGAGTATTTTAATTTTTTCATCGGTTCCTTATTTTTTACTGAAATCATCCGCCCGTCAGTATACTTTGTTTTATGATGAAATAGACAAGTATGGAATGCTTTGGTTTTGGTTTGCATTTCCTGTAATGCTTCTTGTACATGATGCATATTTCTATTTTACCCATCGTTTAATGCACCACCCAAAATTGTTTAAGTGGTTTCATTTGATACACCATAAAAGCACCAACCCGTCGCCGTGGGCTGCTTTTGCTTTTCATCCTTTTGAAGCTGTTATAGAAGTTGGTGTAGTTGTTCTGTTTCTTTTTATTATGCCAATTTGCAATTTGCATTTATTCTTCTTTTTCTTTATCATGATGGTGTATAATGTTTACGGGCATTTGGGCTGGGAATTGTATCCAAAGGGATTTAGTACTTCAAAAATTGGTAAATGGATTAACACAAGTGTAAACCATAACCAGCACCACCAATACT
The DNA here is from genome assembly GCA_947456805.1 of Chitinophagaceae bacterium. Lineage (GTDB taxonomy): Bacteria > Bacteroidota > Bacteroidia > Chitinophagales > Chitinophagaceae > UBA1930. The sequence continues at coordinate 152,194 of CANGTN010000001.1, read as the reverse complement.
TTAAGGGTAATTATGGATTGTATTTTTTGTGGTGGGACAGGTGGTTTAAAACCATTCGGGAAGATTATGATATTAAATTTGATGAAGTAAAAAGCAGAACAGACAATTTGAAAAAAGTCTGATTGTGATGCTTTTTATTACATTAAATTATCCCAATAAAAAATCCCGCTTTTTAAAAAAGCAGGATTTAAAAAGTTGGTACTTACTTCTAAATTATTAAGAAGCTTTTGCAGCAGTCGCAGGTTTTTTATCAATAGCAATTTTGTGTGGTCTGCTTTTACCAAAAGAACCCTTAAAGCGTTTACCTTTTGCTGTTTTCTTGTCACCTCTACCCATGATAATATTTTTTGTTTAAATGATGTGAACTGCAAAAATAAAAAATCCCGCCCAATAAGGCAGGATTTTTTAATAAAATCTGAAGATTGTACTTAGATTTTAGCGCTTAATTCTTTTCCGGCTTTAAAACGAGCTACTTTTTTAGCTTTAATTTTAATAGTTGCTCCAGTTTGAGGATTGCGACCAGTACGTGCAGCACGTTTGGTAACTGAGAAAGTTCCAAAACCTACCAAAGTAACTTTATCACCTTTTTTCAAAGTTTTAGTTACAGTAGCAATAAACGAATCTAAAGTTGCATTCGCTTGTGTTTTTGTGATTCCTGCATCTTCTGCTAACTGTGCAATTAATTCAGCTTTGTTCATAGTTTTATTTTTTAATTTTTAAATGCAAAACAAATTTATCTCGTTTTATCAATCATCAAAATAATTTTCTTCAATATTTAATTTGTAAAGTAATCATGAAACTCTTATAGGCAAAGGGTTTGCTCAAAATGTTCTTTGTTTAAAAAAGAGCAAATAGAAACCGGAATTCGCCGAAACCCTTTGTAGCATTGATTTTCAGCCTTGTATATGTTAAAAATCAGTGCTGATGAGCATTCCAGATGAATATAGGGGTTATCATCATTTACTAAAACAATAATAAAAAATCTATCCACACTCAATTCACAACCTGCATTAAGCTGCGAAATGCTATGAATTGTTTGCCCCACAATTCAAAAGAATCCTTGCGGAGTGCCGTTGCAAAGTTTTGGATGTAGTTATTATACTGTTCATAATCTGTTGCATAATACTGTGCTGCATAAGTAACGCCTTCTGTTTCATCTACCTCCAACAATCTTACCAGCTGACATTTTTCAAAGCAACCGGTATTCATAATTTCGGGCATGTGCTTTTCCTGCATCCATTTTACCCATGGTTCATGTATTGAATGTAGCAATTGAATGGTAACATTATAAATCACCATCGAGTTTTAGTTGTTAATGGTTAAAAAAATGGGGCAATGATCGCTGTGTTTTACATCGGGCAGTATTCCTGCATCTGCGATTGTATGTTCCAATGTTTTTGTGACGCATATATAATCTATACGCCAACCTTTGTTTTGTAAACGAACCGAAGGAAAGCGCTGACTCCACCAGCTATACGCACCGGTAATATTAGGGTGTTTGTATCTAAATGTATCAATCCATCCGCTGCTTAAAAACTTATCCATCCAAGCTCTTTCTTCTGGTAAAAATCCGGAAGAGTTTTTATTCCCCTTTGGGTCATGAATATCAATAGGGGTATGCGCAATGTTGTAATCGCCAAGTAAAATAATATTCGGTCTTTGTTTTTTTAAATCTTTTAAATAATCAAACATCTCATCCAACCATTGGTATTTATATGCCTGACGCTCATCGCCACTTGTACCACTTGGAAAATAGGCGTTGATTAAAGTAATGTCCTTAAAGTCAAGACGAATGGCCCTTCCTTCAAAATCGCTTTGATCAACCTTATGTCCGTATTCTACAAAATCGGGTTTTATTTTTGTAAAAATGGCAACGCCGCTGTATCCCTTTTTTTGGGCAGAAAACCAATACGTTTCATAGCCAAGAGCTTCAATATCTTGATAAGGAACATCTTCTTTGTTGGCTTTGGTTTCCTGTAAACAAATAATATCTGCATCACTTGATTTCACCCAATCTAAAAATCCTTTTTTAAGTGCTGCTCTGATGCCGTTGGTGTTGTAAGAAATAATTTTCATCTGTATTTTTTCATCTGCAATATAGTTAGGTTTGTAATATGAAAATAGTTTCATTTTTCTTTTAATGCAACAACAGAACTATGTCTAAACAGTCTAAAAGTATTTCGTTTGAACAAGGACCAAAGTCCAGGTTTCATGAGTTAAAATTTGCATTGAGTGTATTTTTTCAATTCATCAAAGGCTTTAGAAAACTTCACTTTGTTGGACCCTGTATTACTGTTTTTGGAAGTGCAAGATTTACAGAAGAACATGAATATTATATTGCTGCAAGAGCATTTGGAAATCGCATTGCTAAATTGGGATTTACTACAATGACAGGCGGTGGTCCGGGAACAATGGAAGCCGCAAACAGAGGTGCATTTGAGCAAGGCGGGAAATCAATTGGGTGTAATATAAAATTGCCTTTTGAACAGAAACCCAATCCTTATGTTCAAAAAACAATTACGTTCAATCATTTTTTTACCAGAAAAGTATTGCTTGTAAAATACTCTTATGCATTTATCATTATGCCGGGAGGATTTGGTACAATGGATGAATTATTTGAAACGTTGACGTTGATACAAACGAAAACAATTCATGATTTTCCGGTTGTGTTGTACGGGAAAAAATATTATCAGCCATTGATGGATTATATTCACATTATGGAGCGGGAAAAAACGATTTCTCCCGAAGATTTGAAACTATTATTGTTAACAGATGATATTGACGAAGCAATAGAACACATCAATATTTACGTAAATAAAAATTATAAAACGATAGTTGCCAGAAAAAAATGGTGGCTGTTTGAAAAAGTTTAAATGCAATCGTTTAAAGAAAATATTCCCGCATTTAGTAAAATCTTGTTAAATATAGATGCATCAAGCATTACAGCGGATGCTTATGCAAAACAATATTTGAATGTTCTGCTAAAACATAAAACCTATTATTTACATATTTATGCAACTGTTTTAGACGCAGCATTTGCCGATATTCAAAAATCAATTGATGAGGTTTCATTGTTGGATTTTGGTTGTGGCAATGGTTTGTTGGCTTTGTTTGCAAAGTTTTCGGGTGTAGGTTTTGTGGCTGCAAGTGATATGAATGTACCTTTTTTATTATCGGCACAGCAATTGAGTAAACAATTGGATTTGCCCTTAGATCAGTGGATAATTGGCAACGAAAATATTTTGCCGCAAGCTTTTCAAAATAAAGTATTAGATATTGTAATAGGCACAGATGTCATTGAGCATATTTATAATCTCGATCATTTTTTTGCAATCATCAGTCGATTAAACAATAACATGACAACGGTTTTTACAACTGCATCGGTTGCCGAAAACCCAATCAAATCAAAACAGTTGCAATCATTGCAACGCAAGGATGAGCTTTTTGAAAGCAATGCACTACATTGCAATTATCAAAATGATTTTGCTGGATTGTCTTTTTTAATGATCAGAAAAAAACTCATCCAACAGAAATACCAACAATTAGATAATGAAACTGTTGAATCGCTTGCAAGAGCAACAAGGGGTTTGCAAGAAAATGATATTTATATTGCTGTCGATGACTTTATTCAGCACAAAAAATTACCAATATCCATTCAGCATCCTACCAATACTTGTGATCCGATTACGGGAAGCTGGACAGAGCGATTATTAACACAGAAAGAGTACAAAGAATTGTATCATAAATTTGATTTTCAACTCAAGATTTCTTACGGTTATTTCAACGAGTTTGAATCGGGATTCAAATGTTTGTTTGCTAAGTCACTTAATTTGTTGCTGCGCTTATTCAGGATGCAGGGAAAAATATTGAGCCCATTTATGATTCTAGTTGGCAAAAAGTAACATTAATTTTTGTAGTTAAAATCAATTTTTTCTTTGCTTGAGGGGGTGTTTTTATGATTAGAAATTGGTATATCCAGAATTTACAACTTCCTTAATTCTATTTATTATACCAATAACCCACTCATTTTGTTACTTTTGCAACCATCAAAAGAATGTGTACCATGCAGGATTTGATTGACAAGATTGACAAACAAAAGCTACCACGTCATATAGCCATTATTATGGACGGCAATGGACGATGGGCAGAAGAGAAGGGTGAAGACCGCTTGTTTGGTCATTTTCATGGCGTAGCAAGCGTAAGAAATATTATTGAAGGAAGTGCCGAATTGAGGATAGAATATCTTACACTTTATGCATTTAGCACCGAAAACTGGGATAGGCCTCAGCAAGAAGTAGATGGATTAATGTCGTTGTTGGTAGATACAATCAGAAAGGAAATATCAGTTTTGAACGATAATAATATTAAGCTGCATGTGATTGGTGATATGCAAATGTTACCTGAATTTGCAAAAGAAGAATTGCAGGAAGCATTGGAAATGACGAGCCAAAATACAGGTCTTAATTTAATTATGGCATTAAGTTACAGTAGTCGCTGGGAATTGGAAAACGCAGTAAAAAACATTGCTTTTGATGTTGAAGCAGGTAAAATTAGGGCTGTAGACATTAATCAAAATACATTGCCGCAATATTTAACTACGAGTAATTTCCCCGATCCTGAATTAATGATTAGAACAAGTGGTGAATATAGAATCAGTAATTTTTTATTGTATCAATTGGCTTATGCTGAATTATATTTTACCAATACAAGGTGGCCCGATTTCAGGAAAGAAAATTTATACGAAGCAATTCTGGATTTTCAGGGAAGAGAAAGGAGATTTGGCAAAACCGGCAGACAAATTCAATCATCAGAAGAACAGTCTTCGTAGCTAAAACTCGAACTGATAACTTTATTTAACAAAGAGTTTTCATAAATGCCTTTAATTTGCCCTTCTTTAACCAATAAAACTGCTGAAAAGCTATAATGCAAAATCAGTTCCAAATAAAAAATATGCGGATGCCTAGAATGTACAAGGTTTTAGTATTTACAATAGTAATGGCTTTTGTCTCTTTATTTTCTTATGCACAAGAAAAAAGTGCAGACACCACTATTACTTCAGTAGACGTAGATTTAGTAAACCTATTCAGCCAAAAAACACCTAAAAAATATAAAGTTGCGGGAATTACTGTAACGGGTAATCGCTTTTTTGATGAAACATTATTAATATCAATAGCCAATATATCTATTGGCGATGAAATCATCATTCCCGGCGGAGACAATTTTGCAAAAGCAATTAACAAGCTTTGGGGTCAAAATTATTTCAGTGATGTACAAATTTATGTTACTAAATTAGAAGATAAAAATATTTGGTTGGAAATAAATGTTACCGAAAGACCAAGATTATCTAAATATGAATTTACGGGTATAAATAAAAGCGATAAAGAAGATTTAATGGGCAAGTCTGGATTGGTTCCCAATCGTATTGTTACCGAAAACATGAAACGTAGCGCTAAAGAAGCGATTGAAAAATATTATGCGGAGAAGGCATATAAAAATGTACAAGTCAATATCAATGAAAAAAGAGACACATCCTTTGGAGATGCTGTGATATTGATATTTGAAGTTAACAGAGGACAAAAAGTAAAAGTAAACAACATTGATTTTGCCGGTAACACCCTTGATCCTTTGAAGTTGAAAAAACAAATGAAGGACACAAAGGAAATGAGCCGGTTAACACTTCACAAGCCCGATGATTTAAGTGCCTTTGGCCTAGGGAAAACATATACATTCAACGAATATCTTGCAGAAACCGGTTATTTAACGTACAGCAAAACAAAAAAAATCTTAGATCCTTATTTGAGAATCAAATTATTTTCTTCTGCGAAATTCAACCAAAAAAAGTATGAAGAAGATTTGGATAAGTTATTAGAGTTTTACAACGCCCAAGGTTATAGAGATGCAGCTATCAATAAAGACTCTTCGAAAATCAAACCCAACTCAGCAGGCAATTTGAATATTAGCGTTAAGGTAAATGAGGGTCATAAATATTATTTCGGAAATATTCAATGGAGAGGAAATACAAAATATTCCGATTCTATACTTACCGCAATTTTGGGTGTTAAAAAAGGAGATGTTTATAATTTAGATGTACTGAATAAAGGACTGGGAAAAACACTCTCTGCTGAAGGTGGAGATATTAGTGGGTTGTACATGGATGATGGATATTTATTTTTCAGAACAGACCCTATTGAAACCGCGGTTTATAATGATACAATCGATTATGAAATTCGCGTAATTGAAGGTCCCCAAGCAACGATAAAAAATATTCATATTACCGGCAACGACAAAACCAAAGAATATGTTATTAGAAGAGAAATAAGAACAATACCCGGTGAAAAATTCAGACGCAGTGATTTAATTCGTTCACAACGTGAAATTGCACAACTGAATTATTTCAATCAGGAAAAAATTGGGATCAACCCGCGTCCAAACCAAGATGATGGAACGGTAGATATTGATTATTCTGTAGAAGAAAAAAGTAGCGATCAATTAGAGTTAAGCGCAGGCTGGGGCGGCGGCATTGGTTTGACCGGAACAGTTGGTGTAACATTCAATAATTTTTCTTTGAAAAATATTTTAAAGAAATCGGCTTGGGATCCTTTACCAATGGGAGATGGACAAAAATTGAGTTTGCGTATTCAAAGTAATGGACGAGCATTCCGTAGTTATAACTTTTCATTTACCGAGCCATGGTTGGGGGGTAAAAAACGAAACGCATTTACCTTTTCTATTTTTGATACCAAATTTGCCAATGCATTTGATCCGATTACAGGAACATTTACAAGTGATGCAGCAAATAGTTCGTATATCAAAACCACAGGTGTTTCGGTTAGTATAGCTAAGCAATTAAAATGGCCGGACGATTATTTTTCATTAAGTGTAGGCTTGAGTTATTCAAGATATCAATTGAAAAATTATTTTATAGATCAAGTGAATTTGCCCGGCTTTAACAATGGTTTTTCCAACAACTTAAATTTAAAAGTCGCACTTCAACGCTCATCTGTAGACCAACCATTGTTTCCAAGAACCGGGTCATCATTTTTGTTGAGCTTACAGGTAACACCACCATACTCTGTATTCGATAAAAACATCGTAACATCAGATAACCCTTATCAGTGGATAGAATATCACAAATGGCGATTTAATACAGAATGGTATGTGCCATTGGGTCGTCCTGCCGGTCCTGAAAAAAACAAACAGTTTGTGTTGAAAGTTGCAGCTAAATTTGGTTTCTTAGGCAGATTCAACAGCGATTTAAAAATATCTCCGTTTGAGCGCTTTCAAGTGGGCGATGCGGGTTTAAGTAACCAGTTTGCGTTGTTGGGTTACGATATTATTGCTCAACGTGGTTATCCGGTTTATCAAACATCGAATCCAAAAATTAATCCTGATCAGCAAGGTGCATCAGAATATTTTACCATGTTTAATAAATATGTTTTGGAGTTGCGTTATCCTTTAAGTTTAAATCCTAGTAGCACAATTTATGCCTTAACATTTTTTGAAGCAGCAAACGGATGGTTCAACTTTAAAGATTACAACCCATTCCAGTTACGCAGATCGGTTGGTATAGGCATGCGGTTCTTCTTGCCAATGTTTGGCTTACTTGGTTTTGATTATGGCATAGGATTGGATAGATTTACACCCAATAATAAATTTAAAGATGCTGCAAGGTTTACCTTTATGTTAGGTTTTGAACCAGAATAGTAACTTATAATAGAAAACAACTAAATGTATTGTATATGAAAAAATTTGCTTTGCTTTTCTGCAGCCTATTATTCATAATGGTTTCAGCTAATGCGCAACGATATGCGGTAATAGACACAAAATATATTTTAAATAAAATGCCTGAGTACAAAGAGGCAGATAAAAAACTACAGTCAACTACAGAATTGTGGCAAAAAGAAATTGACGACCAACAACTACAGTTGGATAAAATGTATAAAAACTACGAAGCAGAACAATTTATGTTAAGTGATGAACTGAAAAAGAAACGAGAAGATGAATTGTTTAACAAAGAAAAAGACCTCAGGGATTTGCAAAAAAAACGTTTTGGTTACGAAGGGGATTTGTTTAAAGAAAGACAAAAATTAGTAAAACCGATACAAGACAAAGTATTTACTGTAATACAAAAAATTGCAACTAGCCGCGGATATGATTTCATATTGGATAAAAGTGAAGGAATTACCGTTATATTTGCCGACCCTAAAATTGACAAGAGCGATGATGTCTTGAAAGAATTAGGAATAAAAATTTAGTTAATTAGATTTTTTAAATAAACCAAACAATGAAAAAACTTCTATTCGTAAGTATGGCTTTTGCATTAAGCCTTTTTGTAACAACACAAACCAATGCACAGGTTAAAATCGGAACATTTGATGAAGAAGCTATTTTGTCTTTAATGCCCGGCATTCAAAAAGTAGATACGCTTTTACAGAAATACATGGCCGATTCTTTGAAGCCTGAATATGAGTACGAAATCTATCAGTTTCAAACAAAAGATAGCACTTTTAAAAGAGATTCAGCTAATATGAATAGCTCTGTAAAAGCAATTGTAAAAAAAGAAATTGGTCAGCATTTAGCAAAAATTCAAAACTGGCAACAATACCAACAACAAATGTTGCAAGCGAAACAACAAGAGTTTTTAAGACCATACTTAGAAAAAATTTATGCTGCTTTACAAGTAGTATTACAAGAACAAAAATATACACACGTATTTAAGAAAGATGTGTTTATTTATGCTGATAAATCAGATGAGCTAATGCTGAGAGTGATTCAAAAATTAAAAATCCCTGTACCTAAAGATGTTGAAGATCAAATCAACGCTTTAGGTGGTGCAGCTCCAGCAAAAGCCCCTGCTAAAAAATGATAATTTTTAATCAACACCATTAAATATTTTAGAAACCATCACCAATTTGTGTGATGGTTTCTTATTTTTATACAATGCAAACAAAAGGACCAATTGGTGTATTTGATAGTGGTTATGGGGGCTTAACAATTTTGAAAGAAATTGTACAACAATTACCACAATACAGTTATCTGTATTTGGGTGATAACGCACGTGCACCTTACGGAACAAGAAGTTTTGAATCGGTTTATCAATATACACTACAAAGTGTTCAATGGCTTTTTCGTCAAGGTTGTCCGTTGGTCATATTGGCTTGCAATACAGCATCTGCAAAGGCTTTGAGAACGATTCAACAGAATGATTTACCACAATTAGATGCACAAAAACGAGTATTGGGTGTAATTAGACCAACCTCAGAAACAATTGGTAATTATACCAAAAGCAAGCAGATTGGCATATTAGCCACCAATGGTACTGTACAATCTAATTCATATATATTGGAAATTCAAAAATTTTACCCGGATGTAAAAGTATTTCAACAGGCTTGTCCAATGTGGGTTCCGTTAATTGAAAACAACGAATACGAAGCCGATGGTGCTGATTATTTTGTAGAGAAATACATACAGGAGCTTTTACAGCAATCTCCCACAATTGATACGTTTTTATTGGCTTGTACCCACTATCCGTTGTTGTTGGATAAGATTAAAAAACATACTCCTTCGCACATTAATATTATTACCCAAGGATCAATTGTAGCAAAAAGTTTGGAAGATTATTTACAACGACATCCTGAATTGGAAAGTGTTTGCGTGCAAGAAAACAGCAATACTTCTTTTTTCACTACCGATGCCACCGAGTTTTTTGATGTACAAGCCAGCAAGTTTTTTGGTAAACATGTTCATGCTACTCATGTACAATTAAGTGATGAAAAAGATGGATAATTTTTATTTGGTTAAAGAGCCTATAAAAAGAATCGGTTTTAGTTCTTCTTTCAATCAATACCAAATGTTTTATTAATTGTTTCAATAGCTTTTTGTAATCTTTCTGCATAATCGCCATTGATTTGAACCCAAGGAACATTTTGGTTAATCAAAATATCTTTATAAATATTGAACAGCTCCAGACGCGGCTGCTCATCGGGATATTCTCTTAATTCGTCTTGTTTCCAGGGTAAGTCAGTGTTACACAGTAGATACAAGTCGTATTTGCGGGTAACTATTTCATCTAATATCAATTGATGACATTTCCCGAAAACATATTCGCACCAAACTTTCATTACATACATGTCAGTATCTACAAAAAGCAATTTTTTTGCTATTAGTTTATCAGATAAGTTGCGTGGGGTCTCTTGTACAATTGAAGCAAATTTTTCTTCCAGATCAATTTGCCCTTTTGCAATGATTTCTAAATCAGCATAACTATAATTTTTTCCATGGTATAGCAAGTAATCTCTTGCAAACTCAGGACACCATTCTGTGTTGTAATGTTCTGCAAGTAGCCTGCATAAACTGCTTTTGCCGGTGCTTTCGGGTCCTATGATTACAATTTTTCTAAGGTTTTGCATATTTTGCTTTTTGCATCCAAGAATATAACCCTGCTATGGCGAGCATTAATAATAACAAATATTGAAAACTAGTAAATACCAATGATTTTATAAAGAATAAAGGAATAGATGCAATGTTTGTAGCAATCCACCACCACCAACTTTCTACTTTCTTTTTTGCCATTAACCACATCCCCGTATAAGCTGTAGCACTGGCAAAAGCATCTGCCCAAGGAATTGCGCCATCAGCAAAACTTTTTTTGGCTAGGGTTAACACAAAAAAAATAACTATATAAAAAACCCCAAAAAACAATAGTTGCCATACCCATTCTCTTTTAGTGCTATAGCTGATTTGTAAAATGCTTTTTTGGTTGTGCTTGTCTTTTTTAGACCATAATAACCAGCCATAAATACTCATTATTGTGTAATAAAAATTTACAGTAGCCTCGCCCAACAAATGATATTTAAAACTGATAAAAATATAGATGGTTGTGTTGATTAAACCAATTGGATACACCAATATATTTTCTTTACGGCTAAACCAAACACTTACAACACCTGCAATTACAGCAACAAATTCGTACCAGCTTGTTTGCTGTATTCCTGTAACAAATTGCTCGATAAAATAAGATACATTCATTAATGATACAATAAGAGGGTTGTGTATTTCCATGAAACTTTTAATACAATAACACAACAATGCAAAATCTTCAGCGAAAATGCAACATTAAAGTGAAAATCTATCTTTAAAATTAAGTTATTGTGATAGGGTGCTGATAAATCAAAAAATCTGTACTAAAAACAACAGACAAAAATTGCAGTATTTTTTACAAAACATTTATTGTACAAACACAAAACATACGTAACTTTGAATAGTTGCATAAACAACTATATGCCAAACAACCAATTTAAACGAGGAGAATTATACAGCGTCATTAATGCAATGGCTGCTGCTGCTATTGCTAGACGCATGCAAAAGAATTTTAGAAATGCAGGACTGGATATTACCATAGAACAATGGAGTATTTTATACCATTTATGGAAAGAAGATCATCTTAGTCAGCAAGAATTGTGTAACAGAACTTTTAGAGACAAACCAAGCATCACAAGGCTTATAGACAATTTGGAAAAACAAAAATTAGTTGTAAGAAGTGCTAGTAAAAACGACAGAAGAATCAATATTGTTTCATTAACAGATACTGCAAGGGAATTACACAATCAAACAATTGAATTGGCAAATCAAACAATGGATGAGGCGTTGGTGGGGGTTACAAAAGCTGAAATTGAAACAGTAAAAAATGTGTTGCAAAAAGTGTATGATAATTTATCGAGTTAAGATGATTGTGTCTTGCTTAATAAAGATCCAAAAGTACAAGTGTGCGACGCAACAGAGGTTCAACTGAAGTGCTACAGTTCGGTAAAAAACAAAAAAAATAATAATTTAAATTAAGATTGCTATGAATACCACAAAACAAAACACAGCATTAAAAGGTGGCGAATGGATGATTAAAGAAAGTAGCGCATCTGATACTTTCATTCCGGAGGATTTTAATGAAGAACAACACATGGTGTTGGATATGTGTCATCAGTTTTTACAAAATGAGATACTTCCAATTGTTGATAGAATTGATAAACTAGAAGCCGGGTTAATGCCATCTTTATTGGAAAAAGCAGGAGAACAAGGATTGCTTTCTACTTCGTTTCCGGAGGATTTGGGAGGCTTGGGTAAAGACTTTATCACAAGCACAATAGTAAACGAAGGATTGGGTGGCGGTCATAGTTTTAGCGTGGCTGTAGCAGCACATACCGGCATTGGCACATTACCCATTTTATATTTTGGTACGGCAGAACAAAAACAAAAATACATTCCCAAATTAGCAAGTGGTCAATGGAAAGGGGCATACGGATTGACAGAGCCCAACAGCGGAAGTGATGCATTGAGTGCTAAAACGACCGCCAAATTAAGTGATGATGGAAAATATTATTTATTGAACGGGCAAAAATGTTGGATTACCAATGGTGGTTTTGCAGATGTATATACTGTATTTGCAAAAATTGATGGTGATAAATTCACTGCATTCATTTTGGAAAGAGGAATGGACGGATTTACACAAGGACCTGAAGAGCATAAAATGGGCATCAAGGGTTCATCTACTGTTCAGTTGTATTTTCAGGATTGTAAAGTGCCTGTAGAGAATGTTTTAGGAGAAATTGGAAAAGGACACACCATTGCATTCAATATTTTAAATATTGGTCGTTTAAAATTATGTGCCGCAGCATTGGGAGGCAGTAAAGGCGCAACTACTATAAGTATACAATACGCTAATACAAGAGAACAATTTAAATTACCGATTGCAAAATTTGGTGCCATCAAACATAAATTGGCAGAAATGGCAATTCGAATTTGGGTAGGCGAAAGTGCTTTATACAGAGCAGCTAAATGGATTGATGATAAAGAACATGAAATGATTGAAGGCGGAAAACCTTTTAATGAAGCATTGTTGGGGGCTGCGGAAGAATTTGCAATTGAATGTGCTATGCTGAAAGTTTTTGGAAGTGAGGTATTGGATTATGTAGTAGATGAAGGTGTGCAAATACACGGTGGCAATGGTTACAGCGATGAATATCTAATAAGCAAAGCATACAGAGATTCTCGTATTAATAGAATTTATGAAGGAACTAATGAAATCAATCGTTTACTTACTGTAGATATGGTATTGAAACGCGCCATGAAAGGAAAGTTGGATTTAATGACACCGGCTATGAATGTACAGAAAGAATTAATGAGCATTCCTGATTTTGGTAGCGACGAAGAAGGTGCATTTTCAAAAGAAATAAAGTACATCAATAATTTTAAGAAAGCCATTTTAATGACAGCTGGTGCTGCTGTACAAAAGTTGATGATGAGTTTGGATAAGGAACAGGAAGTATTGATGAACATCGCTGATATGGCAATTGAAACCTATCATACCGAAAGTGCTTTGTTGCGTGTAATGAAACTGGTAGATAAGCAAGGCGAAGAAGCAACGTCTTTAGAAATAGATATGATGCGTACTTATTTATATGATGCTGCAGACAAAATTAATAAAGCAGGAAAAGATGCTTTGAACAGTTTTGCAGAAGGCGATGAATTAAGAATGATGCACATTGGACTAAAAAGATTTACAAAAATAGAGCCATTTAATACCAAAGAAGCAAGAAGAAGAATTTGTAATAAAATGCTCGCTGAAAATGAGTATTGTTATTAATTGCGGCTCTTTTATTTTACAATGAAATTTTATTTTTTCGAACAATAGTTTTAAATTCACACCTAACGATTCACAGCAAGGACATATTCATACGCATTTTAGTAGTTTACATGACTACAATTATTAATTAGTTTGGTTTTAAACGTTACCCTAATACACTCTAAACTAAAACTTTTGCCATGAGTTCACAGGAAACCAATTACAAAAAGCATGACAAGACATTTACTATTGCAATGTTTGCTGTAATGATTACAGCATTAATCATTATTGCGGTTTTGCTTATTACCGGAAAAATCAAGGCGTAATTTGTAAAAAATGTTTATATGCCAGAAGCTGCTAAGTTGCCTCATGCTTAAATAGTGGCGGGGGGATTGGTTTGTTTTTTCAATATTTTTCCTTTATCTCCTACTAATGCTTTAGTTTCGCCGCCAATAATCAAAACCTATTTTATGAGTTTAGTTGTTGTGGGTTCAATGGCGTTTGATGCTATTGAAACTCCATTTGGAAAAAGCGATAAAATTATTGGCGGAGCAGGAACATATATTGCATGGTGCGCCAGCAATTTCACTCCTATTAAACAAATTAGTGTTGTAGGTGGAGATTTTCCACAATCTGAATTAGATGCACTTACTGCAAGAAATGTAGATTTAGAAGGTGTGCAAATAAAGAAAGACGAAAAAACATTTTTCTGGAGTGGCAGATACCACATGGACATGAATTCCAGAGATACTTTGGTTACAGAATTAAATGTGTTGGAAAATTTTCATCCTGTTGTTCCGGATAATTTTCAGGATTGTGAATTTTTAATGTTGGGCAATCTTGTACCTGCTGTACAATTGAGTGTCATAGAGCAATTGAAAACCCAACCCAAATTAATTGTGTTGGACACTATGAATTTTTGGATGGAAGTTGCTATGGATGACTTGAAAAAAGTTATTGCTAAAGTGGATGTGTTGATGGTGAATGATAGCGAAGCAAGACAGTTAAGTGGTGATTATAGTTTGGTGCGTGCTGCTAAAAAAATTATGGCAATGGGACCTAAATATTTGATTATTAAAAAAGGCGAACACGGCGCTTTATTATTTCATGAAAATAATGTATTCTTTGCCCCGGCATTACCTTTGGAAGAGGTGTTTGACCCAACAGGAGCTGGCGATACTTTTGCAGGTGGATTTATTGGTCATATTGCTAAGACAAAGGATATCAGCTTTGAAAACATGAAAACTGCTATAATTATTGGCAGTGCAATGGCAAGTTACTGTGTAGAAAAATTTGGTACTGAAAGATTAAGGCAATTGAGTAAAGAAGATATTGATAGCAGACTAAGCCAGTTTGTAGAGTTAGTGAATTTTGATATTAACTTGGTATAATCATTTATAAAATAATATGTAATAAAAATGCCACTGAAAATTCGGTGGCATTTTTATTTGTTGAAAATTCTGATATTTTATGAAATTAATTTTTCCATTTCCTTACTTGTAAATTCCATTAGTGTTTTAATATGAGCAGGTGACAAATCAAACTTCAATCCTGCAGCACCATATAGTTCGGGCAGTGTTTTAGTACCTCCCAAGCTCAATGCATTGATATAATTATTTAATGCGCTTTCATTGTTTTGTTGGTATTGCATCCACAAACCAATAGCACCTAATTGAGCAATGCCATATTCAATATAATAAAATGGCACTTCAAATAAATGCAACTGCCTTTGCCAGCTGATTGCTCTGTATCGCTCAAGCCCTGTGTAATCAATAGTTGCAGGAGAAAATTCTTGAAGAATTTCAACCCATTTATTAGTACGTTCTTCTACAGTGTGGGCAGGATTGCTATAAACCCAATGCTGAAATTTATCAATAGTAGCAATCCATGGAAAAATAGTAATAGCGCGTTCCAGCTGATGTTCTTTGGCTCTGTTTAAATCTGTTGCATTATCAAAAAAACTTTCCCAATGATTCATGCTAAATAATTCCATTGCCATACTTGCCACTTCGGCAATTTCCATTGGGTATTCTTTAAACGCACTTAATTCTAAATTATGACTTAAGAAAGAATGAATTGCATGCCCTCCTTCATGAACCATTGTTGTTACATCACTCATTTGTCCGGCGGCATTCATAAAAATAAAAGGGGCACCGCTTTCAGTTAAGGGGCAATTATAACCACCCGGAGCTTTGCCTTTGCGGCTTTCCAAATCAAAGTGTTTTAGTTCATTCATTTTCACCAAACAATCCGCAAAAAATGGATGTAGCTGTTTAAAACAAGCCACCGTTTTTTCAAATAAATCATTTCCGGTTGTAAAAGGTTTTAGGGGATTAATGCCTGCCGGTTCTGCTTCAGTATCCCAGGGCTTTAAAGTACTTAACCCTAATTTATTTTTTTTCTTTTCATAAATTTTTTCAATTAATGGAAGCACATGCAATTTCACTGCTTCATGAAAATTAAAACAATCTTCTTTGGTATAATCAAATCTACCCAACTCTACGAATTTATAATCAACATAGTTCTCAAACCCTGCATTGACAGCTATTGCATGGCGTTTGGCAATAAGTGCAGAATATAATTCCTGCATTTTTTCCGCATCTTGCAACCTGCGTTCATTAATTTTGATATATACTTCTTCACGTAAATTCCTATCATCGTTTTCTAAAAACTTAGCAGCTTGTTGTAACGTATACTCTTTTCCGTTTACTTCTACAGACATCTTTCCTGCGATAGCGCCATATTGTTGTTGTTGTACACTCATTTCTGCCTGAATAGAAATGTTTTCTTCTCTATATAAATCAATATTTTTTTTCACACTGCGCAAGTAGGTAAAGAACTTTTGTTGATCTAGTTCTTGTGTAAATGGACAGGCAATTAATTTTTTATTCAATGCATCGGCGTATGGTTGTAACTGCGGTTGAATCTGCATACAGAAATAAGCAAAAGCATCTTCCAGTGTTTTGTCTGTTGTATCGCAAGTCATTTTTATCTGGCGCCAGCACGCATCTTCGCTTACAATAGCTTCTAACTCACTCATGTCTTTTAACCATTGCTCCAAATCTTGTTTGCTTGCAATTGTTCTATCCAATAATTCTTTAAAAAAAGGTTCTAAATTTTCCCAAGTGGTTATTACGAAATCTGCAGGTACAAAATGTCTTTGTAGTTTTTGAATATCAGCACTTAATGTCATGTAATTTATTTTTGTAGCACAAAGGTACTTGAACAAAAAAGAAGTTGTTCAAATTCAATTTTTATAAGAAATTTTTATAAACGAAGTGTTAAGGTTAAAAAAGTAAAAACGCTTTAATCTTGATAATCACATCATGAGATGCTACTTCATTCCCTGCCGAAATAAGGGTACAATTTATATCCTTTACCCTTAATTGTAGTGCTTGCTTTGGGAATATTGATGGGATTACCATTCTATTATCTTAAAACTTCGGCCATAATTATTGAGGAATTTTTGTAATCAATTCAAAGATTAATGCGCCAACAACCAGTTTTCGCCGATGCCAATTTCTGCGTCTACAGGAACTTCATTAGGTAAAATTAATGCAGTTTTCATATTGTTAAGAATCAATGGTTTCAATACCTCCAGCTCTTCGGGCACTGCATCAAATACCAATTCATCATGTACCTGTAATATCATTTTGCTTTGCAAATTTGCTTGTTGCATAGCTGCATGAATTTTAATCATAGCCAGTTTAATCATATCAGCTGCTGTACCTTGTATTGGGCTATTAATGGCGTTTCGTTCTGCAAATCCACGAACTGTAAAATTGCTTGAGTTAATATCAGCCAGCCATCTTTTTCGTCCCATCAAGGTTTCTACATAACCATGTTCTCTTGCAAAATTTATCGTTGCATCCATGTACTTTTGAATGCTGCTAAATTCACGTTTATAGTTTTCAATAATTTCTTTGGCTTCAGTTCTTGAAATACCCAAGTTATCTGCCAATCCAAATGCTCCTTGTCCGTAAATAATTCCAAAATTTACACTCTTGGCTTTATACCTCATTTCTTTGGTAACTTCTGTTTCTGCTACACTGTAAACTTTTGCAGCTGTTGCGGTATGAATATCTTTTCCGGTTCTGAATGCCTCACACATATTGATATCGCCACTCATTGCAGCCACAATACGCAGTTCAATTTGAGAGTAATCAGCGCTTACCAAAACCCTGTCTTTCGATCTTGAAATAAATGCTTTTCTGATTTCTTTACCACGTTCTGTTCGTATCGGAATGTTTTGAAGATTGGGATTATTGCTGCTTAGTCTTCCTGTAACTGCAATAGCTTGTGAATAACTTGTATGCACTCTGCCCGTTTTGCTATTGATCATTAAAGGCAATGCATCTACATACGTATTTTTTAATTTGGTAAGTTCTCTGAAAATTAAAATATCATCTACGATTTTATGTCCTTTTACAGCAAGTTTAGAAAGCACATCTTCACCGGTTTGGTATTGTCCGGTTTTTGTTTTTTTAGCAGAAGGATCTAATTGTAATTTATCAAACAATACTTCACCCAATTGTTTTGGAGAAGCCAAATTAAAACGAACGCCGGCTTGCTGATAAACACTTTCTTCCGCCTGATTGGCTTCTGTTTCTAAAGTTTTGCTGTAATCATTTAAAAAGGCTTCATCAATTTTTACACCCTCAAACTCCATGTCTGTCAGTACTTTGACCAAAGGATTTTCTACTTCATAAAATACTTTGCTTACTTTTTTCTCTTCTAATTGCGGATGCAATTTTTGTTTTAATTGAAAGGTAATATCCGCATCTTCGGCTGCATATTCTTTAATCACATTCAACTCCACATCCCGCATGTTGCCCTGCTGTTTTCCTTTTTTACCAATTAATTCTGTAATAGAAACAGGCTGATAGTTTAAATATTTTGCACTCAGTACATCCATGCTTCTTTTACCTTCGGGCTCTATTACATAATGTGCAAGCATTGTATCGTAAACATTTCCTTTCAATGCAACATTGTACCATTTTAAAACCAACAAATCGTACTTAATATTTTGTCCAATCCAAACTTTAGAAGCATCATTAAACAAAGGTTGCAGCGATTCTAAAACAGCGAGTGTTGCAGCTTTATCTTCGGAGCAAGGAACATAATATGCTTCATGTGCCTGACAAGCAAAACTCATTCCAACAAGCTCGGCTTCATTGGCATCTAAGGCTGTTGTTTCGGTATCAAAACAAACTTCTTGATGCGGCATTAACACCTGAATCATTTGTTGAATTAATTCTGGCGTATTGGCTAAAATATAATTGTGCGCAACAGTATTAATATTGTTATCTGCAATTGTATTATCTGCTTGTGTTGGTGCTTCGGTAAGCTGTGATGCAACCACTGCGTCATTTTCAGAGCGATGAATGGTGTTTGATTTCTGAGGTACAATGTTTCCAAACAAATCAGTTTGTACACCCGTTGTTTGTTTGGGAGCTACTACAATGTCTTCGCCCAATATTCTTTTGGCCATTGTTTTAAATTCCAACTCCGTAAACACTTCCTTCAAGGCTTCTTTATTCCATTCTTTTAATTTGAAATCCTCTTCATGAAAAACTACCGGGCTTTTGGTAATAATGGTAGCTAGTTTTTTGCTCATAATTGCCGCATCTTTTCCAGCACGTATTTTTTCTCCAATTGAGCCTTTAATATTATCAGCATTAGCCAGTACATTTTCTAATGTGCCATATTCCTTCAATAATTTAGCAGCAGTTTTTTCACCAACACCTTTAATGCCGGGAATATTATCTACTGCATCGCCCATCAATCCCAACATATCTACTACCTGATCTACTCTTTCAATATCCCATTTCGCACAAACTTCTTTTGGTCCTAAAATTTCTACATCACCACCCTGATAACCGGGTTTGTAAATACTGATTCCATCACGTACTAGCTGCCCATAATCTTTATCGGGAGTTACCATAAATACATCATAACCTGCATCATGAGCTTCCCAGGCCAATGTGCCAATTACATCATCTGCTTCATAACCTCTTACACCAATAACGGGAATATTAAACCCTTCAATGATTTTTTTGATGTCGGGAACAGCAGCGAGTAAATCTTCCGGAGTTTCTTGTCTGTTGGCTTTGTAATCTGCAAAATCAGTATGTCTTTCTGTTTTGCCATCCATATCAAAACAAACGGCAAGATGTGTAGGTTTTTCTTTGTTCATCAATTCTACCAATGCGTTGGTAAACCCAAACTGTGCGTTGGTATTTTTTCCATTTGTAGTTACTCTTGGGCTACGAATTAATGCATAATAAGCTCTGAAAATAAGAGCATATGCATCTAATAAAAACAACTTTTTTTGCATTTGGCTAAGGTAGGCAACAGTTGATATTTCAGCAAATAGAATACAAGATATGTTGCTATATTTTTGATGGTTGCTTTCACAATTAAATTGCTTTCATCAGAATTGCTTTTAATAATTTAATTATAAAGGTGTTCGTTTTTAAATCCTTATTCGCCAATTAGAAAGTTCTTTTTATTTCAACAACTGTGTTGCTTTTTTTAAATCTTCGGGAGTGTCTATTTCTACTCCCATGTATTCGGTAACAACCATTTTTAATGGAATGCCATTTTCAAGATAGCGCAAACATTCTATTTTTTCTGCAGCTTCTAATGGTGTAATGGACCAACTTGAAAAGTTGAGTAAAGCTTCTTTACGAAATGCATACACACCAATGTGTTCGTAGTAAACGGGTGTTAAACTTTGATCTCTGTGAAAGGGAATTGGGCTGCGGCTGAAAAATAAACTATTCCAGTTTTTATCTACTACAACTTTTACATAATTAGGGTCTGCAATTGATGTTGGATCGGATAAAACTTGCATCAGACTTGCAACCTGTACGGAAACATCTTCAAAAGTTTGTAATAATTTTTCAAGCGGGGCACGTTGTACAAAAGGTTCATCGCCCTGCACATTTACAACAATATCAACATCCATTGTTGCAATTGCTTCTGCAATTCTATCGCTGCCACTTTCATGTGTATTAATGCTCATGATTGCATTCCCGCCATTGTTTACAATTTCATCATAGATAATGTTGCTATCTGTTACCACCCAAACTTCATCAAACAACCCTGTAGCAACAGTATTGTCATAGGTATGTCTGATAACAGTTTTATTACCCAATAATTGCATCAGCTTTGCAGGAAAACGAGTAGCAGCATAGCGTGCCGGAATCATTGCAACTTTTTTCATCAATTTTATTTTTACAAAGATGCAGTTTGAAAATGAAATAGTTGTTACATAGTATTGTTGCAGTACAAGTGTGCGACGCAACTACTGCCCGATATTTATTCAAAAGCTTGTAACAACAAATTATTCCATTTTACCAAAAGGCTTTTTTAATAAAAGCAGAAAATCTTCATCTTTTTCATTGGGATAATATCTATCCAATCCGTATTGAATTTGCTGAGCATCGAGGTGTGCAAATGTTCCTAAAAGTCTATCCCAAATACTCAATACGGCTCCATAATTGGTATCGGTATAAGGTTGTTTCCAGTGGTGGTGCACTTTGTGCATATTGGGACTTACCAAAACAAAACTCAACGCGTTATCTAGCCATTTTGGTAAACGAATATTGGCATGTGTAAATGCTGTTGCAATAATTAATATTGTTTGAAAAATCATTACGGCATACATTGGTGCACCGCTCAGCAAGATGCCCATAAAAAAGAAACACCCTCGCAATACACTTTCTATAGGATGATGCCTGAGGCCTGTTGTAACATCTACATTATTATCTGCATGATGCACTACATGAAATTGCCATAAAAATTTTACTTTATGTTCGGTTATATGTACCAGCCATCCGCCAAAAAAATCCAATACCAAAAAAGAAATGAAAATAGTTGCAATAACAGAAGCATTTAGCCAATACGCCAATCCAAATTGTTTTGCTTTGCACCAATCACTTAGTTGAATGATGATAATTGCTAAAAAAGTATGAATGAGTAAATGAATGAGTGTGAACGAAAAATTAACCGCAGCATGTCGAAGTTTGGTTTTTTTATATTGATTTTGAAATAATGGAATTGCGCCTTCCATTATCCAAAAAATTAATAAACCACCTACTAAAAAAGCCAATCTTTCCAAAGGACGTTGGTCTAAAGTCGAGAAATGTTGAATGATCTTTTCAAGCATTGCAATCTTTTTTGAAAAGTGAATATACAAACAAAAAATCCCTTTGCAGTTGCAAAGGGATATAATTTATTTCTCAAGAACATTTTAATTATTCAACATCAAAGGCATAACTAACATCAACAAATCTTCGCCTTCTGCTTGTTCGGTAGGCTTTACTAAACCGGCTTTTGTAGGCGTTGAAAGTTCCAAACGAACATCATTTGTATCGGCAGCGTTTAACATTTCAATTAAAAACTTCGCATTAAAAGCTATTTGTAAATCTTCGCCGTTGTATTCGCAATTCATACGCTCATTACCTTCATTGCTGAAATCAACATCTTGAGCTGTCATTTGCAATTCACTTCCGGTAATATTTAAAGCAACTTGATTGGTGCTTTTATTACTAAATACATTGATGCGGCGCAATGCATTTTGAAAATCATTTTTATTTACAATTAAATGATATGGATTGTCTGCAGGAATTACTACTTTATAATCCGGGAATCTTGCGTCTATTAATCTACAAATCATTTGTACATCGCCATGGCTTACAAACAAATGATTTTTGTTGTAGCTAATTTTAATTTCATCGTCATTATCAGGCAGTGCATTTTTTACCAGGTTCAAAGGTTTTTTAGGAACGATAAATGAATCGGCTTTTGTTGCTTTGGCATCGGTTCTTTTATAACGAACCAATCGGTGAGCGTCTGTTGCAACAAACTGAACACTTTCAGGAGTTAATTCAAAAAAAACACCAGTCATTGCCGGACGTAAATCATCATTACTTACCGCAAAAATTGTTTTATTGATTGCAGTTACCAAAGCGCTGCTCGACATTACAAAACCAGTAGCATCATCTGCTGTAGGTTCTTTTGGAAAATTATCCGGATTTTCACCCATCAATTTATACTTACCATTATCGCTTGTAATTTCAATACCAAAATTTTTATCAATACTGATGGTTAATGGTTGGTCCGCTATGTTTTTAAGGGAATCCAATAAAATTTTTGCAGGGATACAAACCTTACCGCTTACTTTACTTTCAATATCCATTTGTACACGCATTACCGTTTCTAAATCGGTTGCTGTAACGCTTAATTTTTTATCCTGAATATCAAATAAAAAATCTTCTAAAATTGGCAATACCGTATTGGCATTAATAACACCGCTAATTTGTTGCAAGTGCTTTAAAAGGGAAGATGATGAAACAATAAACTTCATTGTTCTGATTTTAAGATTATGACAAACGTAGTGTAAAATATTAAGATTACATCATAGAAATTTTACACAAATTCATTAACATCGAAATTGTTGATGACTTGTGAATTGGAAGTCAACTTTATGCCTTTTTATCAAAAAATTTAGATTATATCAGCAATCAATGAAGAATTGACTGCTTTGGTTATTTTTGTGAGTAAATATCCATTTTGATTAAACAATATCTTACGGCTGAACAAGCATTTCAAAAAGGAAAACATTTCTGCAGTTACCAAGAACGATGTCATGTAGAAGTAAAAGAAAAACTATATGCTTTCGGTTTAAACAAACAAGCTGTTGAACTAGTGATGAGCAGACTAATTGAAGATGATTATTTGAATGAAGAACGATATGCTCAACAATTTGCTGGGGGAAAGTTTAGAATGAAACAATGGGGTAGGGTTAAAATAAAATATGAACTGAAACAAAAAAAAATCAGTGATTATATTATAAAAAAAGCATTCAAAGAAATTGATGAGTTGGACTACACAAAAACTTTAAAAAAACTAACTACTACCAAATGGAATAGTTTGAAAAATGAACAATACATCAATCGTCAGGTAAAAACAACGAATTATTTGTTACAAAAAGGGTTTGAATTAAATTTAATAAAAGAGGCAATTACAAATATTCAATCCAAATAAAAACCTGCCTGTTTACATTGATTACAAAGAAGCTTTACTATGAGTTTCCATGAATTATTCATTATGAAGTATTTATTTATATTACTGTTTAGCTTTCTTGTAAACACTTGTAAAGCCCAGACCAATAAGGCGTACAGAAATACTTTTGCAATTACAACAGATAATGATGCGTATTTGCTTGCTGCGAAAGATGGTTATTACACCAATGGATTGTTTTTTCAGTTCAGCAAAGCATTTGCTAAAAAAAATTTAAAAATCATCAGGCGAATAGAAGTTGGTCAGGAATTGTATAATAGTAGAGACCGCCTTTCAATTATTCGTCAACTAGAAGATGCAGACAGACCATATTGTGGATATTTATTTACAAAATATACTAGAGATAAGTTTATCAATTCCAATCAATTATTTGGCTATAGTATTGAGGCTGGCGTTACCGGCAAGTGGTCGCTTGGCGAACAATTTCAATCTTGGTATCATGGAAATATTGGTGTTAATAATTTTAAACATTGGGGAATGCAAATTCCCAACTCGTTTGGTATGAATGTTACAGCAAAATATGCAAACACTATATCGTCTTCTGATAAACAATATCAGTTATTTAAAATTGTTCCTATTGCAGAGGCAACCCTTGGCAATTTTTTTATCAATGCAAAAGCAGGAGCATATTTCTGTATGGGTTTATTTGAGAAAACAGAAAACAGTGCTTTATTCAATGCAAGAATCAGTAGCAAAAAAGAAACGAAGTTTTTGAAAAAAGAATTTTTCTTTTACGCATATCCTCAATTAATCCTTCAATGCTACAATGCTACCCTTCAGGGCGATTTGTTCAATCAGCCAAAGGATACAGCTGTATTTACTGCATCACCAAAAGTCTTTGTATTTCAACAAAAATTAGGAATGTTATATGCTACGGGAAGATGGCAAGGACGCTTTGAAATGGTATTTCAATCACAGGAAGCTACAACACAACGAAATCCCGCTAGTTATATCCGGTTACAAATTGGGTACAGTTATTAAAAACTAAGAAGTAACTTCATGATATGAATTCAACCTTAACAATTACACTAATTCAAACTAATTTATTTTGGGAGGATAAAGCGGCTAATCTTGCATTATTAGCAGAAAAAATTAATAACATCAGCCTACCTACTGAAATAATTATTTTACCTGAAATGTTTACAACAGGTTTTAGCATGAAACCCAAAAAATTGGCTGAAACGATGGATGGCAATTCGGTAAGTTGGATGCGAAAAATTGCTACCGAAAAAAAAGTAATTCTTACCGGAAGTATGATGATTGAAGAGAATGGAAATTATTTTAATCGTTTAATTTGGATGTTGCCCAACGGGCAATTGGGCTATTATGATAAAAAACATTTATTCTCTTTTGCTAGTGAGGACCAACACTATTCATCAGGCAACAAAAGGTTAATAGCAAGTGTAAAAGGCTGGAAAATTAATTTACAAATTTGTTACGATTTGCGTTTTCCGATATGGGCAAGACAGCAGCAACAAAACCACGAACCTGAATTTGATATTTTATTGTATGTTGCAAATTGGCCACAACGAAGAGCACATGCCTGGAAAACATTGCTTACCGCAAGAGCCATAGAAAATCAGGCTTATGTAATTGGTGTAAACAGAGTGGGAAATGATGGTAATGAAATTTACCATAGTGGCGATAGTATGGTGATAGATGCATTGGGAGAAGTATTGTTTCATCAGGCAGATGATGAAACTGTTTTTACCATTACACTTCAAAAAGAAAGTTTACAGAAAATAAGAAATAAATTTCCTTTTTTACACGATGCAGATGATTTTACAATTTCAGCAATGTAATCAAGAAAAAAATTAAACCATGAAACAAGCCGGTATTTATGCAGCAAAAAAAATGTTTACCGGAACAAGCTGGTTGTATGATTTTTCTGTTGTTGTAAAAGATCGTTTTATTGTCGATTTGATTCCTACTAACCAACTAAATGAAAAGCCCACTCAGGAATATCGTACTTTAATTCCTGCATTCATTGATTTGCAAATTTATGGCGCAGCCAATCGGTTATTTTCTGTTTATCCGGATACAGATACTTTGCAAAAGCTTTATGAATATTGTGTTTCAGGCAAAACAGCTTTTTATTTACCCACCGTTGCTACCAATACTTATCGGGTAATGTATGATTGTATTGATGCAATAAAAACATATTGGCAACAGGGGGGCAAAGGTTGTTTGGGATTGCATATTGAAGGTCCGTGGATACACTCAGAAAAGCGGGGAGCTCATATTGAATCATTAATTCATTCGCCCCAAAAAGAAGAAGTTTTACAATTACTGGAATACGGAAAAGGTGTGATTAAGATGATTACATTGGCTCCCGAAGTTTGTGATGCTGCCATTATTCAATTAATAAAAAGTTATGGAATTGTAGTTTCTGCAGGACACACCAATGCCACATACGAACAAGCAATGAATAGTTTTAATAATGGCATTACAACAGTTACACATTTATACAATGCAATGAGTGGCTTACAGCACCGGGCACCGGGAATGGTAGGTGCTACATTCAATCATCATCAGGTAATGGCTAGCATTATTCCCGATGGATACCATGTAGATTTTGCTGCTGTCAAAATTGCCAAAAAAATGATGGGCAACAGATTGTTTGTCATTACAGATGCCGTTACACAAACCACACAAGGACATTACCAACATAATTTGATGGGAGATAAATATCAAAGCAATTTTATATTAAGCGGTAGCGCATTAACCATGGAAAAAGCAGTAAATAATCTGGTAAATTATTGTGGCATTGAAATAGAAGAAGCAATTAGAATGTGCAGCTTATATCCCTCTATAGTATTGGGTTTGGACCAACAACTTGGAAAAATTGAAAAAGGATTTCAGGCAGTATTTACTGACTGGGAGTAACGTCCTCCCGGTTAATCTTAATTTCTACTTAGTAAACGCATTCCAACCTTGTGCAGTAATCGGATGCGTATTACCGCCTTTGGTTAAAAATTTGCAGCCCTCTTCAATATCGGTCATATAACCAATTACACTGATTTCTTCATTCAAAGTAATTTTATCGTAGTCTTCCTGTTTCAAAGTAAATATCAATTCATAATCTTCTCCGCCATTTAATGCGCAAACGGTTGGGTCTAAACCAAATTTAAATGCAGCCCTTCGTGCATCATCATGAATAGGTAATTTTTCTTCGTACACACGACAACCAAGATTGCTTTGTTTGCACAAGTGTAGTACTTCACTGCTAATGCCATCACTTACATCCATCATACTTGTTGGTGTAATATTATTGCTCGCAAAAAATTCAATAATATCTTTTCTTGCTTCCGGTTTCAACAATCTGCCAACGATGTAATCTTCGCCTTCAAGATCAGGTTGTATCTGAGGATTTTCCAGATAAATTTTCTTTTCTCTTTCCATAATAGTAAGTCCTAAAAAAGCACCGCCAACATCTCCGCTTACGCATATTAAATCGCCTGATTTTGCTGTACTGCGAACTACATGTTTATCGGGTGTGACTTCTCCGATAGCAGTTACAGAAATAACAAATCCTTTTAAAGAAGAAGATGTATCGCCACCCACCAAATCAACGCCATATTTTTCGCAAGCGGCATAAACACCTTCATAAAATTCATCCAAAGACTCAACACTAAATCTGTTGCTAAAAGCAATGCTGATTGTTATTTGTGTAGGTGTTGCATTCATTGCATAAATATCACTCAGATTCACTACCACACTTTTATAACCAAGATGTTTTAAAGGGGTGTACATCAAATCAAAATGAATGCCTTCCAAAAGCATATCAGTTGTTACAACTGTTTGCTTTCCAAAATGATCTATTACCGCGGCATCATCGCCAACACTTACAATTGTTGAGGCGTTTTTAATTTCAAAGTTTTTGGTAAGATGATCTATCAAACCAAATTCACCAAGTGTTGCTATTTCTGTACGTTGTATTTCTTCCATTATTGTGTGTTAATTGA
This sequence comes from Chitinophagaceae bacterium, assembly GCA_947456805.1. GTDB lineage: Bacteria > Bacteroidota > Bacteroidia > Chitinophagales > Chitinophagaceae > UBA1930. The sequence continues at coordinate 124,525 of CANGTN010000001.1, read as the reverse complement.
ATTTGCTCAACATTTTTATCTGAGCTGAAAATATTATTAATTTATATGTTACCACCTTGTACTATATGCAACAAATCTTCATGAATTTTTCCGTTTGTTGCTACAATGCCCGGCTGATAAGGGTTGTAATAATTGCCTTTCATATCCGTTACTTTTCCGCCTGCTTCTTCTACAATGATAAAACCAGCAGCGCTGTCCCATGCACTTAATTTATGCTCATAAAACCCATCAAATCTGCCTGCCGCCACCCAGCATAAGTCAATTGCTGCACTTCCTAGTCTTCTTACAGGCACACCCTTTCTAATAAATTTTTCAAACACTTGCAATGGTCCATTAGGCTCATCTAAATAAGTATATGGAAAACCGGTAACCAAACAACTTTTCTCTAATTCAGTAGTATTTGTAACACTAATTTTTTTTTCGTTCATGGTTGCTCCTTGTCCGCGTTCGGCAAAAAACAATTCATTGATAAATGGATTGTAAACAGCGCCCATAATCATTTTGCCGGCTTTTTCAATACCAATACTAACACAACAAATTGGAATGCCATTGGCATAATTCACAGTACCATCAATTGGATCAATAATCCATTTAAATTCGCTTTCTTGTTTGATTTCCCCTACTTCTTCACTCAAAATAAAATGTTCGGGAAAATCATTTTTGATAATGGAAATGATAGCAGCTTCACTTTTATGATCAATTTCTGTTACCAGATTGTTGATTCCTTCCTTATTGGAGATGGTAAATTTTTTATCAAAATTTTCCTGTAAAATAATACCTGCTGCTGCAGCAGCTTTTAAAAGTGATTGTTTCAGCATAACGCAAATATAAACTACAGCCTAAGTAAAAAAATGAAATGATTTGGAGGTATCTTGTTAAAATGATTACTTCGTAGATTATAAACTTGTCTTTGCAATTATCTGTCATCATAGTAAATTATAATGTTAAATACTTTCTGGAGCAATGTCTTTGTTCTGTAGAAAGTGCAATTACATCTTTACATGCAGAAGTGATTGTAGTAGACAATCATTCTGCTGACGGGAGCATTGCTTATTTGCAGGAAAGATTTCCCTTTGTCCAATTTATTGCAAATAAAGAAAACGTAGGATTTGGGAAAGCCAATAATCAGGGATTGGCAATTGCAAAAGGCGACTACGTTTTATTTTTAAATCCCGATACAATTGTACCCGAAGATTGTTTTACAAAATGTATTTCTTTTTTTGAAAAAAACAACGATTGCGGAGCATTGGGCATCAGAATGTTAGATGGATGCGGTAATTTTTTACCCGAAAGCAAACGGTCATTTCCCACACCGATAACTTCATTTTTTAAGTTAGTAGGACTGGCAAAACTATTTCCAAAATCTACAGTTTTTAACAAATATGCATTAGGTTATTTAGATGAAAACAAAAACCATGAAGTAGATGTTTTGGCAGGTGCATTTATGATGGTTCGAAAAGAAATGATTGATGCCACCAAAGGGTTTGATGAAGTTTTTTTTATGTACGGTGAAGATGTTGATTTGAGTTATCGCATTCAACAAACTGGCTATAAAAATTATTATTTTGCAGAAAGTGCTATCATCCATTTTAAAGGCGAAAGCACCAAAAGAGGCAGCCTGAATTATGTAAAAATGTTTTATCAGGCAATGAGCATTTTTGTAACTAAACACTATAAAAGTAGCACCGCAACTGTCTTTTCTGTATCAATAAAAATTGCCATTTGGATTCGGGCAATCATTGCACTTATTAGCGGACTGGCAACAAAATGGGGATTCATTATTATTGATTCCATCATTATATTTTCTTGTTTGCGCTTGGTAGAAAAAGTTTGGGTACAATGTGTTCGTGAAGGCAATCATTTCGATGATAAATTTTTACAAATTTTTATCCCGGGATTCACACTACTTTTTTTATTATCTGCTGCCCTTTCAGGAATTTACGACAACTTATACAAGCCATCAAAGGCTTTATTGGCAAGTTTTTCAGCAATTATTATATCATTGGCAGGCTATTCTTTACTGCCCGAACAGTACCGGTTTTCGCGAGGCGTAATTTTGATTGGCGGCTTTACTGCAGGATTGGCAATTACATTGGTTCGTTGGTTTTTGTTGCAATTGAATTGGATCAAAGAAACCAATGAAGAGAAAAAATTCCAGCAAACAGTAATTATAGGGCCGCTGGATGAATTTAATCAAACGATGAGTTTGTTACAACAAGCCGATTTGCAGGAAAGGGTATTGGGAAGAATTAAAATAAATGGAGAAGATCATCAAGCAATTGGACATATCACTCAAATAGAGTCTCTTATTAAAAATTATCGCATTAAAGAAATAATATTTTGTATAGGTCATCTTTCGTACCATGAAGTTTTGCAACACATACAAACATTACCCAAAGGAATTTATTTTAAATTTAAAGGAAAAAACGCACAAAGTATTATTAGCAGTGACAGCAAAACTACGACTGGCGAAGCGCTAACATCAGAAGGGTTTTATCAAATTGCACAACCTTATCAAAGACGCATGAAGCGATTGTTGGATGTTGGTTTTTCTTTGTTTGTTTTTATCACATTTCCTATTCATTTGTTGCTATTAAAAAAGGGCAATGTTGTGTTGAAAAGAGCTTGTTCTGTTTTATTGGCAAAGCAAACATGGATTGGTTATATTTCATACAATCAAATGTTTCCTGCTTTAAAACCTGCTTATCTCAACCACACTTATTTGCCCAATGCAGCTCGGCAAAAAATGAAACCAGAAAATTTGCAAAAATTAGATATGATTTATGCAAGGGATTATGACTGGATGCAAGATTTGAAAACCATTGTACAACAGTATAAAAATTTAGGTAACTGATAGTTTCTTTTATACACTTACTTTTGAAGTTCATATTTAATCGATAATTTTTAACCAAAAGATATTGTAGCCGATGCCGATTATAGACATCAAGCTTCCAAAAACAATTACAAAAGCATTGGGTTTGCCGCAAAACAACCCCAGGCGGCAGCAATTAAAAGTGCTGAAAAAATTGTTGCGTAAAGCAAGGTTTACTGAATTTGGGCAACAATACAGATTTGATGAAATTTTGATGAGTAATCATCCAGGTAAAAAATTTCAAGAATTAGTTCCCACATTTAATTACAACAGTATTTACAAACAATGGTGGTATAAGACATTGGAAGGCAAAGCAGATGTTTGTTGGCCCGGTAAAATAAAATACTACGCCCTTTCTTCCGGAACAAGTGAAGCCACGAGCAAATACATTCCAATTACTAACGACCTATTGCGTGGTAATAAAATGGTAATGATTAAGCAATTGCTCAGTTTGCGTAATTATGAAGATGTTCCTTTTGCTTCTGTAAGTAAAGGCTGGCTTACTTTAGGTGGCAGTACTGATTTGCAAAAAAAATCAGATTACTATGCAGGCGATTTAAGCGGCATCACGCAAAAGAAAGCACCGTTTTGGTTTCAGCCTTTTTACAAGCCGGGTAAAAAAATTGCAAAGCAAAAAGATTGGAATAAAAAATTAGAAGAGATTGTAGAAAAAGCCCCGCAATGGGACATTGGTTTTATTGCGGGTGTTCCGGCATGGATTCAAATGCTGGTAGAAATGATTATTAAAAAATACCAGCTCAATAACATACATGAAATGTGGCCCAACTTTGCATTGTATGTGCATGGCGGTGTAAGTTTCGAACCCTACAAAATTGGTTTTGAAAAACTGTTGGGCAAACCAATTAACTACATTGAAACCTACCTTGCAAGCGAGGGGTTTATTGCTTATCAAAACAAGCAATATGCCAAATCAATGAAGCTAGTTACAAGCCAGCATATATTTTTAGAGTTTGTTCCTTTTGATGATAATAATTTTGATGCTGATGGTGAGATGATTCAAAATCCAAAGTCATTAATGATTCATGAAGTTGAAGAAAATAAGGACTATGCATTATTAATCAGTACATCGGGTGGTACTTGGAGATACCTTATTGGTGATACAATTCGTTTTATAAACAAAGAGGAATGTGAGATTGTTATTACTGGAAGAACCAAACATTTTTTAAGTTTGGTAGGCGAACATTTGAGCGTGGAGAATATGAATAAAGCGGTGGAGGAAGCAAGTAGAGAATTAAATATTTCGATTCCGGAATTTACTGTTGCAGGTGTGCCTTTTGGCAATTTTTTTGCGCATCACTGGTATGTTGCTTGTGATGATAAAGTAGATAAAGAACAATTAAGACTTTTGATTGACAATAAAATCAATGCATTGAATGATGATTATGCGGTAGAAAGAAAGAGTGCATTGAAAGAAGTTTTTTTAGATATTTTGTCGCAAGAACAATTTTTAAATTTCATGAAATCAAAAGGAAAAATAGGTAGTCAGCATAAATTTCCAAGAGTGTTAAAGGGAGAAATGCTAAAGGATTGGCAAGCATTTTTGAAAAAAAACAATTAATTTAAGATTGCTAAAAAACAGCTTCAATTTCTTTAGTAACTTCTTATTTAATCAAAATGAAAGAAGCAATTATCAGCGGTTTAACCCTAGGTGTTTTTCTTGCCATATCGGTAGGACCGGTAATTTTTGCCATCATCAAACAAAGTATCACAAATGGTCGAAAGGGTGGATATGCTTTTGTAGCCGGCGTCTCATCGAGTGATATTGCAATTGTTTTGGTATGTAATTTATTAAATACTGTTTTTCAAAAAGCAATAGATAATAAAGTAACCATTGGAGTAGCAGGTAGCATTTTTTTAATCGCAGTAGGTATTTATACATTGTTTTTTAAAAAAGCAACTGTTGCAAATGAGGTTTCTAATGTACCCAAACAATTTAGAAAAAGAGAATTATTGGGAATTTTTATTTCAGGGTTTTTAATGAATACTTTAAACCCTGCCGTATTTATTTTTTGGTTGGCAGCAACAGCAAAAATTCATGCACAAGCCGAAGGCCAAATGTATCCGTTGGCTTTTGTTTATACTGTATTTATTGTTTGTCTTCTTTTTGTATTAACAACTGATATTGCCAAAGTACTATTGGCAGGAAAAATCAGGGATAAACTCACTACACGCAATATTTTTATCATCAATAAAATTTCCGGATTAATACTTATTGGATTTGGGGCAGTGTTAATCTGGAGTTTGATATTTCATAAACCTATGGGTCATTAGTAGTTTTAAAATTGGCTACTTTAATTTCAACTAGATTTTTCATTATTATGGCTACAACATTTTCATACAGTAAGGAAGAGAAATTAAAGAGCAGAAAGCTATTGGAGCAATTGTTTGCCACCGGAAAATCGTTCAATACATTTCCTGTAAAAGTGTTGTATTTAGAAGTAGAAGAACCATTAGATTTTCCAATAAAAATAGGTGTAGGTTGCAGCAGTAGAAATTTTAAAAAAGCAACCGACAGAAATAGAATCAAAAGATTATTGCGTGAAAATTACAGATTGAATAAAGCATTACTCCATACTGCTATTGCAGCTACCAACAAACAAATTGCGGTCTTCTTTTTGTACATAGATAAAACAATGCCTGAGCAGGAAATACTCCAAACAAAAATGCCAATTGTTGTTGAAAAACTAAGTAAATTAATTCAATGAAAATAATACAACGCATACTCAGCTTTCCTTTCATTGCATTGATTAAAATATATCAATACGGCATTTCACCTTTGATTGGCCCTAAGTGTAGGTTTACACCCACTTGCTCACAATATGCAGAGCAAGCATTGAAAAAATACGGCTTATTCAAAGGCACTTGGCTCGCTATAAAACGTATCAGTAAATGCCACCCCGGCGGAAGGAGTGGCTATGATCCTGTCCCTTAATAAAGCTTATTTTTTATCCGAACTAAGGGTGTCTTTTACCCTGTCTGCAATTGTCTGTCTGATTTCTTTAATACTCCAAAACCTATATACTTCGGGGGTTTTACCATCTTCGGTAGTTGTAATAGAAGTCATTTGATGGTAAGGAGCAACAATTGTAGCATTCGTATTGCTCGTGATTTTTGCAGCAGTATAAGGAAGAATAAAATAATTGCGATTTGTTGCGCTGATGTTTTTTCCTTCAAGTAATTGTTTCAAAGAATCAATCCCTTGTTTTAGTTTGGCTTGTGTAATAATTACAGTGCTTGTAGCCGGTGCTCCATAATTCTGATAGCTTCCGATAATCGTATCATTTTTAGCATTTAATACATAATATCCATTCTCCGGAACAGCAATAGCAGTCTTTGTTTCAGAAGTGGTGAGTTGAATTGTTACAGCATCGCTTGTACTAAAATTCATTTGTTTTTCAGTGTTTCCCACACCATTTTTTACAATAATTGTTTTTGCTTTTTCATCTATTTCGGCATCGCCTTTTATCAAGACCATTACTTTTTTTTCATTGCCAGAACAAGCAGTAAATAATACAATCAGTGTAAATAAACAATAGTTGGTAAGTGTACAAAAGCGCATCGCATTTGGTTTGTAAGATTAAAAAATCCTCTCTAAAAACTAGAGAGGATTTAAAATTAATAGTTATTGGTTAGAAAATTCAATTAGATGTTTGATAATTATTTTGCAGCAGCAAAACGTTCAGCAATTTTGCTCCAATTAATTACATTCCAGATTGCTGCTAAATAATCAGGACGTCTGTTTTGATACTTCAAATAATACGCATGTTCCCAAACATCAACGCCTAAAATTGGTGTTCCTTTTACTTCAGCAATATCCATCAAAGGATTGTCTTGATTGGGTGTAGAGATGATTTCTAATTTTCCTTCTTTCACAATTAGCCAAGCCCAGCCGCTACCAAAACGTGTAACGCCTGCTGTTGCTAATTTTGTTTTAAATTCATCAAAGCTTCCAAATGCAGCATTGATAGCATCTGCAAGTTCGCCTGTAGGTGCGCCACCTGCATTAGGTGCAAGACTTTCCCAGAAAAATGTATGATTCCAATGTCCGCCGCCATTGTTACGAACTGCAGCTGAGATAGAACCTGCATGTTTTACCAGCTCTTCAATACTTTTATTTTCATGTTCAGTACCGGCAATTGCTTTGTTTAAATTATCAACATAAGCCTGATGGTGTTTTCCATGATGTATTTGCATGGTCAATGTATCAATATGCGGCTCTAAAGCTTCGTGTGCATAAGGTAAAGGTGCAAGTGTAAACGACATAAATTGAATTTTTAAAGTTGAAATTTATTTTATTATGTAAGGCTACAAAGTTAATTAGGGCTTACTGATTACACATCAATCATTTGTAATTTCTTTTTAAATAATTAAGATGATTGTGGTTAGTATTTTAGTTTATCAGCGTTTGCTTTTGAAAAAACTTTTCATCAGTGCTGCACAACTTTCCTGTAAAACACCATGCACCAATTGTGTTTTAGGATGAAAAGGATGTTGTGATTTCAGTAATCCATCTTCATCTAAAAAAAACCGAAGTCCGCCACTTTTGGTATCTCTTGTTCCAAATACAACTCTGCCAATTTTGCTCCAGTACAATGCACCGCAGCACATTAAACAAGGTTCTACGGTTACATACAAAGTAGCATCGGGTAAATATTTAGATCCTAAATGATTGAAAGCAGAAGTCAATGCAATCATTTCGGCATGAGCCGTAGCATCATTCAGCATTTCAGTTTGGTTGTGCCCACGGGCAATGATGGCATTATTCATTACCACAACAGCACCAATAGGTATTTCATCTGCTTCATAAGCAGTTGCTGCTTCTTTCAAAGCCTGCTGCATAAAATATTCGTCACTGTGCGGAAGTATCATTGAGGTGCAAGTTATAACAGTTTCATCGATTGAGTATAAAAAACAAACCGTTTATTGCTCATTTAATTGCTATTTTAATTGTATCATTTGATTCTATGAATAAACCCCCCTTGTGAAATTCCACTTTGTGTTTTTTAATTGGTTACTGCTATATAAATAAATTTGGGAGAAGTAAATGTGTGTTATTTAAATAGCAAAAAATTGGCAGCTGTAGTTAATTTTGATTAACAGCCTTTATTTTGCTTATTATTCTTTTTAAATGATCAAATACATTTTACCAATCGTTGCAACCTTTTTTTCAACAAATATTTCTGCACAAAGCAGTTTTAAAATAATTGTAAGAGATAATACAAAAAATGAAATCTTAATAGATGTTACTGCTTTCATTAAAGGCAAAGTAATTACTGCTGTTTCAGATTCTTCGGGACAAATTATTTTACGAAATATTCCCAATGGTAAACAGACAATTGTATTAGCTTTTGTTGGCTTTGAAACTTTAGAATAAACTTTTATTTTTCCGGTTGCCGATAGTTTGCAAAACACTATTGTTGCCCTCTCTGCTATGAAAAAGAAAAGAATTTTAAAATTGGATTTGAAGGATATTTTACCGATAGACAATATTTGTACAACAGAAATCGAACACCATCATTCTGGGTATTTGGTTTTGTGGCAGAAAAAACGCTCCATCGTATTTCTGTTTTCATCAATGCAGAAAATTTCACCGACCAGCGCCAGAGTAAATATAAACGTGTGGTAAATCCTCCCAACAACAACCCAACTTTTGATGATATCTGGAATCATATTGAAGGTCGCACTTTTAATGGTGGTGTGAAAATAAAATTGTAAATAATTTAATTAAAATTCGAGGGGCTTAGTCTCATATAAAGATGTCTGACGATCTTAAAAGCGACTTGACACCCATTTTGTCTGTATTGTTGCTTGCTTTATTTAAATGGTTGTTCTTCAAAGCCTGCATCAAAATCTCCATCATTCATTTTGCTGCCTTGTACAAAAAATTTACCGCCGGTATTGGGTTGTCCGCCAGATGCAGGAGTTACAGGAGGTACGGCTTTCCAGTTGCCTCCCGGTGCTTTGAAACCATTGCTGTTATCGCCATCCCAGATTTCAAATTTTTGAATAGAAAGATTTGCTTTTAGTTGTATCGTTTCAAGAGAACCGTTTCTATGTTTTGCAATTTTAATTTCAGTTAAGCCTCTTGTGTCTTCTCCTTGTTCATTGGTGTAGTTTTCGTAATAATCGGGGCGATAAATAAACATTACCATATCGGCATCTTGTTCAATAGCACCTGATTCTCTCAAATCGGCAAGCACCGGAATTTTACTTTCTTTACGGGTTTCAACCGCACGATTTAATTGCGATAGTGCAATAATTGGTACGTTCAATTCTTTTGCCAATGCTTTTAAGTTTCTGCTGATAGAACTGATTTCTTGTTCACGGTTCCCGCCTCTTTCGTTGCTGCCACTCATCAATTGCAAATAGTCGATAATGATTAAACCAACATTGTGTTTGTTTACTAGTCGTCTTGCTTTTGCCCTGAACTCAAAAATGTTTAATGCAGCCGTATCATCAATATACAAAGGTGCAGTCTCTAACCGCTTGATGCCCTTGGTGTGTAATTGCTGGTATTCGTAATCTTCCAGTTTTCCTCTGCTGATTTTTTCAAGCATGATTTCACTCTCGGCGCTTAAAATACGTTGTACTAACTGGCTGGCACTCATCTCTAAACTAAAAAAGCCAACGCCTATGGGCTTTACAGGGTTTAATGCAGCATTACGCGCAAGGTTTAGCGCAAATGCTGTTTTACCAACGGATGGTCTTGCTGCCAAAATAATTAAATCGGTAGGCTGCCATCCGTATGTGATTCTGTCTAAATTGCTAAAGCCGCTTGGCACACCGCTTACATCTTCCTCACGGGTTCTTAAATAATCAATTTTATTGATTGTTTTTGCCAATACATCTCGAATGTCTTCAAAGTTTTTCTTTAGGTAGTTATTAGTGATGTTGAACATTTTTGTTTCGCTGTCATCCAACAAATCAAAAACATCGGTGCTATCTTCATAAGCATCGCCAATAATTTCTCCGCTGATTCGGATTAATTCTCTTTGTATAAATTTTTGTAAAATTATTCTTGCATGTGCATCAATGTGAGCTGTACTTACCACCATATTGGTGAGTTTGGTAATGTAATAAGCGCCGCCTACTGCATCTAATTTTTCTTGTTTTTTTAATTCTTCAACAACGGTCAAAATATCAATAGGTGTGCCGTTTTGCTGCATATCCCGCATTGCAGAAAAAATAATCTGATGTGCTTCTACATAAAAACATTCGGGTTTTAAATTGGTGTCGATTACATTATCAAATGCAGCTTTTTCAAGCATGATGGCGCCCAATACGGCTTCTTCCAGTTCTCTTGCTTGTGGTGGAAGTTTTCCAAATACCATCGTATTCAGTTCTACACTAGTCTTTCTTCTTTTCTTATCTCGGTTGGTGTTATTGATGATTTCCATATAATGAATAAGGTGTTTTGAAAATGAATGTGCCCCTTTATAGTAAGTAACTTTTGTGTTAATCAATTGTTACCAACTTTAGTGGGGGAGCGAATATGTACAAGAATGTGGGTACTTAAAAATTTTTTTTAAATAATTTTAGTCCACACTATTTCACAGGCTCATTCACATAAAAAAATGCTCCATTCACATAAAAAAAGGGATTATGCACAATTTACAAAAGTTATTCTATTGAAAAGGGGCTTATTTCACAGATTGTGTGTACAAAGATTTTGGAAGAAAAATATGGGCGCATGGGTAATAATTTGTAATTAGCGGGTTTGCAATTATTTACACATTTTCATGGCATTTTAGTTTTTTTATGCAGATTGCACGGATAACGCAGATAGCAACTTTTTTGTAAAAAATCTCAGAGAAATAATGCATTTGAAAGGCTATTCGTATAAGAGCATTGCTTCAATTATATTTGCAGCTATATAACACCATAAATACATGACGATTAGTTATCATTGGCTGAGTGAATATTTACCTGAAATCATTGAACCGGAAAGACTTTCTAAAATTCTTACTTCTATTGGTTTGGAAGTAGAACACATGGAAACGTATGAAAGTATTAAAGGCGGGTTAAAAGGATTGGTTGTTGGTGAAGTACTTGAATGTGAGCAACACCCTAATGCCGATAAACTAAAGGTTACGAAAGTAAATATAGGTGCAGAATTACCTTTGCAAATTGTTTGTGGCGCTAGTAATGTTGCTGTAGGACAAAAAGTTGTAGTTGCAACAACAGGCACAACTATTTATCCAATGAACGGAGAGCCGTTAACCATGCGGGTGGCAAAGATTAGAGGAACAGAAAGCTACGGAATGATTTGTGCAGAAGATGAAATTGGATTGAGCACTAACCACGATGGCATCTTGGTTTTACCAAATGACATTACACCGGGTACCAGTGTAGCAGATTATTTTAAACCTTACACAGACATCATTTTTGAAATTGGTCTTACACCCAATCGTATGGATGCGATGAGCCATTATGGTGTAGCCAAAGATGTTTGTGCTTATTTAACCCATCAACACAAAAAAGAAATAAAGGCCCAAAATATTTTTTCTAATGGCTTAAAATCTGATAACAACAAAGGTACAATTCGGGTAACTATTGAAAATGCGGAATATTGCCCAAGATACAGTGGCATCAGCATTTCAGGGATTACAGTTGCAGAAAGTCCGCAATGGTTGAAAGATAAATTAACAGCAATTGGTGTAAGGTGCATCAACAATATTGTAGATATAACGAATTATATTTTACACGAAAGCGGGCAGCCATTACATGCATTTGATGCAGACGAAATAGCAGGCAAAAAAATTATTGTACAAAAAGCAACAGAAGGTACGCTCTTTACTACTTTAGATGATAAAGAAAGAAAATTAACCGCCAACGATTTAATGATTTGTGATGGGAATGGAAAGCCGATGTGCATTGCGGGAATTTTTGGTGGCATTTCAAGTGGTGTAAAGAAAACAACAACGAATATATTTTTAGAAAGTGCAGTATTCAATGCGGTTACCATTCGCAAAAGCTCGTTGCATCATGGATTGAGAACAGATGCGGCAACAAGATTTGAAAAAGGAGTTGACATTAGCAATGCGGTAAATGTTTTAAAACGTGCTGCACAATTGATACAACAAGTTGCCGGCGGAACATTTAGCAGTGAAGTAATTGATGTATATCCTGCACCAAAGCCCAAAACAGAAATTGCTATCAAAAATCATTACCTCAAAAAATTAAGTGGTAAAAATTATCATGCAGATGCGGTAAAAAGAATTTTATCGAGCCTTGGTTTTGACATTTTAAAAGAAGGGTTGGATGAGCTAAGGGTTGCCGTTCCTTACAGCAAACCCGACATCAGTCTGCCTGCAGATATTGTAGAAGAAATTTTGAGAATAGACGGATTGGACAACATTGAAATTCCGGCGAATATTAATATCACCCCTGCTGTAGATGCATTGAGCTTGAAAGAAAATCTAAGAGAAAAAATTGCCAATTACCTTGTGGGGCTTGGGTTTCATGAAATATTCACCAACTCTATTACTAACAGCAAATATTTTACGGAAGCCGAACAAGATTCGTTGGTAAAAATGATGAACAACCTTAGTGCTGACTTAGATGTACTTCGTCCGAGTATGTTGGAAACGGGCTTGGAAACTTTGTCCTACAATATCAACAGACGCAATACCAATTTACAGTTTTTTGAATTTGGCAAAACGTATCATACCAATGGCGTTGGCAATTATTCCGAACAAGAACATGTTGTTTTGTACATAACAGGCGCTAATCACGAAGATCAATGGAATGAAAAAAGCAAAGCATTTAGCTTTTATACTGCCAAAGGAATTGCGAATGCTTTGTTGAATTTGGTAGGACTTCAGCAAATATATTTTGAAAAAGATGCAACGAAAGAAAATCCTACTGTTCAAATCAGCAACCAACAAAAAGTATTGGGTGTTGTGCAACAGGTAAGTAATAAAGTTTTAAATACATTTGATATTAAACAAGATGTTTTTTGTATAGATATCAACTATGAAATGTTGTTAGATGAAGTAAGCAAAAGAAAAATTTCTTATACCGAAGTAAGCAAATTTCAACCCGTTCAAAGAGACCTTGCAATGGTGGTAAACAAAAACATTACCTATGCGGCTATTGAAAATGCGGTTAAAAAAACAAAAAACAACAAGCTGCAAAATATTCGTTTGTTTGATGTATTTGAAAGTGAAAAATTAGGCATTGATAAAAAATCGATTGCCATTAACTTTACTTTTATTGATGAAGAAAAAACATTGACCGATAAGGAAATTGATACGATGGTGAATAAATTGATTCAAACATTTGAACAAGAATTATCAGCAGAAATAAGAAAATAAAGATTGTAAGCCGTCTGCCATGAATGATACTATAGACAACCAACTAAAAAACATACAAACTAAACTTCAACAGATGTTGAAGCAATACCGGTTGGTGGTAAAAGAAAATGAACAGTTGAAAAAACAACTGGCAGACAATACCCTTCAGGCAACCACAAAACAACAACAAATTCAGGCATTACAGCAACAACTCGATGTTTTGAAAATGGGCACATCGGCTTTTGATTCAAAAGACAAAGCAGCTTTGGAAAAAAAGATAGATATGTATATTAAAGAAATAGATCGTTGTTTGTTAATGATGAATATTTAACCATTGATTTTACCAGATTAAAAAAATTATGTCCGAATTAATCATAGCCAACATACTGATTGCAGACAGAACTTACCGCTTAAAAGTTGAAGCAGAAGAAGAAGAACTGATTAGAAAAACTGCAAAAATCATCAACGATAAAATTTTAGAATTTAAAGAGGTTTTTGCAGGCAAAGACATGCAAGATTATGTAAGTATGGCGTTGCTTTGGTTTGCCACCGAACAAAACAAAACCGGAGCAGAAATGATTCAACTAGCAGAAACTTCAAAAAAATTAGCTTCATTGGAAAATTATTTAGATAAGGTGATTGAAGAGCTGTAAACTTAATTAATACAAAACTCTCTTGTTGGCTTATGAACTAACTGTTAATTTTAACGCACTTTCTTTAAGCTATTTAATTATCTTCGCAACGTATCGTATGCAATTTCAACAAATTAGAATGAACTGTGCAACGTAGAATCTGATTTTGAACCCTTAAAAAACATTCCAACAATATGGAACCGACAGTATTATTAATAATTACCGCTGCTGTTTGCTTAATTGCAGGTACACTGGCAGGTAAATTTATTTTCACAAAAGACACCAAAAAACAAGTTGCTGATGCCGAAGCACAGGTGCAAAACATTATCAAAGAAGCAGAATTAAAGGCAGAAAATATTAAAAAAGAAAAGCAACTTGAAGCAAAAGAAAAGTTTGTACAATTAAAATCTGAGCATGATAAAGATGTTTTAGAACGCAATAGAAAAATCAACGAAGCAGAAAATAGAATCAAGCAAAAAGAAACCTCAATCGTACAAAAGGAAGCTAATCTGGATAAGCAAACTAAAGAAAATGATGCTATCAAAGAAAATCTAAACCGTCAGATTGAAGTAGTCAATCAAAAACGCACCGAACTGGAAAAACACCAGGAAGAGCACATCCGCAAACTAGAGAAAATTGCAGGATTAAATGCAGAAGATGCTAAAAAACAATTGATAGAAAGCCTTAAAAACGAAGCGCATACCCAAGCCCTTGCATTACAACAAGAGATTATTGAAGATGCCAAACAAAAGGCAAATAAAGAAGCTCGTAAAATTGTCATTCAATCTATACAACGTACGGCAGCTGAACAAACAATTGAAAATACCGTAACTGTATTTCAATTGGAATCAGATGAAATTAAAGGACAAATCATTGGCAGAGAAGGAAGAAACATCAGGGCTATTGAAGCTGCAACTGGCGTGGATTTAATTGTAGATGATACACCGGAAGCAGTTATACTTTCTTCATTTGATCCATTGCGCAGAGAAGTGGCACGTCTTAGCTTACAACGATTGGTAGCAGATGGTCGTATTCATCCGGCTCGTATTGAAGAAGTGGTTGAAAAAACAAGACGTCAATTAGAAGATCAGGTAATTGAAATTGGTGAAAGAACCGTGATAGAATTGGGTATTCATGGCTTACATAAAGAATTGGTAAGAATCGTAGGTAAAATGCGTTTCCGTAGCTCTTATGGTCAAAACTTATTGATGCACAGTCGTGAAACTGCAAACCTCTGCGGCATCATGGCGGCAGAGTTGGGTATGAATCCAAAGCTTGCAAAACGTGCCGGATTGTTACACGATATTGGTAAAGTTCCGGATGAAGAAACAGAATTGAGCCACGCATTATTGGGTGCTAAATTAGCAGAGAAATATGGTGAAAATCCGGCGGTTGTGAATGCAATTGGTGCGCACCATGATGAGATGGAAATGCAGTTTGTAATCTCTCCAATTATTCAGGCTTGTGATGCAATCAGTGGTGCAAGACCAGGAGCAAGAAGAGAAATTATGCAGCAATATTTGCAACGCATTAAAGATCTTGAAAACTTAGCTTGTGCATATCCGGGTGTTGAAAAAGCGTATGCTATTCAAGCCGGTAGAGAGTTGCGTGTAATTGTTGAAGCAGATAAAGTAACTGATGGCGACAGCGATAAATTGAGTTTTGAAATAGCACAAAAAATTCAAACAGAAATGACTTATCCGGGACAAATTAAAGTAACGGTAATCAGAGAGAAAAGAGCTGTGAACTTAGCGAGATAAATTATTTTTAATCCTATTTCAATCCCAAATTTCAATAAAGAAGTTTGGGATTTTTTTTGGGTAATAAAGTTTATAGTAATAGATATACAATGCGCTACTTTTGACAATTCAAAATACTGCACAACAAAATGGATACAAGCCTTAATAAATACATCAGCGAAACGGGTTTTTGCTCACGCAGAGAAGCCGATGAATTGATTGAGCAATGCCGTGTTACAATCAATGGGAAAGACGCTTTCAAAGGAAATCGGGTAGGCGAAAACGATGTGGTTTTGGTAGATGGTGAACCCCTGAAAAAGAAGAAAGCTGCCGTTTATATTATGCTGAATAAACCCAAAGGCGTTACTTGTACTACCGATCAAAAAGACAAAACAAACATCATTGATTTTGTCAATTTTAAAACAAGAATTTTTCCTGTCGGACGATTGGATAAGCGTAGTGAAGGGCTTATTTTTTTAACCAATGACGGCAATATCGTTAATAAAATTTTACGTGCAGGCAATCAGCATGAAAAAGAATATATGGTGACTGTAAACAAGCCTATTGATATTGATTTCATTAATCGAATGAGAAGTGGTGTAAGAATTTTAGGAACTGTAACACAAAAATGTTTTGTAAAAAAAGAAACCGAAAGAAGATTTAGAATCATATTGACTCAAGGATTGAACAGACAAATAAGACGGATGTGTGAAGCACTAGATTATGAAGTAGAATCTTTGCAACGTATCCGAATCATGAACATACAACTCACCGGTTTGCCGGTTGGCAAATGGCGCTATTTTACTCCTGCAGAAGTAGAAACAATTCAAGTAATGGTTGCCAAATCCAGCAAAACCGCCGATGGCAGCGATGGCATGGATGAATAATTATTTCCTTCTGAGTGTTTGATAATAAAAAGAAATCAATACTTTTCAATTTCAATTTGACCTATGAAAAAAATGATATGCATTGCTGCATTATTAACTGCTCAGTTTGTTCAAGCACAAACAAAACAGGTAAGTTCTACTATTGATATTTTAAAATCAGAAGCAACTGCCGATTTACAATCGAAATATGAACAGTATAAAAAAACAGCATTGACCATTTGGGATTATGCCGAAATGGGTTACAAAGAAGTAAAGAGCAGCGCATTACACCAACAAACTTTGAAAGATGCAGGCTTTAATGTACAAGCAGGAATAGCCGAAATACCAACTGCTTTTGTTGCAACCTACGGCTCCGGAAAGCCAGTGATAGCAATACTTGCAGAGTATGATGCATTACCGGGGTTATCACAAACCAATGCTCCGCAAAAAGAATCTGCAGGTAAAGACGCCGGACATGGTTGCGGTCATCATTTATTTGGAACAGCAAGTGTTGCAGCAGGTATTGCCATTAAAAAATTAATCGAAGAAAAAAAATTAACGGGCACTATTAAAGTATTTGGTTGTCCTGCAGAAGAAGGCGGAAGCGGGAAAGTGTATTTGGTTCGTGCAGGTTTTTTCAATGATGTAGATGCTGTTATTCATTGGCATCCGGGAGATGCAAATAGTGTTACCATGACAAGTGCATTGGCAAACAAATCGGCTAAGTTTAGATTTTATGGACTTAGTGCACATGCAGCTGCTTCACCTGAAAGAGGACGCAGTGCTTTAGATGCAGTAGAAAGTATGGATTATATGGTAAACATGATGCGTGAACATGTACCACAGGAAACAAGAATTCATTACGTAATTACCGATGGTGGTAAAGCACCAAATGTAGTTCCGGATTTTGCAGAAGTATATTATTATGTGCGTCATCCAAAAAAAGATGATGTGGTTGCAATATTTGACAGAGTGGTGAAAGCCGCTCAGGGTGCGGCTTTGGGAACAGAAACCAAAATGGAATATGAAATCATTGGCGGCACACATGATTTGTTGCTCAATAAAACACTAGCCAAAGTAATGCAACAAAATTTAGAAAAAGTTGGAGGCATCAATTATACAGATGCCGAAATTGATTATGCTAAAAAAATTCAATCAACATTTACTTTTAAATATCCCGATTACAATAAAGCAAGCACCATCAACCCATTAAAAATTGAAATGAATTCAGGTGGTGGTAGTACAGATGTTGGAGATGTAAGCTATACTGTTCCTACTGTTGGAATCAGAACTGCAACATGGGTGCCCGGAACGCCTGCACATAGCTGGCAAGCAGTTGCCTGCGGCGGGACAGAAATTGGTACAAAAGGAATGATGGTAGCAGCAAAAACAATGTCGTTGACTGCGATAGATTTATTTACCAATGCAACGATTGTACAACAAGCAAAAGAAGAGTTTATCAAAGCCAAAGGAAGCTACCAATACAAAGCATTGTTGGGTGACAGAAAACCGGCGTTGAATTACAGGGATTGATTCAATAATAAAAAATACTAACAGGTGTCTGACCTTTTAAAAAAGTCTTGACACCCTTAGAAATTTTCTGGTCGCATTTGCGGAAATAACAATACATCCTGAATGCTTGGTTGATTGGTCATCATCATTACCAAACGGTCAATGCCAATGCCAATACCACTTGTAGGCGGCATGCCATATTCTAAAGCACGTAAAAAATCATAGTCTATAAACATTGCTTCATCGTCGCCACGCTCCATTAATTTCACTTGTTCTTCAAAGCGTTCACGTTGGTCAATCGGATCATTCAGTTCAGAATAAGCGTTGGCAATTTCTTTGCCATTTACCATCAATTCAAAACGTTCTACCAATCCTTCTTTGCTTCTGTGTTTTTTTGTAAGCGGACTCATCTCTACCGGATAATCAATAATGAATGTGGGTTGCACATATTTTGATTCGCTTGTAGCACCAAAAATTTCATCTATTAATTTTCCTTTACCAATTGTTGGCGACACATCAATATGCAGTTGCTTACATACGTCACGCAATCCTGCTTCATCCATATTGCTCACATCAATTCCGGTGTTTTCTTGTATTGCATCTAAAATACTGATGCGTTTGTAAGGTGCTTTAAAGCTAATTGTTTTATCACCTACCTGAAGTTCTGTTGAACCATGCAATGCCATTGCTATTTTTTCAATTAATTGCTCGGTAATGTCCATCATCCAAAAATAATCCTTGTATGCGGTGTACCATTCCAATACTGTAAACTCAGGATTGTGTGTTCGGTCCATTCCTTCGTTTCTGAAGTTTCTACTAAATTCATATACCCAATCAAAACCACCAACAATCAATCTTTTTAAATATAATTCATTGGCAATTCTTAAATAAAATGGAACATCCAAAGCGTTGTGGTGTGTAATAAATGGTCTTGCAGCAGCACCACCCGGAATGGCTTGTAATACAGGCGTATCAACCTCTAACGCACCATGAGCATTTAAAAATTCACGGATAGTATTCACTAATTTCGTACGTTTTACAAATACGTCTTTTACATCGGGATTGATGATTAAATCTACATATCGCTGACGATACCTGAATTCGGGATCGGTTACTTCATCAAATACATTTCCTTCTTCGTCACGCTTTACAATAGGCAATGGTTTTAAGCTTTTTGTAAGTAATGTAAGTGTTTGTGTATGCAAAGAAGTTTCACCGGTTTTTGTAACAAACACATAACCTGTTGCACCAATAATATCGCCAAGGTCTAATGGTTTTACAACATTGTCCCAAAAGCTTTTGTCTTCATCTGGGCATAATTCATCTCTTTTTACATACAATTGAAAAATGCCTTGTGCATCCTGAATTTTTATAAAAAAAACTTTGCCCTTATCATTGATGCTCATTACCCTTCCTGCAACACATACTTGTGTAAAGGACTCTTTGGTTTCTTCTGAAAAAGTATTTTTAATGGCTTCAGAATAATGGCTTACGGGAAATAAAGGCGCCGGAAATGCGTTGATTCCTGCTTCTGAAAGTTTTGTTAGTTTTTCTCTGCGGATAATTTCTTGTTCACTTAAATGCTGGCTCATAACTGTTTATTAAAGGCACGAAGATAAGTTTTGAAACAGATATTCAAATTAATTGAATCAATCAAAACAGCAAACTGCTTTTAAGTTCTACGATTGGTATTAATTGTTCAACAGAATAGTTACAGCACAAGTGTGCGACGCAACAGGCGATGCCATGAAAATATATTGTTGGTTACAAAAAAATTCAATTCTCTTGAAATATCAATCCTGCTTACCTTTGAAGCATGAGTACAGCTTCGTCTTTTATTGCCAAAAGCAGTATTAAAGCTGCGGATTTAGAGCATCGCAGAAAAATTAATTTCAATATTGGTAAATACAATGCGGTAGTGCCAATGGGTAAAGCACAGTTCAGCGAATTGCCTGAAGCTAGAGAACGTGCAAAAAATATTAAGTGGGATGCTATAGAACATTTAGATAAATATTTACTCGAGTTTGAACAAAAAATTACGAGCCGCGGCGCAACGGTTATCTGGGCTGAAAATGCACAACAAGCTTTGGATGAAATTGGAAAAATTTGTGCCGCCAAGAACTGCAAAACTTTGGTGAAAAGCAAAAGCATGGTTACCGAAGAAATTCACTTAAATCAATATTTAGAAGATTTGGGGATTGAAAGTGTGGAGACAGATTTGGGCGAATACATTCAGCAATTAGATGGTGAACCGCCTTACCATATTGTTACGCCGGCAATGCACAAAAGCAAAGAAGATGTTGCAAAATTATTTGCCGAAAAATTAGGCGTTCCAAGTGGTTTATCGCCTGAAGAACTTACACAGGTTGCAAGACAATTGTTGCGTGAAAAATATGTACAAGCCGAAGTTGGTGTAACGGGTGGTAATTTTATTTTGGCAGATGTGGGCGGCATTGCAATCACAGAAAATGAAGGTAATGCAAGGCTTAGTTGTAGCATGCCAAATACACATATTGTGGTGGTTGGTATTGAAAAAGTATTGCCTTCTATTAATGATTTGGGTTTGTTTTGGCCTTTATTGGGCACCTATGGTACAGGACAAAAAGTAACCGTTTATAACAGTATTATTACAGGTCCAAGACAAGCCAATGAAATCGACGGGCCAAAGGAGATGTATGTGATTTTGTTGGATAATGGCAGAACCAATTTATTAGCAAATCCTATTGCAAGAGAAGCATTGTATTGCATACGTTGTGGGGCTTGTTTGAATGCTTGTCCGGTGTATAAAAATATTGGCGGGCACAGTTATGAAACCACATACAGCGGACCAATTGGTAAAGTAATTACTCCCTACCTCAGTGGTATGGAAGAATACAAACACTTGAGTTATGCATCTTCACTTTGTGGAAATTGTACGGAAGTTTGTCCGGTAAGAATTAATCTGCACGAACTATTGTTAGACAATAGACACGAAGCTGTTTTGCAAGGTAATAGTTCATTGGCAGAACGCATTGCATGGAAAACCTGGAAGCAATCTTCTTTAAATAGAAACATGATGAATTTGGGAAGTGGTAAATTGAAAAACTGGGTAGTGAATAAAATATTTAAAGGATGGACTACCAATAGAAACAATTTAGATTTCACCCCAAAAACATTCAATCAAATGTGGCGTGAATACCGATCAGACTTATAGCCCATGATTTTAATTTACCACCAACATAACAGTGAAAGACTCACTTATATTCTTCAGGTATTGTTTCAACAACAATATAAAGTAACCAATAGTACAGAAGAATTTTTGCAGTATAGCGGTGTTAAAATAAATTACTCTTCGATTACTGTTGATACAAACGAAATTCAAATTATTCCGTACGGAATTTTATTTGAAAAAAACATTTCACCTCAAATCGTTGAATGCATTGAATGGCAAGGATTATTGGCTTTTTTTAAAACCAATGGCAGCATTCCGTTTGATTTGTTTGCAGCTTCTTTTTATTTGATTTCCCGGTACGAAGAATACTTGCCTCATGAAAAAGACATGTACGGCAGATATGCTCATACAAACAGCATTGCCTTTCAAAATAATTTTTTGCATTTGCCTATCATCAATTTATGGCTGCTGGAATTTGAAAAAATTTGCCAACAAAAAATGGTAGATTTTAAATTATTAAATACTCAATTTTGTTTCAATCCAACATATGATATTGATATTGCTTTTCGATATAAGTATCATGCAGTATACAGAAATATCGGAGCGTTTTTTAAAGATTTTATAACTGCCAATTTTGAATCTATTACAGAAAGAGCATTGGTATATAGTGGCAAAAGTAAAGACCCTTTTGATGTGTATGATTGGTTGCAAGAAATTCATTCAACGTATCAACTGAAGCCTGTTTACTTTTTTTTAATGGCAAAAATGGTAAAAGGGTACGACAGAAATATTGCAACGAATAGCTTCGGATTTAAAAAGTTATTACAAAAAATTGCAATAAAAAACACAGTTGGTATTCATCCTTCCTGGCAAAGTGGTGATGATGAAAAATTATTAACCGAAGAAATACAAACGCTACAGAAAGTTTGCAGCAATAAGATAATCGACAGCCGGCAACATTATATCAGAATGGATTTGCCCAATACATATCGGTTATTGGTTAAAAATAAAATTGTAAACGATTATAGCATGGGATATGGCAGTATCAATGGTTTCAGGGCGTCATATACGTTACCGTTTCAATGGTTTGACCTTGAAAAAAACGAAACCACATCATTAATGGTTTATCCATTTTGTTATATGGATGCCAATGCTTTTTTTGAAGAAAAATTATCTGCCGAAGAAGCTGCAATTTCATTACAAGCCTATCATGATGTAGTTAAAAAAGTAAACGGAACTTTAATTACAATCTATCACAATCATTTTTTAACCGAACAGCCACAATGGTTGCAATGGAGAAAAATATATATCGATTTTTTGAAAAATAATTTTATCAAACACTAATCAAATTATCCAAGAATTATCTTCGCTAAATATGTATCCTTTATTAAGAGACCTTTTATTTTGTATTTCACCCGAAAAAGCACACTACTTTTCAATGAATTGTTTGCAGGAAGCATGCAATTTTGAAATATTGAAACAAGCAATTCGAAAACATTTTTCATATGATCATCCTTCCTTAGAGAGAAATATTTTTGGGCTACAATTTAAAAACCCTGTAGGGCTTGGTGCAGGATTTGATAAAAACGCAGCCTACCTGAGAGAGCTGTCAACATTGGGTTTCGGCTTTGTAGAAGTTGGAACAGTAACACCAAAAGCACAACTTGGTAATCTTAAACCAAGGTTGTTTCGGTTGCCAAAGGATAAAGCATTGATTAACCGAATGGGCTTTAATAATGATGGCGTAGAAACCATCAAACAAAGATTACTTCAGTGGAATAATTATAAAAGTAAAAACGGAGGAAGCCCAATTATTGTTGGAGGAAATATTGGTAAAAATAAAATCACGCCCAACGAAACAGCCTATAGGGATTATGAAATTTGCTTTACAGAATTGTTTGACTATGTAGATTATTTTGTGGTGAACGTAAGCAGCCCAAATACGCCGGGCTTAAGAGAATTGCAGGAAAAAGATTCTTTGAGAAAAATTTTAAGCCAGTTACAAAATATCAATCAGGGAAAAACAAATCCCAAGCCTTTGTTGTTAAAAATTGCTCCAGACCTCACCGCCACTCAATTAAATGATATTGTAGATTTAAGTTTTGAGGTAGAGTTGTCCGGACTTGTAGCTACCAACACCACAATTGATCGCAGTCATTTACAAACGCCACAGGCATTATTGGGAAAAATTGGGGTAGGAGGATTGAGTGGTAAACCACTTACCGAAAAAAGTACTTCGGTTGTACAATATTTGTCACAGCAAACACAACAAAAAATTCCCATCATTGCAAGTGGCGGTATTTTTAATGGTGATGATGCAATTGAAAAAATAAATGCCGGTGCAAGTTTGGTTCAAGTGTGGACGGGATTTGTGTATGAAGGACCTGGTATTGCAAAAAATATTTGTAAGCAATTGGCTGGATGATGGATATTGAATTAGATGTATTTGAGCCCACAATCTAATTAGCTGTCTATTTGATTTTTTCTGATTTTAATCTCTCAATTTCTTTCTCAAGCATAACGATATATTTTTCTTTATAATCATCGCTATGAAAATGCATGTTTTCTGCTTTTGCACCAATTCCTTGTACTAATTTATTGTTTGATATGTTAAATATCTGAGTAGCATCAAAATTTAAAATTTGTGATGTATCAATTTCTAAAACATTAGCAATCTGATTAATTCGAGAAAGCGTTAGGTCAATTTCTCCCCTTTCAATTTTACTATAATTACTGAGACTCATTTTCAATTCTGCAGCAATTTTTTCTCTTGTAAAATTTTTTAACTCTCTAAATTTTTTTATTGTATCTCCAATATTATTCATGCTTTAAAAGTAGTAAAATAATCATTAAAGTGGCAAAATAATCTTTTAAAACAATAAAGAATAGTTTTAATTGAAATTTATTTGTAATTGTTATTTATTCTCTATTTAAATTCTTTAAAATAAAAAAATGAAAAGACTTTGCCTGTTACCACTATTAATTTTAGTGTGCTTCTACTCTTGTAAATCCCCTTTAGAGAATATAGATATTAATAATATTGAAAAGCATAGAGCCTACCAAGATAGTTGTATTAACACAACTAAAGATCCTGTTGAACAGCTTAAAGTAACAGAGACACTAATATCTGAGTATCGTAAAATGAAGATTGATGAAAAAAAACCAAATGCAAATTATTATTACTACTTAGCAAGATTATATAGTGGTGTTAACGACCAATCTATATATGAAAATTGTTTTTTTGACAAAGCAAATAATAGTATCAAAAATACAACTCAATTTAAAAACTATTATGATAGTACATATTATTTTAGTGAGAAGTGTTTGAGTATTGATGCAAACAATATTAAATGTGCTACAATTTTAGCACAAACATATTTTATGGAGTTTGCAAGATTTATGCAAACTGATAAGAAAGACATTTCAAATTTTCCATCCGTTGCAAATGAAGAACTTTTGAATAAGAGGTTTGATTATATCATTAATAATACGAACCGATTTATTGGGATTGATACAAGTACGAATAAAGAATCATCCAGAAGATTTACAGAGGTGAGCCTACAATTTTTAGACAAATTTAAGCTGTCAAAGGGGTTAAAGTTTGTCGCAAATGATATAAACACTACCAATATATTAATTTTAGCAGGCAACTTTATTGACTACTTATCCAAGTTCGACAAACCATTTTTCGTTTTAAAACTCTCAAAACAATATCTAAATGAGCTTTCTCAAAGATATATGCCTGAGATTTCATTGGCAAGGGAAGAATTAAGAAAAAGCGAGGCCGAGAAACAGAGATTAAATAAAATAAGACAAATAGATAAAAAATACAAAAACACTTTTTTTACTAATACTGGTGGTTTTAAAATGGGTTTAGTACTTTATGATGATGGAACTTTTGCACAAGGTGAGGTTGATTACACTGATGCTGGATACAGATTTACAGAAGTATATAATAAGGGCAAATGGGATGTAGTTGGTGAAAATAAAATAGTACTACATGGATTTCCATCAGAAGATTCTGACTGGAAGTTTTCTTTACTCAGGGATAAATTTTTTGGTAGTGATATATATATTATACAAGCCAATTATAAAGATGGTGGACTTAAGGAAAATGGCGAATTCAAATACACGGCATACTATAATTAAACATCAAAATACATGAAAACAAAACTGACATTAAAAATAATAGTATCTGAAAACGCCCAAAATGATGGTGAAGGTTTTTTAAAAATAAAAAACGATTGTTATGATGAAAGCTTTTCTGACAAGGCATTTATTGAGAATTCTTTAATATCTAGTTTATTCCCAAAATCAACTGAGACCGATTTTTTTGGTTATATGGTTGGTACAAGACGATATATTAAAGTTGAGTCCAATGGTAAAAAAATTTATCGTTTAGTTTGCTCGGGAAATAGTAAAGGGCTTAAAGCAAATCAGATTGGATTAAACTATCACTCATTAAGTGAATTAGGGCTTTCAAAGGAAGATAAAAACAAAGAACTTGACATTTCATTAACGACTCGTTTTTGGTATTTTTTTCCGTTTTACTGGTATAATCCAAATGATGCTGTAAGGGCATCTTATAAGCTTGGTATAGTTGCACTCATCATATCAATCATATCAATATTATTTTCATTTAAATAAACATTACAAAAGAAAATATTATGAAAAAAGAAAAATCTGCTCTCTTGGGTTTCATTTTTGGGTTTATGTTGGTTATTGTTGGTTGTGGTTCACAAACCGACTTTTCAGTAGGTCAATTTTGGTCTAAAAGTATTGTTTGGATTGGTGGTGGTACGGTTGGTGCAATATTTGCAATTCTAGGATCTCTATTAGGAAAAAGCGATAAGCAATAAAATTTTTTATAGTTTTTTGATTAATAAAAAAGGGTAATATCTAAAAGATTGCTTCGTTCCTCGCAATGACGTTTTGTTTTTCAACCTCTTAAACCTTTTGAACTTTTTAAATTTGTATTTACCACTAAAGCACAAAGCGCACAAAGATTTTCGTTGCGTGCTTTGCTATCGTTGTTCCTTTGCGTGAAACCAAGATTGCTTCGTTCCTCGCAATGACGTTTTGTTTTCAACCTTTTCAACCTTTGAACTTTTTAAACTTGTATTTACCACGAAGGCTCGAATAACACAAAGGTTTTCGTTGCGGACTTTGCTTTCATTGTTGCTTTGCGTGAAATAAAGATTGCTTCGTTCCTCGCAATGACGCTTTCTCCAACTTTGCTAACCTGCGTTTATCTTTGTCGCTCAAAGTATTTTACATGAATCATTTGTTTACTTCAGAAAGTATTATCAGCCTTATCGTTTTAATCATTTTAGAAATTGTGTTGGGTATTGACAATGTGATTTTTGTAAGTATTATTTTAAACAGACTTCCCAAAGCTTTACAACCAAAGGCAAGAATAATATGGATAACTACAGGGATATTAACCAGAACATGTTTATTATTTGGTTTAACATGGTTACTCGGTCAGAAAGGCAAACCTTTATTTACTTTATTCAATAAGGACTTTGATTTAGCAAGCATTGTAATGTTGGTTGGGGGTTTGTTTTTGATTTATAAAACCGTAAAAGAAATTCACCATAAACTGGAGGGTGAAGCAGAAAATACCTACGGACCAAAACCAAAGTCACTATCATTGGGTAATGCAGTTTTACAAATTATGCTAATTGATATGATTTTTAGTTTTGACAGTATTATTACAGCCGGCGGTACTGCAAAATTTGTAGAGATTATGATTGTTGCAGTAGTAATTGCAATGCTCGTAATGTTTTTATTCAGTGTAAAAATTGCAATATTCATTCACCAACATCCAACCATTAAAATGTTGGCATTGTCTTTTTTGGTAATGATTGGTTTGACCTTATTGGTAGAAGGTTGGGATCCTCATTCTGCCGAACAATTGCATTTGAAAAACTACGTTTATTTCGCAATGGCATTTTCTTTCAGCGTTGAACTGTTGAACATGCGATTAAGAAAACGTACTACAAAGCCCGTTGAACTAAGAGAACCGGTATTACAAGAAGAAGAAGCTGGTGGCGATATGGCAAAATAAATGCTACATAATGTTGGTAAAACAACCATCTTTTAATTCGTTTTCAACATGCATTTTATGCAACTCATTTTTTTATAGGTTTGTTACAAACATTATCCAATGAGTTTAGATACCCTTGTTGATTTTTTACAGCCCATCAATATTTATGAACTCAGTGACGATCAGGGCTATGCAGATACCCAATTAGGCAGTCATATTGTTTTAAACGAAGCATCATTTCCCGACCTTACCAATATTGATATGGTGATTATTGGCTGCGGAGAAATGCGTGGTGCAGGTCTCGAACACACTCACACCGACGCACCCAATGCAATCCGAAAAGAATTTTATAGTTTGTTTCACTGGCACAAAAATGTACATATTGCCGATGTGGGAAATATCAAATGTGGTGCTACTTTACAAGATACTTATGCAGCTTTGAAAAGTGTGGTAAGCGAACTGATAGAACAAAATAAACGGGTTATCATTTTAGGCGGTAGTCATGATGTTTCCCTTGCACAATACCATGCTTATGGTAATCTCAATCAAATTATAGAATCTGTTGGAATTGATGCAAGAATTGATTTGAACATGAACAGCGTATTACCTGCTGATAATTTTTTGCTTGAAATGCTGTGCGGAACGCCCAATTTTATCAGGCATTATAACCACATTGGTTTTCAGAGTTACATGGTTCACCCAAGCATGTTGGAAACAATTGACAAATTACATTTTGATTGTTTTCGTGTAGGAAAAGTAAAAGAAAATATGGAGGAGATGGAGCCGGTAATCAGAAATTCACAGATGCTGAGTTTTGATATTGCAGCCATTCAACACGCTTATGCTCCGGCAAACAGATTAACACCTAATGGCTTCACCGGAGAAGAAGCCTGCATGCTGATGCAATATGCAGGCATGAGCCCAAACATCAGCAGCATAGGCGTTTACGGACATATTCCTAATTATGATGAGCATGAGTTAACCGCAAAACAAATCAGCCAAATGCTTTGGTATGTGATGGATGGAATTTATAAAGGGAAACAAGAAGCTACTTTGGATAACAACAATGAGTTCAACGAATTTCACCTTGCCTTTGCAGATGTGGAAACTACTTTTTTACAAAGCAAACGAACCGGTCGTTGGTGGTTACAATTACCCAGTGGTAAATTTATCGCATGCAGCAAACAAGATTACTTGGTAGCAGCAAGCAATGAAATTCCTGAAAGATGGATGCGTGCTGTAGAAAGAAGTTAATCACTCACATAAATAACAAACCATGAAGCTCATTCAAAAAAAGTTGTTGCATCAAATATGTTTTGTTGGTACAATTTTAATTTTTTGTAATTCATGCAGTATCGAAAAAAAATTAAGCACTCAAGCCAAACAAATTATTTTAGCCAATAGCCAATTAGCCAATGCACATGTGGGCATCAGTATTTATGAACCGGCTACCAAAAAATATTGGTACAGCTATCAAGCTGAAAAGTTTTTTATTCCTGCTAGCAATACAAAAATATTTACATGCTATGCAGCAATGAAAAATTTAGGCGATAGTTTGGTAGGGTTAAAATACATGGAAGAAGACAGCAATTATGTCGTTCAGTTTTGTGGTGATCCTACTTTTTTACATCCCGATTTTGCGCAACATCCTGCAATGGATTTTTTGAAAAGCCACATCAACAACATCTCTGTTGTTAAGAGTAATTTTTCAAGTAACCGTTGGGGAAGAGGTTGGGCGTGGGATGATTATAATGCAGACTATATGGCTGAACGTAGCGCTGCCCCTATCTTTGGCAATGTTGTTGGATTTATAAAATCCGGAAACCAGCTGCGGGTTACTCCAAAATATTTTAAAGATTCTGTTACTATTTTCAGCAGCATGCAAAACAATAATTTTTATGTAGATAGAAATTATACCTCGAATAATTTTTCAATTCAAAAAAGCAATAAAAAATTTACCGGAGACGACATCCCGTTTATAACATCTGAACCATTGACGATTACTTTATTGGAAGACAGCTTGCATCATCCGATAGAATATATTGATGCAACTATCGAAAAAACAAACTGGAAAAAACGGTATTCGCAACCAACTGATTCTATGCTGAAAATTATGATGCACAGAAGTGATAATTTTTATGCAGAGCAAAGTTTGTTAATGATTGGCAATGAGAAATTAGGCAAGATGGATGATGGAAAAACAATTGATACATTACTAAAAACTGATTTTAAGTTATTGCCCCAAAAACCGAAATGGGTTGATGGCAGTGGATTGAGCAGATACAATTTAATGACTCCTCAAGATTTTATTTGGGTATTGAATCAAATAAAATCTGAATTTGGCTGGCAAAGAACAAGTACCATTTTTCAGGAAGGTAACTCCGGAACATTAGGTGGATACTATAAAAATATTAATGGAAAAATATTTGCAAAAACAGGCACGTTAAGCAATGTTGTTACTCTCAGCGGTTACATTACCACTGCAAAAGGAAAAGAAATTATTTTTTCGGTGCTGGTAAATCAGCATCAATCCAGCGCAAGCGAAATCAGAAGAATTGTTGAGCAATTTTTAGTAGGAGTGATTGAAAAAAATTAAATCATAGTTTAAATGTTATTATTTACAAAGTAAGCAACACAGCCTCAACACCTTTCACAGCAGCACTTACAACAGATTTTCCTTTGTTTGTTTTGATGCGTATCATACTTGTTCCATTGGTCATTTGTACATATCTCGATCCCGAAGAGGTTCCCTGATTTTCTATCAATTATCCATCACCCGCTATTGAATATCTTACCCAATTGGTTGCATCAAGACAAGGAATTCCTTTGTTATCAAAAACTTTTACTTGTACAGTTGTGGTATCATTTGTTGTGGCAATTTTTTCAACCGTTGCATAACTTGGTTTACTCCAAACATCTGTTTGATACATGAACATAACGGTATCTGAAATAGTAGTGTTTAATGCTTTTGCAACAATGGTATTCAAACCTTTTTTAAATGCTGCATTCCATCGCAAACCGGCAGCGGGAAAGTCCTGGCTGTTTCGTTTTTGAATGCCTAAAGATTTTCCATTTAAAAACAATTCTACCTGCAAACAATTGGAATATACCTTTATCATTTTTTCTTCATTTTCTGCACCCCAGCGTGTTGTGAAATTATGCCCAAAAATGCGCAGCATTGGATCTTTGCTCCAATATGATTGAAAAACGATTACCTCATGCGAGTATATGTTTCTTCTTTGCTAAACCCATTGTGTTTCACAAAACTTTTAAATTGGCGTTTTGATAAATTAAAGTGCGTAGATGTAGTATCGGTAATAGTTTCAGTAATTTCACGTAATTGAGCAATCTCTGTTTCTTTGGAAATTCGACCCACCGTTAAAGTCCCATTTTTAAGACCAACTTTCGTAATACTCCAAACATTCGGTTGTATTTGTTCGTTCAGGAAATAATAACCTTTGAATCGTTTAAGAATGTTGTCTTGAGAGATATGGAATATCGTGTCAGTCCAGTTTTGATGTTGTACAATAGTATCTCCATTAAACACAATTTTTTTCTTGCAGTCATTGTTTGTATCAATTAAAGTATCTCCAATTAATTGGTAAGAAGCTCCAATACTATCCTTGTGTATCTTTTCATCATAGTCGTATACAATTGTTATTGATTCATCTGCTATTGTTATTACAGATGCTTGATTGTTGCTGATATATTTTCCATGAATTCTTTTTGGAAAAGCGCTGAGAGGTTTTACATCGGCAGGTTGTGGTTGATTAAATGTTACGGTTTCACAACTATATAAGAAAAATGCAAAAATGCAACTAAGAACGATTGGGTGCTTTTTCATAAAGGCGATTTCTACTTAATACAAAAAGTAAAAAAAAGTAACCGAATGAAAGGTGATAAGTATAGATGGTATTTTGCAGATAATAGATGATACGAAAACACTTTCAACTTCTTCAACTTTCCCAACTCCAAACTAAACATCCAAATAACGCTACTACTTTACTTTTAGGATATTGAAAGCCAAAAAATACTACTGATGCTTTTTCGCTAAAATCTATTCGCTGGGTCTTGTTAAGCGGAGGAGCATCATAATAAAACAAGTTGAAGAAATATTTTATGCCAAGGGCTTCGTCAATACTTGCCACAATGCATCTTTCAATTCTACCAGACCATTATTGGTTAAAGAAGAAATAAAATAATGTGGAATATTTTCGGGTAATTCTTTACTGATTTCATTTTTCAATTCATCATCAAGCATATCGCTTTTGCTTAAAGCAATTAAAAAATCTTTTTGTAACATTTCAGGATTGTATTCCTTGAGTTCTTGCAATAAAATTTCAAACTCTTTTTTGTGGTTGGCACTGTCTGCAGGAATTACAAACAACAAACAACTGTTTCGTTCAATGTGCCTTAAAAAACGATGACCCAATCCTTTGCCTTCGGCAGCACCTTCAATAATTCCGGGTAAATCGGCAATGCAAAAACTTTTGCCGTCTCTGTATTCTACCATACCCAACTGTGGGGTTAAAGTAGTAAAAGCATAGTTGGCGATTTTTGGTTTTGCAGCAGTAATGACACTCAGTAATGTAGATTTTCCTGCATTGGGAAAACCCACCAAACCCACGTCTGCCAATACTTTTAGCTCTAGTTGTTTCCAGCCTTCTGTTCCGGGCTCACCAGGTTGTGCATATTCGGGAACCTGATTGGTAGGTGTTGCAAAGTGTTGATTACCCAATCCGCCACGACCACCTTTTACCAATATTTCCTGCTGACCATCTTCTAAAATTTCCACCAATACTTTTCCTGTTTCTTCATCTCTTGCAATTGTTCCCAATGGCACTTCAATAATAATATCTTGACCGTCTCGTCCAGTGCTGTTGTTTTTGCTGCCGCCTTCGCCATCTTCTGCCAGTACGTTTTTATAATAACGCAAATGCAATAATGTCCATAATTGTGCATTGCCTTTCAAAATAATATGTGCACCTCTTCCGCCATCACCGCCATCCGGACCACCCTTTGCGGTGAGTTTGTTACGCATAAAATGTTTAGCTCCAGGACCCCCATGCCCGCTTCTACAAAAAATTCTGATGTAATCAATAAAATTATTTCTTTCTGACACGCTTTAAAAATTATGAAACAAAAGTAAACGAATAGTTGTGAACTGAAGATTTAATAAGTTGAGAGGTATGAATAAGCAAACTGATTACTAGTGAAATAATTGGACCATTGTCTTATGCAAAATTTTAAATTATTTCAAATGACAATTGTCATTGTATCAGAATATGTAAATAAATACCTTGACATGGTAATTTAAACAGCTACTATGAAAAAAAATATGGGATCAGCGGATAAAACAATTCGGGTAATAATTGCTTTGGTTTTTGCCGTATTGTATTTTACCAAAACTATTCAGGAAACATTTGGATATATTTTATCGGCAGCAGCAATTATTTTTTACTTACTTCTTTGGTAGGTTTTTGTCTTTTGTACGCTCTTTTCGGAATAAATAGTTGTAAGAAAGAAAATCAATTAAACAGAAAGTAATCGTTCTATCACCTTTGGTAAATGTTCGTGTTCCAGTAAATGTATTTTAGCAGCTAATGTTGTTGTATCATCGGTTTCATCAATGATGCAGGTTGCCTGAAAAATGTGTTCGCCTTCATCAAAATATTCGTTAACAAAATGTATGGTAATGCCACTTTCTTTTTCTTTGTTGGCAATTACAGTTTCATGTACTTTATTGCCATACATGCCTTTGCCTCCGTATTTGGGTAATAATGCAGGATGAATATTGATTATTTTTTTTTGGTATGCATCTATCAGTTTTTTGGGTATTTTCCATAAAAATCCGGCCAGAACAATGAAGTCTATATCTAAAGATTTTAATTCGGAAACATAAGCATCGCCTCTAAAAAACTTTTCTTTTTCTATCAATATGTTGGGAATATGATAATGGGTTGCAATTTTTAAAACGCCTGCATCTGGTTTGTTGCAAAGAATTACAGCTACTTCAATCGTATTTCGGGCAGAAAAGTATTCAATAATCTTTGCGGTATTGCTACCTGCACCTGAAGCAAAAATGGCAATGCGTTTCATTATTGAACTCCCCCCTTTATTTTATTCCAAATTCTGCTTAAATAATTTTTAAAAAACTCAAATTGCCCCAACGGAATACTTATGATTAAAACACAAACGGGCCATAATAAAGTTATTAATGGCACATAGATAATCCAGTATAGAATACTTTTTTCGGTAAGTATAAAACTAAGTAAATAATTGCCCAATCTTGCGCAAGAGCTACCACCTAAGGCAAATGTGCAAAAGATAAGTGTGAATTGCAACCATCCTACTTTCCATTTTTCTTTTAGTTTGTTGAACATACATCGAAGGTGAAGCAAAATTTTGAATTGAAAAATTTTAAAATCGTTTTCGTTGTAAATGCAAGATTTTATAAAAAAATGAAGCGCATTTATTTTTATAAAAACTATCAATCTGCTGAAACCCAATACCAGCAAGGCAAAAAAATTTTTTTTAACATTGTGTTTTTGTCATCATACTGCCATATTTTTGCACCCGTTCAAGGATATTTTTCCACACTTAGAACCACAGAATGTGAATATGATGAGTCACAGAAGCATAGCCAAATCAATTCTTTTTAGCACACTCATTTTCTTGGGTGTTAGTTACAGTAATCAAAGTGCAGCCCAAGATGGTAAGGCCTTATATACTGCCAATTGTGCCAGTTGCCACAAAATAGACCAGAAACTTACTGGCCCCGCTTTGATGGGCGTAGAAGAACGCTGGGGCGGGGATAGAAAAAAGTTGCGTGCCTGGATTAAGAATACACAGGCATATATGAAAGCTACTAATGACCCCTATGCCATTGCATTATATAATGAGTACGGAAAGTCGGCAATGAGTGTTTTTGAAGGTGTAATTGATGATAAGCAAATTGACTTGATATTGGATTACATCAGAGATTGGAAACCAGCAGCAACGCCTGCAGCAGGAGGAGCGGTTGGTGAAGCTTCTAAATCAAGTGATAGCGATAGTACTCTATTATATGGTGTTCTTACACTGGTATTGGCAATAGTTGCTTTGGCATTATTACAAATCAACAGCAATCTTAAAAAATTATCTGATGAAAAATCAGGAATTGAGTCTCCAGAGCCGGTTGCTTTTTGGAAAAACAAAACGTACATCGCTATTGTAATCATTATTTTATTTGTTACCGGCGGTTATCTTACTACCAAAGGTGCTATTAATTTGGGTAGAAATAAAGATTACCAACCAATTCAACCTATTTATTATTCTCATAAAGTTCATGCCGGCATCAATCAAATCAACTGTTTGTATTGTCATGGAGGTGCAGAGCAAGGTAAACATGCCAATATTCCTTCTGTGAATGTTTGTATGAATTGTCATAAAGCAATTCAGGAATACAAGGGTGAAAAAATTATAGATGAAGAAGGCAACGAAATAAACGGTACAGAAGAGATTAAAAAACTATACGAATACGCTGGCTTCAATCCTGATAAAGCCAATGAGTGGGATCCTTCAAAAGCAAAACCAATTGAGTGGGTAAAAATTCATAACTTACCTGATCACGTATATTTCAACCATAGCCAACACGTGAAAGCAGGTAATGTACAATGCCAAACTTGTCATGGTGACATTACAAAAATGGGTGAAGTAAAACAATTCACTGATTTAAGTATGGGTTGGTGTGTGAATTGCCACAGAGAAACCAAGGTTCAGTTTAAAGACAATGGTTTTTATAGCATTTACGAAAAATTCCACAACGAGTTAAAGAATGGAAAACTAGATAGCACGAAAGGAATAACTGTAGAGAAGATTGGTGGTACAGAGTGTCAAAAATGTCATTATTAAAGTTGGATTGTTGAATAGCTGTTTACCTGAAAAATTATACAGCAATATTTAATCATTCATTTATCGAATTATCACATTGAATAATTATGGAGAAAAAGCATTGGCAAAGTTTCGGTGAGCTGAATAATTCTGAAGCGTTTCAGCAATCTGCAAAAGATGAGTTTCGTGAAGAACTGCCTTTTGAATCAGCAGATAGTAGCTTCTTGGAAACCAAAGCACCACGCCGTGATTTCTTAAAATATTTAGGCTTTAGTACAGCTGCTGCAGCCGTTGCGGCAAGTTGTGAAGTGCCGGTAAAAAAGGCAATTCCTTTTGCCAACAGACCAGAAGATGTTGTTCCGGGCGTTAGTAATTTTTATGCTACTACATACGTACAGGATGGTGATGCAGTAAGCATTGTAGCCAAAGTACGCGATGGACGTCCGATTAAAATTGAAGGAAATGAAATGTCTTCAATTACCAAAGGTGGTACTTCTGCAAGAGTACAGGCTTCGGTTTTAGATTTATATGATGGAGCAAGGTTGCGTTTTCCTTCAATTGACGGAAAAGAAGTAACTTTTGAAGCAATGGATCAGGCAGTTGCTGCAGCAATGAACGGGGTTTCAAATCCGGTATTGTTGACGAGCACTGTTAATTCTCCTTCATCATTAGCTGTAATTCAACAATTTTTAGCAAAATATCCATCCGGTAAACATGTTACTTATGATGCTGTTTCTTACAGTGGCATCTTGTTGGCAAATGAAGCCAATTACGGCAAAAAAGCTATACCTAATTATAAGTTTGATAACGCCAAAGTAATTGTAAGCTTAGGCGCTGATTTTTTAGGTACGTGGATTAGTCCTGTTGAATTTGCAAAACAATATTCAAAAGGTAAAAAACTATCTGATACCAATCTAGAAATGAGCAAGCACTATCATTTTGAGAGTGTAGCAAGCTTAACAGGTAGTAATGCCGATGAAAGATTTTTACACCGTCCAAGTGAAACAGGAGCTGTTGCAAATGCTTTGTTGGCTGCTGTAAATGGTGGATCTATCAACATTTCTGATAGTAAATTAAAAGCAGGAATAGAGAAAGCAGCAAAAGCTTTACTTGCAAATAAAGGTCAATCATTAGTGGTTGCAGGCAGTAATGATGTGAATGTACAAATTGTTGTGAATGCTATTAATGAAGCGATACAATCAAATGGTAAAACAATTGACTGGAGCGTTTCAAATACAGTTCGTGCGGGTATTGATGCAGAATTTGCATCTTTAGTAGATGCAATGAATGCAGGTGCTGTAGGTGCTTTAATGATTTATGGCGCAAACCCTGTTTATTCATGGTTTGATCAAGCGAAAGTAAAATCAGGGTTAGATAAAGTAAAAGTGAAAATTTCATTCAGCGAAAAAGCAGATGAAACAACACAATTGTGTAAATATGTTATTCCATCTCATCATTATTTAGAATCTTGGGGAGATGCTGAAATAAAAACAGGTCATTATTCATTTATTCAACCTACTATCAATCCATTATTCAAAACTCGCCAATGGCAAGATAATTTATTGAAATGGAGTGGTGCATCAGTTGATTATGCAGCTTATGTAAAACAATTCTGGATTGCAAAAGTGGGTAGCGAAAATGCTTGGGATAAATTATTACAAGATGGGGTAAATGTTGTTGCTGAGGCTAATGCCGGTGCTGCATATAATGGTTCACCTGTAGCTGGCGCAGTTGCAAAAATTGCAGCCTACAAAGTTAGCACTGGTACGGAATTACAATTGTACCAAAAGGTTGCAATTGGTGCCGGACAAGGTGCCGCCAATCCTTGGTTACAAGAAATGCCAGATCCAATAACAAGAGCAACTTGGGATAACTATTTAATAGTTTCTCCTGCGATGGCTAAAACTTTATTGGGAATTGATTTGACCAATAATGGTCAAGCAGATAGTTACGAAGTAAATCCCCCTAAAAAAGTTGTTTCAATTAAAGCAAATGGTAAAACAATTCAATTACCTGCATTAATTATTCCGGGCACACATCCTTCAACAGTTGGAATTGCAGTTGGTTATGGTAGAGATGCGAAAGTTGGTCGTGCTGCAATGGAAGATGAAATCAAATCAGTTGGGGTTAATGCATTTCCTTTAGCAGGAATGGTTGATGGAACTGTAAGTTTTAGTGTTGGTGATGTTTCTTTAACTGCTACTACAGAAAAACATCCTGTTGCATTAACGCAAACACATAATATTTATGATACACCTCAAGGTAATCGTACAGAGGTGATGAAAGAATTGACACTTGCCGAATTAAAGCACAATCCTAAAGAAGTATTAGAAGAGAGAGAAAAGGAATTAGCAGCTTATGGTGGGGTGGCAAATTTTAAAGAAGACGGAAGTATTTACAAACCAATTGACAAACCTGGAATTAAGTGGGGAATGAGCATTGACTTAAATGCTTGTAATGGTTGTGGTGCTTGTGTTGTAGCTTGTAGCGCTGAAAATAACGTTTCAGTTGTAGGTAAGAGTGAAGTATTGCGTTTTCATGATATGGCTTGGTTGAGAATTGACAGATACTACAGCGGAGACAGCGACAATCCTAAAGTAGTATTCCAACCATTGATGTGCCAACATTGTGACAATGCACCTTGCGAAAACGTTTGTCCGGTTGCAGCAACCAATCACAGCAGTGAAGGGTTGAATCAAATGACTTACAACCGTTGTATTGGTACAAGATATTGCGCAAATAACTGCCCGTATAAAGTACGTCGTTTTAACTGGGCTGATTATACAGGCGCTGATAGCTTTGCAAATAACCAAAGCGAATTGAATGATACAATTCATTACATGAATGAAGATTTAACAAGAATGGTGTTGAACCCTGATGTTACTGTTCGTTCTCGTGGTGTAATTGAAAAATGTTCTTTCTGTGTTCAACGTTTACAAGAAGGTAAATTGAAAGCGAAGAAAGAAAGTCGCCCATTGAAAACTGGTGAAAATAATGAGTGGGATTTGAAAGTTGCTTGTCAACAATCTTGCCCTACAGAAGCGATTGTGTTTGGTAATGTGAATGATAGCAAGAGTGCGGTTTCTGTTCATAGAGGAACTAACAATAATCGTTTATTCTATTCATTAGAACAATTGCATGTATTGCCTAATGTTAGCTATATGGCTAAAGTTAGAAATATTGAAAGCGAAGTACACGAAGGTTAACACATTTAATTCAATGTAAAAGTTGAATAGAGAAAATAGTGTTGAAGTGTGCGACGCAACAACAGAAACATAGTAGTTCACGAGCTCGGTTCATAAACATAAAAAATTCAGAATCTCCAACTTGAAAAATTGGGTTGGCGATGAGAAAAAAAGTTGATTTAATATGAGTGTAAAGTACGAATCACAATTAAGGGAACCATTGGTTTATGGTAATAAAACTTACCATGATGTTACAGAAGACATTGTACGCCCTATTGAAGCAAAACCCAGTAAACTTTGGTATATTGGTTTTTATATCTCTGTATGTTTATTAATGTTTGGTGTTTACAGCGTTTATCGTGAGGTAACTTACGGTATTGGCGAGTGGAACTTGAATAAAACCATTGGTTGGGGTTGGGATATTACCAACTTCGTATGGTGGGTAGGGATTGGTCATGCGGGAACATTGATTTCTGCGATTTTATTGTTGTTTAGACAAGGTTGGAGAACAGGGGTAAACCGTGCTGCTGAGGCGATGACCATTTTTGCTGTAATGTGTGCGGGTCAGTTTCCTATATTTCACATGGGTCGTGTTTGGATGGCTTTCTTTGTGTTGCCTTATCCTAATAGTCGTGGTCCTTTGTGGGTAAACTTTAATAGTCCATTGTTGTGGGACGTATTTGCAATTTCAACTTATTTTACAGTATCACTTTTATTCTGGTATTCGGGATTAATTCCGGATTTTGCAACGGTTCGTGACAGAGCAAAAACCAAATTACGTAAGCATTTATATGGTATTGCAGCATTTGGCTGGACTGGTAGTACGAAGCACTGGCAACGTCATGAAAGTTTATCATTGGTATTGGCGGGTTTAAGTACTCCGTTGGTATTATCGGTACATACAATCGTATCTTTTGACTTCGCAACCTCAGTAATTCCTGGTTGGCATACAACTATCTTCCCTCCTTACTTCGTAGCAGGTGCGATATTCTCGGGCTTTGCGATGGTACAATCATTAATGGTTGTGGTGAGAAAAGTATTTGGATTGAAAGATTATATCACATTGGGTCATATTGAGGCAATGAATAAAGTAATTGTTTTGACAGGATCAATTGTAGGTATTGCCTATTTAACCGAGTTATTCATGGGTTGGTATTCTCAAAATAAGTATGAGGGATACACTTTCTGGTATAGCCGTGCGAACTTATTCAGTCCTTATGGATGGAGTTATTGGGGAATGATGGCTTGTAACGTATTGAGCCCACAAATTTTTTGGTTTAGAAAAATGAGAAGAAATTTATTTGTGACATTCTTCATGAGTGTTTTGGTGAATATCGGTATGTGGTTTGAGCGTTTTGTAATCATTGTAACTTCCATTTATCGTGACTATTTACCAAGTAGCTGGTCGGTGTATTATAGTCCTTCTATCTGGGAGATTGGATTTTACTTAGGTACATTCGGATTGTTCTTTACCTGCTTCTTCTTGTTTGCAAAATATTTTCCAACTATTGCAATTGCAGAGATTAAGTATGTATTGAAAACAACCGGAGAAAGCTATAAGGATAACATGGCAACTATTGAGAAAAAACAAGCAGATGAATTTGCACATGAGTATGCACATTAATTTCTAAAATTTAAGAGGTTGAAGATTTGTATTTGAACTGATAATATTTGACATTTGAATAATTAACAATATGGCAAAAAAGAAATTTGTAGTTGGCTGTTTTGATAACGAGGATGTATTATTTCCTGCGGTAAAAAAAGTACGAACTACTGGATATAAAATTAAAGATGTGTACACACCATTTCCTGTACATGGTTTGGACCATGCATTGGGGATGAGAGAAACAAGCTTACACACTGCCGGTTTTATTTATGGTATTACCGGAACTACAACAGCATTGAGTTGTATCAGTTGGATTTTTACAAAAGACTGGCCGTTGGATATTGGTGGTAAGCCACACTTTGCATTACCAGCTTGGATACCAATTATGTTTGAGTTGACTGTATTGTTTGCAGCAGTAGGTATGGTACTTACATTTTGTTACTTGTGTCAATTAGCACCATTTGTAAAAAAACATCACTTTCATTTAAGAGCAACTGATGATTTGTTTGTAATGGTAATAGAATGTACAGAGAATACCAATACCGAAGATTTAAAAGCATTTCTAACCAATAATGGAGCAATTGAAACTGATGTACAAATTGCAGAAGAGGGTTGGTGGATAGGAAGATATGACAAGGATGAAGTATTATTTGAAGGAGCAACAGCATAAAACAGCATATTTTTTATAACTAATTTGAAGATGAAAAAAATATCTATCATAGCATTTTTAATTACAGTAATTACAATAGTTAGTTGCAGCGACATTAAGCGTAAGCCAAACAGTATTTATATGCCCGATATGGCGTATAGCAGGGCTTATGAAACGTATGCAGATCACAGCAATCTTGCAGAAAAAGGAATTTTTTACAACAACCGCCCTGTAAAAGGAACAATTCCTCGAGGGGAAGAAATGCCTTTCCCGTTAGAAATGGATGCAAGTGGTGACACAGCAAATTATGTAGCATCAAAATCGATAGTAAATCCTATTGATTCTTTAACCAAAGCTGAAACAGTTGAAGCAGAAAGAATATACTTAATCAATTGTGGTATTTGTCATGGAAAAGCATTGGATGGAAATGGTCCTTTGTATAAAGGCGGCGAAGGTCCTTATCCCGCAAAACCTGCTACATTAGTAGGAGATGCAAAATACGAAGCAATGCCTGCAGGTCAAATGTTTTATTCATTAACTTATGGCAAAAACACAATGGGTAGTTACGCTTCTCAAATGAGTAAAAAGCAACGCTGGCAAGTGATTGCTTATATTAAAGCAAAACAAAAAGCTGCTAAAGCAACTGCTGCACCTACTGCAGATGCAATGGCAACAAAATAAAAAGGGTACACATTAATTAGAAATAGATTTAATGAGTGTTACAACTCAGGCTGACAAGAAAAAATAATTTACAATGGCATCTATTAGACAAAGTTTTGAGATTCCCGGTAAAATGAAAACATGGTCATTTGCTTTAATGGGCATTGGCATCGTGGCATTAATTGCAGGGTTTGTTACTAAAGGAATGAGTAAGGATCACCATGAACAAGACATTTTTTTAGGAACATTAATGTACAATACTATTTTCTGGACATTGGTTTGTAACGCCAGTATGTTTTTCTTGTGCGTTACTACTATGGCTTGGGGTGGCTGGCAACAATCATTTAGAAGAATACCTGAAGCAATTTCTACAATGGTGCCAATTTTTGGTGGTATTACCTTAGTGGTGTTGTTGTATGTAGCATTTTCTGGAAGTCATATCTATCATTGGACAGATACTGTTGCTGTAGCAAATGATCCGATACTGAAAGGGAAATCCGGATTTTTAAATATTAAATTCTTTACAATTTGGACAGTCTTAGCAATTGTGCTTTGGAGTTTTTTAGGTTGGAGAATGAGAAAATTAAGTGAGCAAGCAGATGAAGCAGCTATGGATGGCGAAACAGGAGCGAAATTTATTTTAAGTAATACTGTTCGTGCGGCAACTTTCTTGGTATGGTTTGGATTAACAGTTGGTAGCACAGTTCCTTGGTTATGGATGATGAGTATTGATGCGCATTGGTATAGCACCATGTACAGCTGGTATAACTTTGCAAGTACATTTGTAGCAGGGATGAGCTTAGTTGCATTATGGGTTATTTACTTAAAAAACAAAGGTTATTTAGAATATACCAACCAAGAGCATTTGCATGATATAGGTAAATTCATGTTTGCATTTTCTGTATTCTGGACATACTTATGGTTTTCACAATACATGCTAATTTGGTATAGCAACCAACCGGAAGAAACAATTTATTTCAAACACAGAGTTCAAGGCCCATACAAAGGAATATTTTTCCTAAACCTTATTATCAACTTTATTTGCCCTTTGTTGATATTAATGAAGCGTTCTGCGAAGAGAAATTACACACTTGTTACATTCATGGCAGTATTGATTATTTTTGGTCATTGGATTGATTATTACCAACAAATCATGGGAAGCATCAGCAAAGAACATGTAACAATGGGCTGGTTAGATTTTGGCATATTAAGCCTATTTGTGGGTATGATGATTTTTGGAGTAAGTAAAGCGTTAGCTAGCAAGCCTTTGATACCAAAATATCATCCGTTCTTAAAAGAAAGTATTGTACATCATACTTAATAAATTCTAAAATTAGTTTCTGAAAATCAGAAATAGTTTTAAATACAAAATCGAAAGGATTTTTAATTGAAGAAAAGAAAATAGTTTATAGACCATGACAACTTTTTTAATCATAGCAGTAATCGTTTTATTTTTTGTAGTCATTTTCCAGATTGCAAAAGTGAGTGAGTATGTATCTGTAATTAAAGGCGAAGAAAATGCCAGAAAGCAAAATAATAAAATCAATGCATTTTTAATGCTTGCTTTCATGATACTTGGTTTGATTGGTGTTTGGTATTGCAATGAATTATTGTTCAAAAAAACATTGTTGGCTTACCCTGCAGCAAGTAATCATGGTGAAAAAGTTGATGAGATGCTTTGGCTTACCATTTGGGTTACCGGCAGTGTTTTTGTTGCTACTCAAATTTTATTGTTTTGGTTTTCATTCAAATATCAAGAAAGCGACAAGCGCAAAGTTTTCTTCTTCCCGCATAGCAACAAATTAGAAGCTTTGTGGACTGTGGTTCCAGCAATCGTATTGGCTGTATTGGTAATCATTGGACTTAAAAACTGGTTTTCATTTACAGGTGAAGCACCAGATAATGCTTTGCAAGTAGAAGTAGTAGGAAAACAATTCGGATGGGTTTTCAGATACGAAGGAGCCGATAAAAAGTTTGGAAAAAAGTACTATAAATTAATTAATGATGTAGACAATCCTTTA
This sequence comes from Chitinophagaceae bacterium, assembly GCA_947456805.1. Classification (GTDB taxonomy): domain Bacteria; phylum Bacteroidota; class Bacteroidia; order Chitinophagales; family Chitinophagaceae; genus UBA1930. The sequence continues at coordinate 81,395 of CANGTN010000001.1, read as the reverse complement.
GGATTAATATGGAATGATAATGCTGAATTAAATTTGAAAGCTGATGACAAATCTCATGATGATGTTGTTTTAACCCAAACAATGTATATCGTTAAAGACAGACCAGTAAAATTAATTATTGGTAGTCGTGATGTAATTCATGATGTTGGTTTAACTCACTTCCGTATGAAAATGGATGCTGTACCCGGAATACCAACTACTATGTGGTTTACACCTAAGTATACCACTGCAGAAATGAAAAAAATTACCAACAATCCAAACTTCGCATATGAAATTAGTTGTGATCAGATGTGTGGTAATGGACATTATTCAATGAAAGGAAATATTGAAGTTGTAACACAAGCAGAGTTTGATAAATGGATGGCTTCAAAAACACCAGCATATGTATCAGCTTACCCTGAAAAATTTCAGAAAGCAGATACTACAAAACCTGCCAATACAGCATTATCAACGGCAGTAAAATCTGTAGTAAAAAATTAAGAATCATACAACTGTTTTACCAAATAGTTGTTATAAAATAATTAGTAGAAAATAATATTAATTCCATATTGATATGAGTAACGAAGCAGTACTTCAGGCAGAGTCAGTGTTAGCTACACACCACGATGCTCATGGTGAGCATCATGACCATCACCACCAGGAAACTTTCATTAGTAAGTATGTGTTTAGCATGGATCATAAAATGATTGCTAAACAATTTCTTATTACCGGTATGGTTTGGGCGGTAATTGGTGGTTTAATGAGTGTTCTTTTCCGTTTACAATTAGGCTATCCTGATACTTCTTTTCCTTGGTTGGAAGATTTGTTGGGTAAGTTTTGGGTAGAAAAAGGTCATATCACAGCACAAGGATACTATGCATTGGTAACCACTCACGGAACCGTGTTGGTATTCTTTGTATTAACCGCCGGGTTAAGTGGAACCTTTGCCAACTTTTTAATTCCATTACAGGTTGGTGCAAGAGACATGGCATCTCCTTTTATGAATATGTTGAGCTATTGGTTTTTCTTTGCTGCAAGTGTGGTAATGGTTTCTTCTATTTTTGTAGAAACAGGACCATTCAGTGGTGGTTGGACGGCTTATCCTCCCTTATCTGCATTAGGAGACGCTTCTCCTGGTAGTAAAACTGGTATGGATTTATGGTTAGTTGCAATGGCATTATTTGTAGTATCATCTTTGTTAGGTGGATTAAACTATATCGCTACTGTACTAAATATGCGTACCAAGGGAATGAGCATGACTAGATTGCCTTTGACAATTTGGGCATTGTTTTTCACTGCAGTATTAGGGGTACTTTCTTTTCCTGTATTACTTTCAGGTTTCATTCTTTTGATATTTGATAGAAATTTTGGAACAAGTTTTTACTTGTCAGATATTTTTTTAACAACCACAAACACAGCACTACCTAATGAAGGTGGAAGTGCAATTTTATTCCAACATTTATTTTGGTTCTTAGGTCATCCGGAAGTATATATCATCTTATTACCAGCAATGGGCATGGTGAGTGAAATATTATCAGTGAATTCTCGCAAGCCAATCTTCGGTTACATGGCAATGATTGGTAGCTTATTTGCAATTGCAATTTTAGCATTCTTAGTTTGGGCACACCATATGTTTGTAACGGGATTAAATCCTTTCTTAGGAAGTATATTCGTATTACTTACTTTGTTAATTGCTGTTCCGAGTGCTATTAAAGTATTTAACTGGCTCACAACTTTGTGGAGAGGTAATATTCGTTTTACACCTGCAATGATGTTCGCAATCGGATTTGTAAGTTTATTTATTTCTGGTGGTTTAACAGGTATTTGGTTAGGCAACTCTGCATTAGATATTCACTTGCATGATACTTATTTCGTAATTGCACACTTCCATATTGTAATGGGTGTTGCAAGTATGTTTGGAATGTTTGCAGGCGTGTATCATTGGTATCCTAAAATGTATGGTAGGTATTTAAATACTTCACTTGGTTATATCCATTTTTGGATTTCTATAGTAGGAGCTTATTTAATTTTCTGGCCAATGCATTACGAAGGCTTAGCCGGTATGCCTCGTAGATATTATGATTACAGTATTTGGGAAAGTTTCAAAAACTTTGGTGAATTAAACAGATTTATCAGTACCGTTGCCATGATTGTATTTGCAGCTCAGTTATTATTCATTGCTAATTTCTTCTACAGTATTTGGAAAGGCAGAAAAGTAACTACCTTAAACCCTTACGGATCCAATACTTTAGAGTGGACGACACCAATCAATCCTGGTCATGGTAACTGGGTTGGAGAAATTCCTGAAGTTCATCGTTGGCCTTATGATTATGGTAAAGATGGGAAAGAATATACTTCTCAAACTACACCGGTAGGAGCAGATGAAAGTCATCATTAATCACAATTAATGTGCTGTGTAATTTATTATGCAGTTGAACAATACTTTGCAATGCTCCCGAATATTCGGGAGCATTATTTTTCTAAATATATAATGAATACAAACAATACAACATTCGCCACCAAGCTCAAAGACTATAAAGAGCTCACCAAGTTTACACTAAGTTTCACTGTGGTATTCACTTGTGTTATTTGTTATTTATTAGCCCCCAATGTTGTAAGCTACAATTGGAAAATGATTGGATTGTTGTTTGTCGCTGGGATGTTAATTACAGGTAGTGCCAATGCAATTAATCAATCAGTAGAAAAAAATTCTGATGCATTGATGAAACGTACAGCTAATAGGCCCGTAGCAAGTGGCAGAATGACTCAAAAAGAAGCTTATTTATTTGCAGCGTTTGCAGGAATTATCGGTGTATTAATGATGTGGTATTTTTTTAATTTATCCTCTGCATTGGTAAGTGCTTTCAGTTTATTTCTGTATTCATTCATATACACGCCATTAAAAAAAATAAATTCTATAGCTGTTTTAATTGGGGGCATTCCCGGAGCATTACCTTGTTTAATTGGTTGGGTAGCTGGTCAGGATGATTTTAGTGCAGGAGGATGGATATTATTTGCTATTCAGTTTATATGGCAATTTCCACACTTTTGGGCAATTGCCTGGGTTTCTCACAAAGATTATACAACAGCGGGATTTAAATTATTGCCAAGTAATGAAGGACCAACAAAGTTTACTGCTGTGCAAGCAATTATGTATAGTGTATTGATGTTGCCTATTGGTATTTTGCCAAACTATTTAAAACTTACAGGTAATATAAGTATGTGGATTTTAGTATTATGCAATCTTTTCATGGTTTTTCAATGTGTTCGTTTATATATTGAAATGGATGTAAAAGCAGCAAGAAGAGTGATGTTTAGCAGTTACATTTATCTGCCAATTGTTTTCTTGGCTTTGTTAGCCGATAAACTTAATTAAGCGATTAATGTTTAGTTATTAAACAATAAAAAAATTATTTTTCAAATACAAAATATATGAGTAGTGCCACTTTGAATGAAACAGGAAAAAGAATTCACCCCTATAAATTTTTATTATGGGTAGCTATGGGAAGTATTTGTATGATGTTTGCAGGATTAACGAGCGCATACATTGTAAAACGAAATCAAAGCAATTTTCTGGAATTTAGTTTGCCATTGGTTTTTTGGTACAGCACAATAGTAATATTGGCTAGCAGCCTTACCATTCAATTGGCAGTAAAGAGTTATAAGGCAAGAGAAATGAGTCGTTATCGTACATTAATGACAATTACAGTAATTTTGGGTGTTGGCTTTGCAGCCTTACAAACATTGGGTTTCATGAATTTAGAAAGTCATGGAATTCATTTAACCGGACCCAAAAGTAACGCATCAGCATCTTTTATATTAATCATTGTAGGGTTACATGCATTACATGTACTTGGGGGTGTTGTTTCATTATTGGTCATGTTTTTGAAAGCTTATTTTAGTAATACAAAAAACTATAGCAGCGTCACTATTGAAGTAGTGAGTATTTATTGGCATTTTGTAGATGTTTTATGGTTGTACTTGCTTGTTTTTTTTATATGGATTCGCTAAAAAAATAATAATTATAAAAACATCTAAAAAAAGTTGAAGATTATTCACCTTTTTTACCCATTACACAATACTTTTGTAAACGAAATTTCATTAGTCAATATGCAAACTGCAACAACAGCAAATCCCAAATGGTGGAATGGCGGCAAAAGCCCATTCAATGTAGAATACGGAAAATTAATGATGTGGTATTTTTTAATGAGTGATGCATTTACTTTTGGTGCATTCCTTATTTCTTATGGCACAATTCGATTTAGTACCAATGGCTGGCCCGATCCCAATGTAGTATTTCAATCTTTCCCTTTTTTAGGAAGCGGATTGCCTTTGATGTTTGTGAGTTTAATGACGTTCATATTAATCATCAGTTCGGTAACAATGGTATTGGCTGTAAAAGCAGGTCATGAAAATAATAAACAAAAGGTTGTTACCAATTTAGTTTGGACAATCATTGGTGGTATAGCTTTCTTAGGTTGTCAGGCTTGGGAGTGGACACACCTGCACCATGAAGGTGCTTGGTGGGGTGCTAATCCTTTCTTAAATGCAGATGGTTCTCAATCTTCTACCAATTTTACCAATTACTTTTTTACAATCACAGGTTTTCATGGCTTTCACGTATTTAGTGGTGTAATTATCAATATCATAATGTTGATTATGACATTGAATGATACCTTCGAAAAAAGAGGTCATTATTTAATGATTGAAAAAGCAGGATTGTACTGGCACTTTGTAGATTTGGTTTGGGTATTTGTATTCACCTGTTTTTATCTTATTTAATTTAAAAATTTCTTCAAAATAATTATATGGAACAATCAGAAGTAGTACAGTTAGAACATCATGAAAATAAAAATGAAGTAAGAAATGTAACCATCATTCTTACCATCTTAACAATAGTTGAATTAGTACTTGGTTTTTGGATGATGAAAATCGATCAACCTAATTTAAGGCTTGCTATCAAAGGGTCAATTGTAATTTTAATGCTTGTTAAAGCATTTTATATTGTTGGTTATTTCATGCACTTAAAACATGAAATCAAGAATTTAATAATGACCATTATTGTTCCTTTAATGTTATTTGTTTGGTTTATTGCAGCCTTTTTGTATGATGGCAATTCATTTAAAAACCTTCGTAATAATTATGATCCGCATTTTAAAGAGAAAAGTACTCAAAAGGTTGAGGTAAAAGAGCATAAGGCAGAACACGGTGCTACTACACATGATGCAACCGAGGAACACAAAGAGCATTAATTTAGTTTTTAAAAAAATATTCTTTTTTCCAAACCATTGCATGCAGCAATGGTTTTTTTGAAATATATACATAGTATTATGACTAAAAAAGCAGTATTAGCCTTATTAATTGCAGTAATTATTCCCATATTTTGTTATTTGTGGCTTAAATCAGCTAGTGATACTGCAGTTACAGTTCCCAAAAAATATTTTTTTGATTCGGTTGTTACAAGAGAGGTAAATGGAAAGATTAAATCGGATACATTTTGGCACAAGAGTGCAAATTTAACCTTAGTCAATCAGCTTGGCGATACTGTACAACTGTATAACATTAAAGGCAAAGCCATTGTAATTGATTTGTTTTTTACAAAATGTGCAAGTATATGCCCAAGGCTTACAAATAGTATGTCTAAATTACAACAAGGCTTTATTACCGGAGGAAATGTGCGTAAAAAAATTGATACATCAGTAGTGCAGTTTATTTCGTTATCCATAGATCCTGAAAGAGATTCTGTTTCTGTATTAAAAGAATATGCCGATAGAAATGGAATAAATCCCGACAACTGGTGGTTGCTAACAGGTAACAGAGATTCTATTTATGATTATATTTTTAATGAACTTAAAATTGATAAACTTGTTAAAGAGCCAGTAAGTCCTGATTTTCCACATACTGCAAGATTTGTATTATTAGACAAAGATTTTGTGGTAAGAGGAAGATTGGAACAACCATACAGCGGATTAGATTCTGCATCACTTGGTGCATTATCAAGAGATATTGGTTTGTTAATGTTAGAAAAAGACAAATCCAAACGCAGCACTATATTCGCTCAAATAATTGATCTGAGTTGGTTGTGGCTACTTATAGTCGTATTGGTAACAGGCTTTGTTTGGTATATGAATAAAAGAAGACAAATAAATGGGTAATTTAAATCTATATCATTTTTAAAAAATAAAACATTTTAATTTCAAACTTATGTTACAACCATCTATTAAAAAAAACGATAGTGCAGCAAAGTGGCTTATAGCAATATTTTCATTTGTTGTTTTTGCAGTTGTGGTAAGTTTGGGTAAAATACAACTTAACGTAGATTTGGGTTTTGATGTACATATTTTTGCTACTATCAATGCGGTAATCAATTCTGTGATTGCAGTTTTGCTTGTAGGCGCATTAGTAGCTGTAAAAAACAACAAATTTTTATTACATAAACGAATGATGATGTCTGCCTTGGTGCTATCAATTTTATTTTTGGTTAGTTATATTGCACATCACTTATTTTCTGGCGAGACAAAATTTGGGGGAGAGGGTATTTTAAAAACAATCTATTACATCATACTTATAACGCATATTTTTCTGGCAGCAATTATTTTGCCTTTTATTTTATTTACAGCTTACCGTGCATTAATTGGTGAATATGAAGCGCATAAAAAATTAGCCAAAATTACTTGGCCCTTGTGGTTTTATGTTGCAGTTACTGGACCTGTGGTATACATAATGATTAGCCCCTACTACGTATAATAGTATTGGGTATGCGAATAACGAAAAGATCAGAAGGATAATTCGTTACAGGGATCCCAAAATATTTTTTCAAAATCAATAATTGTTTCTTTTACTATTTTAATGTTTTCTTGTTCTAATAATTCCTGCATTTGGGTTGGCGTATCGAAATGTGCTTTACCACTAAGCATTCCGTTTCTATTCACAACTCTGTGTGCTGGTACATAAGGCGAAACAGTATGTGACCCATTCATTGCCCAACCCACCATTCTTGCACTGAGTTTTGTACCTAAATATTGGGCAATTGCGCCATAGCTGGTAACCCTTCCTTTAGGTATTTGCCTTACAACATCATACACATCTTCAAAAAAGGAATATTTTGCTTTGAGTGTTGGGAGTGCAGTTTTAGATTTTTCTATTTTATTGGTTGCCATAAACTTTATACCCCATAAAAGTTACCTACTGAAAATTTATAAATCCTTTTCCAATCTCATTTCTAAAGCAATACTTTTTTTTGGTTCGGGTACCGATTCAAAATTGAAAGGACAATGTTTGCAAGCATGACCACAGCAATACCCTTTTTCTAAGTGATACTTTTCAGTAAGTACCATAAATCCATCCTCATAATAAAAATCAACTCCTTCCACTAACTGCTTGCTCATGAATTCGCTCATTTAATTCTTTATCTAACAAAGCGGGAAGCACTTTGTTTAATTTAAATTGTAAATAGTGAATTTTATTGCTATTGGCAATATCCAATTTTTCATAATGTGTTTGTATGGAAAGCTCTTTTGAAATTGTTGTTTGACGATAAGCATCATCAAAATCCACATTGCATTCAAGTGAATATAATTTAATTACTGTTTTGGTAAATTGATATAAAACAGGGCTGTCTGTTTTTAAATGGATTGTTCCATTGGGTTGTAATAATTGTTGATACAACCGTAAGAACTTAGGGTGTGTTAATCGCTTTTTTGCTTTTGACATTCTTAGTTGAGGGTCAGGAAACGTAATCCAAATTTCAGCTACTTCATCACCTGCAAAGTAATTTGTGATTTTATCTATTTCGGTTCTTAAAAAAGCAACATTGTGCAATCCTTCATCAATTGCTGTTTTCGCTCCACGCCAAATTCTATTGCCTTTAATATCAATACCAATAAAGTTTCTATCGCTATACATCATTGCCAACCCTGTGGTGTATTCTCCTTTTCCACACGCCAATTCTAAAGTAATTGGATTGTTGTTTTTAAAATAATTATGCCAGTTGCCTTGCATGTTTTCCGGGTATTCCATCACATTCGGAAATGCTTTGATTGCTTCAAAACGAATTAATTTTTTTTGGCCCATACGTACCAAAGATAATTACAGATTTTTATAAAATATTTTCCAACTCTTTTAAATGAGAAATTTCATATGTGGCTTTAATGTGTGGTTGTGAATTGATATGGTTGACAAAAATAGTATCCATTCCAGCATTTATTCCGCCCTGAATATCAGCATCCAAATTATCGCCAATCATAACACTTTGATGTAATGATGCTCCGGCCTTTTGCAAAGCAAAATCAAAAATTTCTTTATTCGGTTTTAAGCTATTGCTCGCTTCAGATGTAATTACTTGGTTAAAAAAGTGAGCGAGGTTGCTGTTGCGAAGTTTGTTGTGCTGCACATTTTCAAAACCATTGGTAATAAGGTGTAAGTTATAATTTTTATCAGCCAGATAAGTCAATATTTCTATAGTATACGGGAACAAATTTTTTTTGGTTGGTAATATTTCTAAAAATCTTATCGACATTGTTTTGCTCAATACCTCATCGGCAATTTTATAATCCAATAAAGTAAGCCACATTCGCTTCCAACGCAATTCATCTTGTTTGATAAAACCCTTAGTATATCTGTCCCACAAGCGATGATTGTGGCGACTATACTTGTTAAAAAAAGCATCAAAATCATCAATACCTTTTGCGTGCAGGTTTTGTTCTAAATACAAATTATGTAAGGTTTCTTTTGAGTTTACTTCAAAATCCCAAAGAGTATGATCTAAATCGAAAAAAAGATGTTCGTAAGGCATGAGCGAATGTATGAATAACGAAAAAATAAAAAAGGTATAAATTTTAGGGCTAAAATAAATCTAATTTATAAAAGCATATCCAAAGAGAGATAATGAATTTAAAAACAATAAAATGCATTACTGAAAACAATTCAGTTAATTTAGCGGCATCAAATAACTATGGCTATAACCCTTTGTTTTGACTTTGGAAATACTCGATTAAAAGTCGCAGTATTTCATAATGCTGAACTGCAAACTGTTCTGGTATTGGAAAACGGAAGTATTGACACTATTCAGGACTTGTTGCGTCAATACAAACCACAACAATCTATTTTATCCTCTGTTATTAATCATGATACTGCAATTGAAACAATCTTAGCGCAACAAACAAAATTTCATAAACTCAACCACCTCAGCAAATTACCTATCACTACCCCGGTAGGAAAACCTGAAACTATTGGTGCAGACCGATTGGCATTGTGTGCTGCTGCTGTTCATTTATACCCTAATCAACACAATCTTGTAATAGGTTTGGGAACTTGTATTACTTATAATTTCATCAATAAATATCATGAATTTTTAGGGGGAAGTATTTCTCCCGGAATGCAAATGCGTTTCAGGGCAATGCACGAACAAACTGCATTTTTGCCTATCATCGATCCTGCTCATGATTTTCCTTTGATTGGTTATGATACCAAAACCAATTTACTAAGTGGTGTATTGTTGGGTATGGCAAAGGAAATTGATGGTATTATTGACGCTTATTCCGAAAAGTACAATAATTTTAACGTGCTAATAACAGGGGGTGATATTCCTTTTTTTGTGACTCACCTTAAAAACAAGATATTTGTCGACCCTAATTTAATTTTTAAAGGACTTTATGCAATCAATAAGTACAATTTATAGAGTAAGTTTTTTCTTAATTTGCTCTCTTTTAATAGCATCTGTTTCGGCACAGGAAAATTCTCCCTATTCAAGATATGGTTTAGGAGATCTTACTAATAGCCAACATATAGTTACAAGAGCAATGGGTGGTGTAGCAGTAGCTTATGCAGATGGCCAGATTGTGAATTTTTCAAATCCCGCTTCCTATGCTAATCTAAAAATTGTTACCTATGATTTAGGTGTAACCATTGACTCTAGAACATTAAGAAGTAATACCCCTGTTTCTAAATACAATTCTACCAATTTTTCTCCTTCCTATTTAAGCGTAGGATTACCCATTGATAAAGTTAAAAACATTGGAGCTTCTTTTGGTTTTAGACCAATAACACGAATAAATTATTCTGTTATAAAATCTGAAAGATTGAGTAGCCTAAGTTCAAATGACAGTGTACAAACAGGCTTTGAGGGAAGTGGAGGATTGAATCAGTTTTATTTTGGATTAGGAAAGAAATGGAAAAATGGATTAAGCATTGGCTTTAATTCGGGCTATAATTTTGGTAAAAAAGAAAGTGATACCAAGCGCGCATTTATCAATGATACTGTTGCTTTTTACAAATCAAATTATAGTACAACAACATCGTTTGGTGGCATGTTTGTTTCGGGAGGCGTTCAGTTTGAAACATTGTTGGATAGCTCAAAGGGATATCGCAAGGGTATGAAAGATAAGTATTACTTAAGATTGGGAGGTACTGTTTCTTTGGGCCAAAAATTAACTGCTACACAAAACATATCTAAAGAAACTTTTGAATATGACAACTCGGGAGGAATGTTTAAACTAGATAGTATTTTTTCGAGTAGCAATAACAAAGGAATTATTCAGATACCTGCAACATATTCTGGAGGTTTTTTGATACAAAAAACAGCAAGTGATGCATCAGGAGCATATGATATCTGGAGTTTTGGGGCAGAATTTACAATGGCAAAATGGAGCGAATATCGTTTCTACAACCAAGCAGATGCATTAATTAATACATGGCAAGTAAGAGTTGGAGGAAGTTGGGTTCCGGATCCCAAAAGCTATGATAGTTATTTCAGCAGAATCAATTACAAAGCAGGCTTCAATTTTGGAAAAGATTATATTAATGCTGATGGCAAAGAATTAAAAACATATGGTGTTAGTTTTGGTTTAGGCCTACCTGTTCGTCCTGCAAGATTCAGCTACCAGTTTACTACCATCCATACTGCATTTGAATATGGTAAAAGAGGCAGTGCAGTAAATAATATTACTGAAAATTATTTCAAGCTTTCATTTGCATTAAGCATTAGTGATATTTGGTTTATTAAGCGTAAATATGATTAACTCAACTATCAATATAAAAGTTTTTACAACAGCCTTAATATTGGGCTGTTTTTTTATGATGGGTTGTGAAAATAAAATTGAGGTTGTACAAAATCTCGGTAAAAAATCAATTGGTATTGAAGAAGGAAAAGATATTGAAAGTTATTTAAGCCAAAGTGGTCAGGTTAAAGCAAAACTAACTGCTCCATTGATGTTGAGGTTTTTGTTAGATACTCCGAAGGTTGAATTTCCTGCAAATATGCATGTTGATTTTTATGATGATACTGCAGCAATTGAGAGCAAAATGGATTGTAAGTATGGTAAGTATTTTGAAAATGATAATAAAGTGTATTTACGTGACAGTGTTGTTGTATTTAACAGAACAGGTGATACACTTTGGACAGATGAGTTGTATTGGGATCAAATCAGGGGAGAATTTTATACAGATAAATTTGTGCGAGTAAAGAAAGGCTTCAATGCAAATTATATTTTAGGGTATCATGGTTTACGAGCCGATCAGGGATTGAATAATATAACTTTTTTCAACATTGGTGAAGGCTCTTATATGCTTGTCCCAGATAGTACTTACTAAACTTTATTGCTATAAAATTGTTGCTAAATTTCTTCATTACAAAAATTCTAAAAATATACAAATGGAATACAGGAAAATGGGTAAAACAGGCTTAGAATTGAGTGTTTTAAGCTTTGGTAGTTGGGTTACTTTTCATAAACAAATTGATGATAGTGTTGCCGATGAATTAATGGGTCTTGCGTATGACAATGGAGTCAACTTTTTTGATAATGCAGAAGTGTATGCATTGGGTGAGAGTGAGAAAATGATGGGTAGAATTTTAAAGAAAAAAAACTGGGAACGAAGTAGCTATGTAGTAAGTAGCAAAGCATTTTTTGGAACTAAAACAGGCAATACTGCAAAACCCAATCAAAAAGGGTTAAGCAGAAAACATTTGGTAGAAGCTTGTAACGAAGCTTTACAAAGGCTTCAGGTTGATTATCTTGATTTGTATTATTGTCATCGTCCCGATAAATCTACGCCTATCGAGGAAGTTGTATGGACAATGAACCATTTGATACAACAAGGAAAAGTATTGTATTGGGGCACAAGTGAATGGAGTGGTGTAGAAATTATGCAAGCTCATGCAATTGCAAAAGAATACAAATTAATTGGTCCAACTGTTGAGCAACCACAGTACAATCTATTTGAAAGAAATAAAGTTGAAAACGAGTATTTACAAATTTTCAAAAATGAAGGTTTGGGTACAACTATCTGGAGCCCTTTAGCCGCAGGTCTTCTTACAGGAAAATATAATGATGGTATTCCTGCAGATAGCAGATTGGCTATTCAGGGATTTGATTGGTTGAAAGACAGATGGATAACGGATGATAAAATTACTAAGGTAAAATCTTTAGCATCGTTGGCAAAAGAATTGAATGTTACTTTACCTGCTTTAAGTATTGCATGGTGTATCAGTAATCCAAATGTTACTACTGCTATTTTAGGTGCTACTAAAGTTCAGCAATTAACGGATAATTTAAAAGCACTGGAAGTAGTCCCATTGCTTACAAAAGAAGTGATTGAAAAAATTGAATTAATCATGCAAACAAAACCAAAGTTGGCAGATTTCTAATACTTAAACTCCGAAGTAATTGATTTGCTTCGGAGTTTTTTTATTAATAGGTAGGGCATAGATAAGAAGAAAGATTGAAACTGATGCCTATTTGTGCAGTTACAAAGCCATCTTTTTGTAAGCTGTTGCCACGCTGTCTTCCTTTAATACCAAACGGTATACCCCATTCATAGCTTCTGTCTTGCAATAAGAACCCCACACTCGGATTTCCATTGGCATCATTAGGAAATGCATCAGGAGCATAATTACCACTTACATCATCTAAATAATCTGTGGTTGTAAATCTATAAGAAACTTCTCCAAAAACATTAATTTTATCTGAAATATTATATTTCATACCAAAAGCCAAGGGAAAGCACATAGCCATTGTACCATAAGGATTTTGATTGGGGTAATTTATTTTATCATTTTGACCTTCGGTACCTAATGCTCTTAACATATACTTTGTTCCATTTAAATATGCATATGGGTCGTAAGAAAATACGCCAATACCCAATGAAACATAAGGGGTAAAGCTATACTCACTGAAACCAGGCTGAAAGCGGAAAAAATTAAAATCGCCACTTATACTTAATTCCCATACATCAGAATTAAAACTTAAGTTCCTGAATTTTTTTGGTCTGTCATCGTAATAACTTGAGTATTTATCTGCATATCCTAAAAAACAATAATTGGCACCTATTTTAATTCCTACATAATTATTGAACTGTTTTTTAAAAAATGCGCCTGCTGCAAGTTTTGGTTTTAAATTATAAACTTTCGTACCTGTAGTTAAATCCCCAAAGTAATGTCCTGCGCCTACACTTATTCCAAATTCGCCTTCATGCACATAACTTTCCATTACTTGTGCTTTGCTGAAAAAAAATATAAATCCTGCACTTATAGTTAGTATTGCTCTTTTGAACATAGTTTTTATTTGCATCTAATTAATACTGAAATTACTTTGTTTTCTTGTTTTATCAAAAGTTATTTTTTAGTTTCTTTTATCCATGCCCCATGTTAGTTTGTTGCGAAGAGTAGATAAAAAACTATTTTCATTTAACCTCATTAGGTGAATATGGAAATTTTCTTTTTTAATAGCCAATTGAATATCTTTTTTAACAATTTCTTTTCTGGCATCCATTGCACAAATAAACTCTTCTGTTCTACCTTCAATTTCAAACGAAATAATATTGTTGTCAGGTACTACCAAACTTCTAACATTCAAGTTATGCGGAGCTACAGGTGTAATTACAAAACTAGATGAATCGGGGAAAAGAATGGGGCCATTACAACTCATATTATATCCCGTACTACCGGTTGGTGTGGCAACAATTAAACCATCTGCCCAATAAGAATTTAAAAATTCCCCGTTTAAATAAGTATGAATTTTTATCATCGGACTAGTATCTCTTTTGTGAATTGCAAATTCATTCAAAGCAAATGGGGCATCGGTAAACAAGGGAATGTTTGCATCAATATGTACTAGGGTTCTTTTGTCAATTACATAAGTCCTATTAAGAATTGCATCTACTGCTTGCGTTAATTCTTCTTTATTAATATTTGCTAAAAAGCCAAGTCGCCCAAAGTTTACGCCCAATAAAGGAATACCAGTGTTTTTTACCAGTGTTACTGCATCTAACATAGTACCGTCTCCGCCTAAGCTGATTAGGCAATTGATTGATTGATCTAAATCACCAGCTTTCTCAAATGTTTCAAGTTTGTGTTTGATGCTTTCAGGAATATGGTAGATATCTATTAGTTGACGATAAACAATAATTTCAATTTGATATCTTGACAGCTCATGTAACAAGTATTGAAAAGAACTCTCTTGTTCAATATCAAGTCCTCTGCTATAAATTGCTACTTTCATGATAATATTTTAATTCGGATTTTATTATCCGTTATGAATTTCAAAATGAGCTATTTAGAATAAAGGTACTTAATGATTATTAAAAATCGCCTCTTGTTCTAAATGCAAATCCTTTATCACCAAATTGATTAAAACTATATTCAATTCTAAATACAAAATCATAAATAGAAACAATATCTAATCCAATGCCTGTTGTAGGTAAAAAGCTATTTGAATAGCTTTTTATATTTTGTTGTTTATTGTAGGCGTAACCCACATCACCAAATACTTTTAGGTAAAATGTAAAAGGAATTTTATCGTGTGTTTTTGTTTTGATAAATGGAGGATGAAAAACATAAGTAAATAATTTTCTGTAAAATGTTGTATTACTAATAAACCCTGCTGTGCCATCAACTACATAAGACTCCATTCCTCTTAAATAAAAATCTCCATAGCCCATTAATCCTCTGTTATAATATGGCTGGTTATTATTCATTTTTACTACACCTAAATTGTGTATTTGAACAAACCAATTTTTTGAAAGTGTAAAGGCATTTGTTGTTTCTATAGATAAAGACAACATATTCATATTGCCATTAAATCCTCGGTTATTTAAATTGATGTCATACATGAATCCTTTTTTGGGGAAAGGAATATAATCTACAGCAAAATATTGAAGATTCGCAGATACATCAAAAAACTTTAGCGAAGTATTAGCTGTAGGAAAATAATCGGGGTTCAATTTAAGTATGGTATCATTAACCTGATCTCTTGTATATCCCAAACGAGCATTGAAACGATATTTTGAATCTGGTCTGTATGAATAAGTAATACTACTTTTTTGAAATTCCCTAATAAACCCAGGTAACTTAATAAATGCTTGTTTATTATCAAGTGTATTGTAGCTCATTTCTCTTTGTCGGGAGTAAATAAAATTAACTGAAAAACCATGCTTTAAACTTTTATCCGCAAAAGGCTGATTGTATCCAAATACTACTTGCTGATTGTAACCGTTTACCAAATCAACATTTAATTTATCATTTCTGCCACTTACGTTGTTATGAAAAAATTTTAAACCATAATTCACTCTCTCTAAGCTTCCATTTTGGTCAGACCACCATTGATTAAAATTTCTATCTACCAATTTAAAATAGGGCAATGGGAATAAATACCAGCGTTCTTTTACATCTATATTTACGGTAGCGACTCCATTGACTAAATTAGATACATACACATTTACATCAATAAATAATGTAGTATTCATAATCTGATCTTTGGCTAACTCCAATTGTTGTGTAAGCGCTTTCGGAAAAAAATAATTACCTTCTTTAAACGGAATTTCTCTGAAAATAATATAACTTTTTGTTCTGTTATTACCCGATAATTTGATGCTGCCAATTTTTATCTGAACTGTGCTGTCGGCTGTGTTAAGTAGTTTAGAATAATCTACTAAACCAGCACCTAATTGTGCATGGCTATAGTTTACTCCACAACCAAAAAAGAAAAATATAAAAATGAATGCACGATTCATGGATTTGTAATAATTCTGTTTGAGAACGTAAATGTAAGAAATTGCTGAGGGGGAAACTAGTTTTGAGAAAAAGCCAATAGTTTAAAATAGAATAATGGGGCTTATATGTTTAAGTAAAACATGAATTCGTTGTAGTTCTCTTTCAGTTCATTGGCGTATTGTTCAATTCCAAAATAGTATTTTACAGAATATTCATAGCGTTGAAGTGTTGCTATAATATCACTTATTTCAGACTTGTTGATTTTAATAGAAACAAGTAATAAGCCGGTTTCCGAATCCATACTTGTATTTAATTGTGTAATATAGGCATCGTTGGTTTCTATTAATCTGCTAATTTCTCCGAATGAGAAATTTCTTTTCTCAATTTCCAAAACAATAATTCCTCCGGGCTCCTCATTTCCTAAAAAAGTAGATACTTGATTCATTAATGTTGCCATAGTGATTACACCAACCACTTCTAACTGTTCATTAATAACTGCAACAAAAGAAACATTGTACTGCGTAATCACTTTAATTGCAGCTAAAAAATAAGCATCTTCATTGATTGATGCAGGGATAAGGTATTTTTCAAGTGCTTCAATTTGAATATTTTCATCTAACTCTAATAAAGTTTCTTTGGTTAAGAGCCCTTTAAATTTATTTGCTTCTTCTACTGCTATTTGCAATAAATCATTGTCCTCCATTAACTGTAATGCAAACGAAACTGTATCAACATAGTTGACAGAAGCATATTGGGATTGTATTAGTTTATTCGCTAGCATTAATTAATAGACCGTTATTTTAACCCAAAAGTTGCAGCGGATTAGTGTTTTGCTAAAAATTCTTCCAAAATGTTATTAAAAGCCTGCGGAACTTCCATCATTGGGGCATGACCACATTTGTCAATGAAATGTAATTCGCTGTTGGGAATTAATTTATGAAACTCTTCAGCAACAAATGGCGGAGTGATGGTATCATTTTGACCCCATATCAATAAAGTAGGTTGTATAATCTGATTTAATTCTTCACCCAAATTATTACGAATTGCACTTTTTGCAAGGGCAATTATTTTAATTACTTTGATACGGTTGTTGGTAATTTCAAATACTTCATTTACCAAATCATCCGTTGCCATTGCAGGGTCATAAAAAGTAAGTTCAGTTTTTTTTCTGATATATTCTTTATCTCCCCTTTTTGGGTAAGTATCTCCCATTCCATTTTCGAATAAACCACTACTTCCTGTAAGTGTAAGTGTTTTAATTCTTTCCGGATGCTTTAATGTATGTACTAAAGCAACATGACCACCTAATGAATTACCCAATAAATGAATGTTTTGGTAATCCATTGTTTCAATAAATCTATGTACGTGCTTTGCTAAGCCGCCTACAGAAGTATGAAACAAATCCAAATCAAATAAAGGTAAAAGAGGAACAATTACTTTATGGGTTTTTCTGAAATGCTCTACTAAATCAGCAAAATTACTCAATGCACCAAACAACCCATGCAGTAACATCAAGGGCTCACCCTCACCCTCTTCTAAATATTTAAACTTATCGGTTTCTTTAATTTCGTAATTCATTCGCTTTACTTAATAAGGCTGTTTTGACTTGGTTACAAATAAAAGGAAAATTCAGTATAATTCACAATCCTATGCTTTTTGTTTACTTAAGATTAATGTGAACGTTGGCTAAGATATTCTTTTTATTGTTACTGATTAAGTTTATTTCGGTTTAAAACTTATTCGTTGATTTTTTATTTTAATGAAAAAAATATAACTGATCTTTTTTCTTGTTTTTTTATTTTGATTTGGTTGCAATAACAGTAAAGAAATGGTCTAGCTGAACAAACAATCCTTTGAATGTTGGAATAACCATTCCAAGGCCATCTATAATTTTGGGTGCCCATGGTTGTATAAACCAATAACATTTAGATGCACTGATAGTTTCGGATTGCAGTAATTGTATTTTCTCGGCAAAAAAAAGTATAATGCTCAGAATAGTTGTGTACAATGCAGCATATAACACAATTCCGGCAAGTTTATTTGCCCAACCCATCAAGGCAATTTGGGCAATTTTTTCAATTATTTTTCCTCCCCATTTCACCAGTAAAATTACCACGAACATTACCAATGAAAATGAAAGTATTGGTAACCATTTACCATTTACATGAGCACTATTTTCTAAATAATTAGCTACTACAGCACTTAGCTTCATGGCAGCAATTAACCCAATTATGATTGCTAAAAAAGAAAACAATGCAACAATAAGCCCACGGCTATAACCTTTGATGGCAGCAATAAATAATAGCATTATAAAAAGTGCATCAATCATCATAGCTACTATAATTATGCGTTAGTCAATAATTGTTTAACAGCTGCACTGATCGCTTTGCCATCTGCTTTACCTGCTAATTGTTTGCTTGCTACTCCCATTACTTTCCCCAAATCTGCAGCTGAAACTGCACCCACTTCTGCAATAATTATTTTTAAACTTTCAATCAGCTCAGCCTCACTCATTTGTTTGGGCAAAAACTTTTCTATGATTGCAATTTCTTCTTGTTCTTTTACTGCAAGGTCTGCACGGTTTTGTTGTGTAAAAATTTCCAAGCTGTCTTTTCTTTGTTTTACCAATTTCTGCAACAATTTTAATTCTCCTTCTTCTGTAATTACTCCATTTGCACCAGGATCCGTTTTTGCTTTTATAATTTCTGCTTTAATCGCCCTTAATCCACGTAAAGCGGCTTCATTCTTTGATTTCATGGCATCTTTCATTTCAGCCATTATTTGTGTTTCTAAATTCATAATAATAAAATTTAACTATTTAAACGTAATCTGTAATTAAGCTTTGTTTTCTTTTAATTGCTGGTCTTTAAATTTCTGATAAAAGTCTTTGGCAAATTTTTTCAAATCATTTACCATTTCAGTATTGTGCGTGGCTCTGTTGTAACTATCTGCCATACCCATCAATGTTTGATAGAAGAAATCAGCCATTTCATCAACCATCATGTCTTTCGTCCACAAGTCAATACGCAAAGCACTTTTATCTGCTCCATCCCAAAATGAAACCATCATTGCTTTTGCTTTTTGTAAACTATCGGCACTACTGTTGTCAGCAGACCAATTGATTTGTTCAGGTACTTTTTCGTTGTCTAAATGAACGTCTATTTTAATTGTTGATTGGTGCATTATATTTTATACTTTCTGTGAAAAATTTATTATTTCGCAAATGTAAGTGAGATTATTTTTTTGCGATGATTTCAATTAATTCCCAAAGTTTTACTGCAGACACATCCCAAGAAAACTCTTTTGCTCGAACCAACCCTTTTTCAATCAATGCAGTTCTTAATTTTTCGTCTTTGTATATCAACATCATTTGTTTTGCCAAATCATCAACATCATTTGGGTTTGCATACAAAACAGCATCACAACCAACTTCGGGCATACTGCTTGTATTGCTTGTAATAACAGGGGTTCCGCTTTGCATTGCCTCAATTATTGGAACTCCAAATCCTTCAAATAATGATGGATAAACTAAGGCATACGCACTGCCCATTAAATCTGCTAAAGTACTATCGTTGATATAGCCTGTTAGCACCACATCATTTCTGTATTTAAATGATTTCAGTTTTTCTATAAATGTTTCATATTGCCATGCTAGCCTACCGGCAATAACCAGTTTCATATTGCTTTGTTGCCATTTTTTAAATTGAGAAAAACTTTTCAGCAATTGCATGATATTTTTTCTTGGATGAATGCCACCAACTGCCAAAAAATATTCATTGCCAAGCGTATATTCATTTTTTATATTGTCCTTTTGCTCATAAGAAAGAGGTTTAAAATTATTTCTTACACCATTGGCAATAACACTAATTGTATTTATCGGTATTTTAAAGTTGCTGATGATATCTTGTTTACTGAATTCACTTACAGTAACAATGTGTTTGGCTTTTAGTAAAAATTTTTTCTGGTGCAATCTATAAAACCATAAATGATACCATGGTATAAAATCAGGATAATGCAGATAAGCTAAATCATGCACTGCCAGTATTTGTGGAATTTTGCTGGTGAGGCTACAAAATCCATCCAAACTTATAATAACATCAGCCTTAAATTTTTTTGCAGCTCTTGTAAATTGTATATCATACCAATACCTGAAACTTAATGGGTGTCTAGCTTTCGGACCAATAACCTTTGCAGTAATATTTGTATTATAAATAAAAGAATCATCAAATTCTCGATCAAATAAAAATAAAAACTGATGCTCAGGATGATTGATGGTAATACGTTGCATCAGCTCATGAATGTAATAGCCATAACCTTCTAATTTGTTTTTTTGTAAAAACCTTGTATTTACTGCAATACGCATAATTAACAAAAGTAAGCAGTATGCCTTGTTTGTGGTTTATTTTGAAGCGTCTTAATTAATTTGTCAATTATTATTATCAGTATTTATTATTTTTATATTTACTACATTACTTTTATTGCATGATAAAACAACTTTGTTTTTTTCTTTGTTTTTATATTACAACAATCAGTTAATGCTACCGATTCTTTGATTGTTGAATTCAATAAAGTACAATTTAATTAAGTTGTTGCAATGATTAAAGTTTTCAGACCGGGAGAAGGAGGTCCTACAAATGGCGGTGCTATTGCTATTTATACAAAGCGAGGGGCTTATCTTGACAGTTCAAACAGGCGCTACAATTTTTTGGTAAGAGGGTACACCCCCTTGCTGTGTGTCTGGAAATAATTAGTATCGTTTTCCTTCTAGTTGATTAACATAATTCAGGCTGCCCAATCTAAACCGAAATGGAATTTTTATCTTTTTTTCCAACTTCAATTCTTCTTTACAAAAGAATCCCAACTTATCAGCGTAAAAGCTTGGCGGAATTGTATTTTTTATAAGAAGTTTTTTGTCATACAATGTTCTTTTTAGCTGGTATTGCAAACTATCTGCAGGCAGTTGTGCATTCGCTGAACTGAAGCAGCAAATACATAAAATTGCTATCAAACAATTCGGTTTCAATTCAATTATTTTTTTAGGTTTGCATGTAAAAATAAGCAATTGATTATTTAATAATTTTTTGTAGATTGTGTAAAGAAATAAAATTGAGTGATATCTGCAATGGTTGTTGTAAAATTTTAATTAAAAAAACGAATAGATAGAAACTTCCATTTGCAGAAATAGCTTTAATTCAATCAAAATATTAGTGATAAATAGATGAGTTTAAGTCAGACATTACAACAGAAATTTTTACAAAAATTATCCCCTCAACAAATTCAGTTAATGAAGCTGTTGCAGGTTCCTACTGCTAATCTGGAAGAACGCATTAAAGAAGAACTCGAAGAAAATCCGGCGTTGGAACAAGGTCAGGAAGATGATGGTGATGAATTTATAGATGAATTGAAAGATGATTTTGAAACTATCGATGATCAGCCACTGGAAGGCAGCGAAGAAGAATATGAAAATATTGATATTACCGAGTATGTAAATGATAGTGATGATGAAATTGCGGATTATAGAATGAAGGATGAAAATTACCCTGAATTAGACGAAAAAAAAGTATTGCCTATCAAAAATGAAGCTAGTTTTCATGAAATGTTAATCAATCAATTGGGGATGCTTGATTTGGATGAACAAAGATTTAAAGTAGCCGAACAAATAGTTGGCAGCTTAGATGATGATGGTTATTTGCGCAGAGAATTAAGCAGTATTGTAGATGATTTGGCTTTCAGACAAAATATAATTACCAATGAAAAAGAAATAGAGGCTTTGATAAAGCAAATCCAACATTTTGATCCGGCAGGAATTTGTGCAAGAGACTTAAAAGAATGTTTGCTACTGCAGTTAAAACGAAAAAAAACGAACGATAAAAATGTACAACTTGCTATAAAAGTATTGAATAAATATTTTGAAGAATTTACCAAAAAACATTACCAAAAAATTCAGCATGCCCTTGATTTATCTGACGAAAATCTAAGGGAAGTGATACAGCAGATTATTAAGCTAAACCCCAAGCCGGGCGGGCATGTTGGCGAAATTAATAAAGCTGAGAGTTATATTTTACCCGACTTTTTTATTTTGAATAATGCAGGAATTTTAGAATTGACACTTAATAGCAAAAATGCTCCCGATTTGCGTATCAGCGAAGGTTATAAAGATATGTTGAAGGAATATGATAAAGGCAGTAAAAAAGACAAAAGACAGAAAGATGCAGTGATGTTCATCAAACAAAAAATTGATAGTGCAAAATGGTTTATTGATATGATCAAACAACGTCAGGCAACTTTATACAATACCATGCACGCCATTATGAAACATCAGGAAGCATTTTTTACTACTGGTGATGAAACTGAGTTGCGTCCAATGATTTTAAAAGACATTGCGGAGGTGACGGGCCAAGACATCAGTACAGTAAGCCGTGTAGCCAATAGTAAGTTTGTTCAAACTGAGTTTGGGACTTATCGATTAAAATATTTTTTCAGCGAAAGTCTTACTACAGATTTAGGCGAAGAAGTAAGTACTCGTGAAGTAAAAAAAATATTGAGTGATATTATTGAAGGAGAAGATAAACACCATCCATTAGCTGATGAAACATTAACTGACATGCTCAATGAAAAAGGCTATAATATTGCACGCAGAACTGTAGCTAAATATAGAGAGCAACTTAATTTACCTGTAGCAAGGTTGAGGAAAGAGTTTTAAAATAAAATCAATTTTTCGGTAATGAATCAAACGATCACGCCTTATCAACCCAATAAATTATTACTCTTTTTTGCCAAAATTATTTCCTATATTTTTCATCCTTTGTTTATTCCAACTTATGTGTTTTGGTTTTTGATTTCAGTATTTCCGTATGAATTTCCTGGAATAGAAGTGTATCAATTGAAACTTCGTGTGTTTAGTGTATTTTGGATGACTGCATTCTTTCCTGCAATTTCAGTTTTTTTATTGTGGCGCTTGAAATTTGTAGATAGCATTTTTTTAAAAACTCAAAAAGAAAGAATCATCCCTTTTTTTATCACAATGTTTTTTTATTGGTGGATGTTTTATTTAAGTCGCAATTTTAAAGATCAACCAAAAGTATTGCAGTTTTTTTTCTTCGGCATTTGTGCTGCAACATCAATAGGAGTGGTAATAAATAACTATATCAAAATTAGTCTGCATGGCATCGCAATGGGTGGTGCGTTGGGTGCTATCTTATTATTTTCATTTTATTACAATGAAGGTCTTGGCCTTCCTATTACAATAGTTACATTACTCACAGGAATAGTGGGTACAAGCCGGTTCATTGCTGGTTCTCATACCAGTACTGAAATGTACGGTGGCATTGCTTTGGGCTTTTTTTGTCAGTTATTAGGTTATTGGGTTATGATGTAATGACTGTCGGAACCTTATAACTTTCATCATACAATAATTAATAACTATCAACTAACCTTCAATAAGCTTTTCTTTGCAGTTATTTCACAGGCACTTCAATGCCTTAATCCCATTCAATTTTTACACAACTTATGTGGTACAAACTTGGAGCCTTTATTTTAAAAAATCGTTTGCCGCTTTTGATATTCGTAATATCTGCTACTGTTTTCATGGGTTATCAAGCATCAAAGGTGCAGTTGAGTTATGAGTTTACCAGAGCAATTCCTACAGATAATCCAAAGTATCAAGATTATAAAAATTTCAAAGAAAAATTTGGCGAAGATGGAAGTACCATGGTCATTGGTATTGAAACAAAAGATTTTTATACAACAACAATTTTTAACGAAGTTGCAGCACTCCACCAAGATTTAAAAAAGGTAAATGGTGTTCAAAATGTTTTGAGCATTCCCGAGGCAGTTACTTTGGTAAAAGATTCTGTTGGTGAAAAATTAGTACCCCAAAAAATATTTTCATATTCATACGCTCAACAGCAAGAATTAGATAGCGCTAGAATGATTTTTGAAAATTTGCCTTTTTATAAAACACTATTGTATAACCCTGATACACATGCTTATTTATTAGGTGTACAATTGAATAAAGACAGCATTAACAGTAAAAGTCGTACACGTTTGATTAATGATGTATTAACTCAAATAAAAAAGTTTGAAAAAAATACAAAACTAACTTGTGTATTAAGTGGTTTGCCTTACATCAGAACAACAATTGGTAATAGAATCAAACAAGAGATGAACTGGTTTTTAATTGGTTCTATTGTATTATCTGCAGTTACATTGTTGCTTTTTTTCCGTTCGCTAAGTGCAACTGCTATTAGTTTGTTTGTAGTAATGGCAGGTGTTGTATGTTGTTTGGGGACAATTGTTTTATTGGGTTATAAAATTACTTTACTGACTGCTTTAATCCCTCCTTTGGTAGTTGTAATTGGTGTACCCAATTGTATTTATTTTTTAAACAAATACCATACTGCCTATAAAGAGAAGCAAGACAAACAGCTTGCATTGATTACAATGGTAGGCAGAATGGGTATTGTAACATTGTTTTGCAATATTGCTGCAGCTATTGGTTTTGCTGTATTTGCGCTTACAAGAAGTGCTTTATTAAAAGAGTTTGGGGCAGTCGCGGGTATTAATATTATGCTCTTGTTTGTTATCTCTTTAATTTTTATTCCAGCAGTATTAAGTTATTTACCCGAACCCAAAAACAGACATGTACATTATTTAGAAAATAAGACGATAGAAAAATTATTGGCAAAAATTGAACGATGGGTATTCAATCACAAAATCTGGGTTTATGGCATTGCAATCATTGCTTCTACTATTGCTATTGTAGGGTTATTTAAATTAAAAAGTGAAGGGTTTATTGTAGATGATTTACCAAAAAGCGATAAAATTTATACCGACCTTAAATGGTTTGAGAAAAATTTTGACGGCATTATGCCTTTAGAAATCATTGTAGATACCAAAAAGAAAAATGGCCTACTACGTAATACTACAGCAATCAATAAAATGGATGAGTTATCTGTATTTATTTCAAATAAAAGTGAAACCGGCAGACCATTGAGTTTTGTGGAAGGATTGAAATTTGCCAAACAAGCCTTCTATGATGGAGACAGTGCAAGCTATACCGTTCCTTATGAAGGAGATTTGGCTTTTTTAGCTCCTTATTTAAAAACAAAAAAAGAAGAAAGCAGTGCTTCTGAAAAAAATCAAAGTCCTGGAAGCTTGCTCAAAGGATTCATTGACAGTAACCGACAAGTAGCACGCATCAGTGTAAACATGAAAGATATTGGGAGTGTGCAATTGCCAATTTTATTACAGGAGTTTGAAAAAAAATCGGGTGAAATATTTGATACTGCTGCATATAAAGTAACGTTTACAGGAAGTAGTGTTACATTTTTAGAAGGCAGTAGCTTTATTATTAAAGGATTAAAAGAAAGCATTTTGTATGCTTTTTTGCTGATTACCTTATGTATGCTGTATTTATTTCGTTCGGTAAGAATATTGTTTTGTTCACTGATACCAAATTTACTTCCCTTGGTATTTACAGCCGGGCTTATGGGTTGGATGGGTGTTGCATTAACACCTTCAACAGTTTTGGTATTTAGTGTGGCATTGGGAATTGTAATTGATGTTACGATTCGGTTTTTAATCAATTACAAACAAGAATTGCCACATTACAACTATCAGGTAAAACAAACTTTAATACAAACTATACAACATACGGGCATTAGTATTATTTATACATCGATGGTTTTAATTGCTGGCTTTGTGATTTTTTGCTTCAGCGATTTTGGAGGAACCAAATCATTGGGTTGGCTTACTTCTTTAACATTAGTTGTGGGCACAATAACAAATCTGGTGTTGTTGCCTGTGTTGATTTTGGGGTTTTCGAAAAAGAATAAAGCAAATACTTACAATTAATCCTAGTAGATGTCCAATTCAAATTCAAGGAGTTTTAGTACTTTTTTATAGTTGCAGCGAAATTTGATTTGGATTTGTCTTATTTAACATTATATTTACACTGAAAACTTTAAACTACCGAAATTATGAGAAAAATCATGACCCTCTCACTTTGCTTTCTGATGGCGATAAGTCAACTTTGGGCACAAAACCGAACTATTAAAGGCAGGGTTGCCGATGAAAAAGGTATACCAATTCCAAATGCTTCTGTTGTTGTTAAAGGAAGTGTTTCAGGCTCAACAACTGATATCGGCGGTAATTTTACATTATCTGTGCCTGCCACAGCAAAAACCATCTTAATCTCTTCGTTAAACTATAATACTGCAGAAGTTAGTATTCAAGGCAAAAGTGAAGTTGCCGTTGCACTATCATCTTCTTTAGAAAGTTTACAAGATGTAGTGGTAGTTGGTTACGGAACACAAAAGAAAAAAGATGTTACTAGCGCTGTAGTAACTATTAAAGGTGACAAAATAAAGGACATACCAGTTCAAAGTTTTGATCAAGCTCTTTCAGGAAAAGCGGCGGGTGTGAATGTAAGTTTACCAAATGGTGTTTTAAATAATCCGGCAATTATTAGAATTAGAGGAGCTAATTCAATTACCGGAAGTACGCAGCCTTTAATTGTAATTGATGGTGTACCAACATTCCAAGGCGATTTTTCTACAAACATTTCTGCAAACAATGCCTTGGCTACATTAAATCCAGGTGATATTGAAGATATACAAATATTAAAAGATGCAGCAGCAACGGCAATCTATGGTAGCCGTGCCTCAAATGGTGTAATGCTAATTACAACAAAAAAGGGAAAACAAGGTAAAGCAAAAGTTACATATGATGTAAATACTGGTTGGACATCACCATTCAATATTTTTGAAGTATTGAATGCTCAACAGTATATTTCCATCAAAAATGAAGCTTTGTTAAACTTAAATCAGGCAAACGTAAATAGTAGTGGTCAACCTGCCGGAGCGCCATTATTTTTCGCTTCAACTATTAATGGTCAACCTGTTGATACAAAGTGGAGTGATTATATTTATCAAACTGGCCGTCAACAAAATCATAATTTAAGTATATCAGGAGCAAACGAGTCAACCAAATATTATTTCAGTGCAAACTATAATAAACAAGAAGGAATTCTTCAAACCAATACGTTTGAGAGGAAACAAATGAGAATGAATATTGAACATAAAGCAAATAGTTTCTTGAAATTGGGAGGAAATTTTAATTATAGTAGGGGAACAACATTTTCTCCAAGCACAGGATCAATACCTGGAACTCCATTTGCAACAGCAGGTTCAGCAAGATTGGCATTTGTTACGGCACCCAATGTATCACCCTATGCAGCTGATGGAAGGTACAATATCATTGGTATTGATGATCCGGTACTTCGAAACAATTTCAATCAAATTGGAAGAAACAGTAACTTAACCAATTCGGGTTTTGTAAATCCGGTAATGGTTAGAGATTTGAATATTATAAGTTCTCAGATAGATCAAATAACAGCCAATCTAAATGCAGAAATCAAGTTGTACAAAGGTTTGTACTTTAGAACCCAATATGGTGTAAATTATCAAATAGGAGAAGATAAAACATTTTATAACGCATTACATGGGGATGGCATACAAACATCAGCTACAACCGATGATGGTTTGGCATTTAATGTAATTGGGAAATATAACATAAGCAATTTTCAAAATACTTTGAGTTATGATTTTAAAGTTGCAGACAAACATAATTTCGATGTTTTAATTGGACACGAAGAACAAAGTGTGAAAACAGATCGTTGGGGCGGAAGCCGCTCAGGCTTATCTGATAACTTTTTCAATGAGTTTCAAGGGAATTTTACCATTAATAATGCTCCAGTAGGTAACGTAATTACAGAAAATTATATACTGTCTTATTTTGGAAGATTGAATTATAACTTTAGTAACAAATACTATTTCTCGGCGAATATTCGTAGAGATGGATATTCGGCATTTGCACCAGATAAAAAATATGGTACGTTTGCCGGAGCTTCATTAGGTTATACAATTTCGCAAGAAAAATTTTGGCAGAATTCTAACTTAAGTAAATGGTTTAATAATTTTAAACTACGTGCTAGTTATGGAGAGGTTGGTAGTGTTTCTAGCGTTGGGAACTTTGCTTCTTTATCTACTTTTGGTTCAAGCCAATATGGACTTGGTAATCCAACCTTATTTTTCTCTCAAGCAGGAAATAGAGACTTACAGTGGGAAAAAAGTGAAAAACTTGACATCGGCGCAAGCTTTGCTATTTTAAAAAACAAGGTTAATATTGAAATTGGCTATTACAAAACAAATCTTACAGATTTAGTAATTGATGTGCCTACTCCACCGTCTTTGGGTATTCCAGGAAATACTATTTCAGCAAATGCAGCATCGATGTACAACAAGGGGATTGAGTTGGCAATCAATGCAACAATCATAGAGAAAAAAGATTTTTCTTGGAATATGAATTTTAATTTAACAACACAAAAAAATGAAGTAACTGCTCTAGCTCAGGGTGTTCCTGAAATTGTAGGCACTACTCAATTGGAGCGTACAAATATTACTAAAGTTGGTTATCAGCTAGGTAGTTTCTTTTTAGTGAGAACAAATGGTGTAGACCCTACCACAGGCAGAAGGGTATTTGTTAACGCTGCAGGGCAAGAGGTGCTGTTTGATTTTTCCAATCCTACTGCTGCTCAGCGTTGGAGGTTTAGAGACGGATCTGTTGCACCTGCAATTGACTTGTCTAAAGATGGTTATATAGCTGGTAATGCTTTACCAACTGTATATGGTGGATTCAATAATTCATTTTCTTACAAAGAGTTTGATTTAGGTATAGATATATATTACAGTTTTGGAAATTCTGTATATTTTGGTTCAAGAGCGGGTCTGTTAGATCAACGTTTTTGGAATAATACAACAGATGTATTAAATCGTTGGCAGAAGCCTGGGGATGTTACCAATATTCCGAAAGTAGTTTTCAATGATAACATCTCTAACGGGTCAGCAATACCAATGGATGCTAATTTGTATAATGCAGATTTCGTAAAGTTCAGATCTATTACTTTAGGATATTCAATACCTAAAAAAGTTGCAGAAAAAGTTAAATTAAGCGCAGCACGTTTTTATGTACAAGCATTTAATCCATTTGTAATAACAAACTATCCTGGTGCCGATCCGGAAATATCTGTAAACGGAGCTAGTGGATTAACACCGGGTGTAGATAGGAATACTATTGGTCAGGCAAGAACAATTAATGTTGGTTTGAATGTAACTTTTTAATAAAAATAAATATAATAAAGTATGAAACAATATATTAAAAACAAATTCGCAATAGTAGCACTATTATTAGTGATTGCAACTTTTACATCCTGTCAAAAAGAATTATTAGATCCTATTCCACAAACTGTTTTATCAGACGCAAGTGCATTTAGCAGTCCTGACAGAATTTTACAACAAGTATTTGGAGTTTACTCTCAAGTAAAAAATGGAAATTTTTTGGGAGGTAGAACTATTGTGTACAATGATGTAAGAGGCGAGGACTGGGTAAATGTAACTGGTAACGGCGTTACAGCAGTCGGAGCTTGGAATTTTACCCTTATATCTACAGACAATCAAGTAGAAGGTCAGTGGTCCGCGGCATATTCTGCAATAAATAGAGCAAATGTATTGTTACAAGGCCTTGATGAAAACTCAAATGTTATTCCTGCAAGTACCGCAAACAGGTATAGAGGCGAAGCAAGATTTTGTAGAGCGATTTCTAATTTTTATTTGTTAAATTTCTATGGAAGAAGACCTTTTAATGCAGATGCAGGGGCAAGTCCCGGAATTCCTTTGAGGTTATCTGCCGCAACCGGATCATCAGGAGCAGCATTGGCAAGAAGCACAGTTGCAGTAGTGTACAACTCAATATTAGATGATTTAAATTATGCTGAAACAAATTTACCACTAACTTATAGCGGAACCAGTGATAGCAATGTAGTAAGAGCGCATAGAAATGCTGCTATTGCAATGAAATCAAGGGTATATATGCATATGAATAGGTGGTCGGATGTGATAGCTGAAGCTAATAAAATAGTTTCAACATCTGCTCCATTTCAAGCAGCAACAGGTGTGCCACATAGATTGAATACTGCTTTTTTAACTACGTTTCGTACATACAATACCACTGAATCTGTCTTTAGTTTACCAATGACTAATTTAAATTCTCCTGGTACACAAAATGGTTTAGCATTGTACCATAATGCTGAATTTGCATTAAATCCTACCGGCATTTTTGCAGATGCAGCTTGGAAAGCAACAGATGCAAGAAGGGCTTTGGTTGTAAATACAGCAGCACCTTTTAGATACAGCAAGTTTAATGACGATTTAAATAATTATGTACCTATCATTCGTTACTCTGAAGTAATGCTCAATTTAGCTGAGGCAATTGCTAGAACTTCTACTACTGCTGTAGATGCCAGAGCAGTAGCATTATTAAATGCAGTTCGCCAGCGTTCTGATGCAACAACAACTTTTGCTCCTGCAACCAATACAGATTTAATCAATGCTATTTTGAATGAAAGGAGAATTGAATTTTTGGGAGAAGGCATTAGAAGTTTAGATATTCTCAGACAAAATATTGCTTTTCCTGCAAAGGGAAGTTTAGCAGCAGTTGCACCTACTACAGTTCAATATGTTTGGCCAATACCGGCATCTGAAATGCTATACAATAGTTTAATGACACAAAATAACTAAGTTACTTAGTTGAAAGTTGATAACTTTTAAATAATTCCCGGTTACATCAGGTAGCCGGGATTTTTTTTGAATTTACGTAATCTGGCATTTTTGTATTCAGTAGTATATGTGGTAGTTTTTATTGTATAATGCAATGGCTCTTATAACCATTCTAAAGTTTGCCGCTTTGAAGGTAGCAGCCTTGTTACACAACAATATCATCTTTCAATTTTCTGTTCATCCTTTGGGTCAATCAGTTTTAATAGTGCCTTTTTGCCCGTAATACTAATAGTTATGTTATTTTCAATAGATAATATTAAGCGACTGCTGTTCTAATTTGGAAGTTCTCTATAATAAGAATATACCAGTTTCTTATTTTGATGAAACCTTTTAAAAATTAATAATTCATCTGTATTCATATTTTCTGCAATGGGATAACCCATTTTTCTTCTAATGTAAGCTAATCTCATTAAATTTGAATCACAGTTCACTTTGGTCTTTATCAACAACTTATACTTGGAGAGCAACTAAAATAGCATATCTCTGCCCATCTTTATTGAATAATAATTTAATACTGGTTTAATCAAATAATAAATATTTTTGCCACTTAGCCTAGGTAATATTTTTTTCTTGTATCTATATATAGCTGGAACTTAAACAACCAATTAGTTTAAACTAGCAAAAATTTATTCCTATTAGTTATATTTAAGTAAAAATAAATTTCTTTATTTAACCTTTCAATGTATATTGCCGCTTGAAAAATTAAAAAATCCTGAGATTATGAGAAAAATTATGATGCTTACATGGTGTTTCTTATTGACGATAAGTCAATTATGGGCACAAAACAGCCGAACCATTACAGGTAAGGTATTAGATGACCGAGGAAAACCAGTTGAAGGTGCTTCTGTTACTGCTAAAGGCACAAAAATTGGTGGTTTAACAAATGTTGATGGAGCTTTTAGTATTTCAGTACCAACTGAAACGAAAAAGATTGTAATCGCCTTTGTTGGGTCTGAAACAGTTGAGTTTGATATTTCAACTACAAATAGTGTAAATGTTCGATTAATCAAAAAAGAGGACCCCTTAGAAGAAATTGTTGTTGTGGGTTATCAGGCTCGAAAAAAACGAGACGAGGGTGGTGCTATAGCTTCAGTGAAAGGAAAAGAGATCCAAAATTTGCCCAATGTTTCAGTTGATAGAGCTTTGCAAGGAAGAGCTGCAGGGGTTTTGGTGCAATCAAATAATGGTATCCCGGGTGGTGCGATTAATGTACGTATAAGAGGTACTGGTTCATTTAATGCTGGCTTACAACCGCTTTACATAGTTGATGGAGTTCAATTAAATAATAGAATAGATGGTTCATTTACACAGAATAATCCATTAGCTTTCTTGAATCCAAATGATATTGAAAGTATTGACATATTAAAAGATGCTGCTAGTGCGTCAATTTATGGTTCCCAAGCTGCAAATGGTGTCGTAATTATTACAACTAAAAAAGGGAAAGGTGGAAAAACCAAATTTTCACTTAATGTTACAAATGGTTATACTACAGCCTTGAAGAAGTTCGACATGTTAACAAGCCAAGAGTATGTAAATTCTAGAGCCGAGGCAGACTTTAATAGATGGTCTCCTCAAGCAAGGAGTGCTGGTATAGCATATCCTTTTTTAGAGTCTCAACGTTGGGCACTGGGAGAACTATCAGCCGCTACAGGAAGAAGTTATGGTGCTGTAACTTCCTTGTTTAATCAGAGACAAGTAGATTCCATGATTAATGGGCTACCTAACTACGATTGGCAGGATGCTGCACTACAAACTGGTACAATCCAAAACATTGATTTCTCCTTATCTGGTGGCAATGATAAAACCCAGTTTTATATGAGTGCTAATGTTACTAATCAAAGTACCATTTTCAAGAAAGTTGACTTTAAAAGATATGGTTTAAGTAGCGATTTAAATCATAAAATTAATAATAAAATATCATTAGGACTCAAATTAAACTTAAGTAGTTTTGATCAACAAATTCCTTTTTCAACCGATGGGTCTTTTTTAGGAAGTCCGGCTTTTTCTTCACCACTAATTCTACCGGTTAACCCAATATACCAAGCAAATGGTACATATTTTGGTTTGCCTCCTAATCAAGCACTTGCTGGTATTCTTAATCAAAATATAGTAGCAGTTAATGATTTCAATAGTGGATACCAAAGAACAAATCAATTGGTGTCAGCTTTAACACTTGATTATAAAATGACTAACTGGCTTACCTACAGAGGCTTTGCCAGTATTGATTATCGTTTGGTTCAAGGTAAGCAATACAGAGATCCAAGAACTAATGATGGTTTAGGCGTTAGAGGTAGAGGTTCGGTTCAAAGCAATTGGAACACAAACATACTAACGACACATACGTTAAATTTCAACACAAACATTACTAAAAAATTAAAATTTGATGGATTAGTTGGATATGAATTTAGAAAAGATATCAATGAATCAATATCTGCTACCGGGATTGGTTTTCCATCTTCCAACTTTGTAACAATTAATGCAGCTGCTACCCCTGAATCAGTTGGAGAATTTTATACTGGATATAAAAGGGCAGGGGTAATATCTAGATTTAATTTTAACTATGATGGTAAATACTTAATAACTATCAATGCTAGAAACGATGGTTCATCTCGTTTTGGAGCAAATAGTAAATTTGGTACTTTCGGAGGTATTATCGCAAGTTGGAATTTAGATAAAGAAAACTTTTTACGCGGTAATAGTGTAATATCTCAATTAAGATTAAGAGGATCTTTCGGTAGAACAGGACAAGATCAGATAGGTAATTTTGATGCATTAAGTCTTTATACTTCAGGCGCTCAATACAATGGCTTTGCAGGTATTAATTATGGCGGGTTAGCAAATCCAAATTTAACTTGGGAAGTTAACCAAACTTTAAATCTAGGTATTGATTACGGATTTTTTAAGAATCGTGTAAGTGGTTCATTGGAATTGTTTAATAGAAAAACACAAAATGCTTTACTAGGACAACCTGTAACTTGGTTGAATGGTACAGGTAGTTTTTCGCAAAATGTTGGTGAAATTGATATAAAAGGTATTGAATTTGCAACTAATGTTGAAATTGTAAAACCAAGAAAAGAGGGTGCTTTCCGTTGGGTAGCTAACTTTAACTTTACTTTCTTATACAATAAAATAAGCAAATTATACGGCGGGAATGAATTTTTACCTGGAGATCCTTCGGTGCGTATTGGAAGGTCTATAAATAGTGTATTTACACAGTCATATCAAGGTGTAAATGCTGCAACTGGTCGACCAATGTATTTAGATACTTTCAATAATGTTACTTACATCCCTCAAAATAGGGATAGAAGATACATAGGTGATCAAGAACCCGACTATTTTGGAGGTTTAGGTAGCCAACTGAGCTATAAAGGCTTTGGATTAGATTTCTTATTTACTTATGAGTTTGGCAGATTAGCAACTGATGGTCAAGTTAACTTTATGATGGAAAATGGAAATAGAACCTTTAATACTCTTAAATCAATTTATGATGCAAGATGGACAAAACCAGGTGATTTAACCTCTGTTCCTAGAACTTTTGATACTGGAGCTGAACCAGGCGGAGTGAACCATGTAACTGGTAGTAGCAGATTGTGGCGCAAGGCAGATTATATTAGGTTGAGAGACATTCGCTTCTCTTACACTTTCCCGTCTGCCTTTTTAACTAAGACAAAAATAAGTTCTGCAGTATTTTATGTACAAGGTCAAAATTTATTCACAGTGTCAGATTGGTTAGGTTATGATCCAGAGTTTGCTGGAACTACAACCGGTATAATTCCTCAAACAAAGAATATTAATGTGGGCTTACAAATTGGATTTTAACATTATAAATATTAAATAAAATGAAATACAAATTAAATTATTTTTCATTCTTTGCTTTAGCTATACTATTATTTACTAGTTGTGCCAAGCAAATTGAAATAGAGCCAAGGCAATCTATTTTAACGGAAACGGCATTTTCAAGTAGAGACAATGTGAATGCCGCAATTACCGGTGTTTATTCTAGACTAAAAAACCTAAGATACTATGGTAGAGACATGCTAGCTGTAGCTGAAGCACTTAGTGAAAATGGGTTTGCAACTAATAAATCTGGTAGGTTAGTCAACGAAGCAGCAAATGTTGCTGGTGCTCATTTTGGAAGTTATCAAGTTTGTTATTATGCAATTGCTGAAATAAATAACATCTTATCCGCTATACCAAAACTACAACTGGTACCTGCTGTTACTACTGCTGAAAGAAATAATTGGGAAGGACAGCTGCTTTTTTTAAGAGCTTTAATGTACCATGATTTAGCAAGGGTTTATTGCTATGAACCTGGATTAGGAGTTGCTGGTCAAGATAGAGGGGGATTGCCTATTATTTTGAATACACCACTAACTACAGACGGTGCTTTAGCTAATACACCAGCAAGACCAACAGTTGATTCTATGTATAGTCGAATTTATAGAGATTTAGACTCAGCAATCGTTAAACTAACCAATCCAGCTAGTTTAGCACCAGCAACTGCTAGCTTGGCTGCTGCTCAAGCGTTGTATGCCCGTGTTGCTCTTTACAACAGAGATTACACAAGAGCTGTAAATATGAGTAATTTGGTTCTTACAACTTTTGGATCACGCCTATCATCTGCAGCAAATTATGTAGGAAGTTGGACTTCTCAAGTACATCCAGAATCTTTATTCGAAATAAGATTTGCCAACCAGACAGAAAATTTGGGTGTTAACGAAAGTTTACAAACTACATACACTACCTTAAGGGATAGAGGAAATACAGCTATTGTTCAAGGCTTTGGTGACTTAGTTTCAACAACCACTCTATTACAACAACTAGGATTTGCAGGAATCGCTGCAAATGGAAGTGGCGGTGCCTTTTCAAGCAGAACAGATGATGCAAGGAATATTCTGTTTGAGACAGGGTCAACAGCTAGAGGTACAGCTCGTATTGAATGTACGAAATTTATCGGTAAAAATGGCTTTCCAAATTTAGATAATATACCTCTTATTAGAGTTTCTGAAGTATTATTAACACGTGCCGAAGCAAGAGCAAACGCTACTAACAGGGATGGATCAACAAACACTAATTTTAATCTTACACAAGCCGCAGCTGATCTTGTTTTACTGAAACAAAATCGTTACCTGTCTTATACAACATCTCAAGCAACTGCAGATGCATCTTTGACTACATCAACAGCGATAATTAATGAGACTTTACGTCAACGTAGATTAGAATTTGCTATGGAAGGATTCAGATGGTTTGACTTTAAGAGAACAAATGGCTTAACTGGTACTGGCTTAAGTACTAAAATTATATATACAGATTTTAGATTGCTACCTGCTTTGCCACAAAGAGAATTAGACAACAACCCTAATATGATTCAAAATTTCGGCTACTAAAATATACCAATAAAAATAACATATATGAAAAAATTATTTAAATATTTATTACTTATTCCATTAATCACGTCTCTAACAGGATGTGTTAAAAATGACGACATATTGTTCAAAGGAACACTAGTTGAAATTGATTGGGCATCTTTTAATGCAAGAACAAGTGGATATCCATTTACTCTTTTCACAAGGGTTCCGGGAGAACCAGGAAGAGGGGTGTACAATTCACCAAATTCTTACGGTGGGATTGATCCACTTTTGACTAGAGCAACAGTAGATACTATTAGAATGAGAATTAACTTAGTTGGTCCTCAGCAATCAACACCTCAAACATTTACTATGGGGGTTAATTCAACATTCACTACCGGTATAGAGGGTTCATCCACAACTCCGGGTGCACATTTTCAGTTAATTGATCGTACAGTAACAATACCTGCAAATTCTAGTTTTGGATTCTGTAGATGGGTTGTTCGTAACCCTGGTGTATCAAGTACAATACCTGTTACAGTAGTTTTTCAATTGAGAGGAAATAATAGTATACCAGTGAGTGAAAATTTCCAATTTATTGGTTGGTCAATATCACAACTATAATATATTTAAAATCCATCTTGTTTGTGGGTTTTAAATAATTACTAATATTAATAAAATAAATACAATGAAATCACAAAAACTATTATACATCATAACTACTTTTGCCTTTTATTTAGGTCTCACTAGTTGTGATAAAAGAGAAAATAATGTTCTATATCCTGCAGGAATTACAGATAATATTGTAACAACCGCTCAGAAATCAGGTTTAAATATTTTTGCTTCAGCAATCAGAGCAGCTGGAATGGACACAACTTTTAGCTATCTAGGTCAATATACAATATTAGCACCTACAGATTCTGCTCTTAATGCAGCTGGTATTACTTCTGCAAGTGTTGCTAGTATGAATAAGGATGCTTTGAGGGCTTTTTTGAGAAATCATATAATACCAGGACGTACATCAGCATTAAGTTTATTGCCTGGCCCAAATGCACCATATAACAATATCAATAGGGATTTTATTTATACGTCAAGCTACGTTGCTAATTCTTCAATTGTACAACCAGCTGCTATTTTAGGGACATATTTTAATGGTGACAAAGTGTTAAAAACAGATATATTGTCGAATAATGGGTTGTTCCATATTATCAATGGAATTTTGGCTCCTGTTCCTGGAAATCTTACTGCCACACTTACAGCAAATCCAAGCCTAAGTTTATTACAAGCTGCATTAGATAGAACAGGATTAACAGCTGCGTTAAATGGGTTGACATCATCCGTTACTTTATTAGCACCAAACAATGCTGCTTTTATAGCTGCAGGCTTTCCGGATGTTGCTGCAATAAATGCTGCTAATATTACAACACTTACCAACATACTGAGATTACATGTAATTCCAGCAACATCTGCAACAACAACAGCAGGTAGATTGTTTTCTTGTGATTTCAGAACAACAACTTATCCATCACTACAAACGGGAAGTAACATTACTTCCACATTAACAGGAATTGTACCTACTTTTAGAGGTGATGGTAATGGTACAAATCAATCAGGTGTAGTAACACCGGACTTATTATACAGAAGCGCAATCTCAACAGGTCAACCAAATGTGCTTCATATAGTAAATCGAGTTCTATTGCCTTAATTCTTATAGTCTCTAAGACTATTACAAAACAGATAATTTAGATTATTTATTGGCTAAATTGTCAAAATAAGAATAATGTACTAGAAAATAATACTATAAAAAACAGAAAAAGGTTTCAATCTATTAAGTTGAAACCTTTTTCTGTTTATGTAATACAAATATCGGGTTAATGGACAACGTGTAGGCTAAAAAATGCTAGAATTCTTTGTGTGCATAGCTTTGGTTGAAATTTCGAAAACTGTTCTATTTTATTACTTCATTACCTCAACACCTCGCTCAATTTCTTATCCAATACTTCCTCTCTTAAACCTGAAGCAATTATTTTTCCGGTTGGGTCAATTAATACATTAAATGGTATTCCATCAAATTGATACAAACTAACCAATGGTGATTCCCATTGTTTTAAATCGCTTACATGTGTCCATGTAAGGCTGTCTTTTTTTATTGCTTCTGTCCATGCTTTCACATCTCTGTCCAATGACACACCCAAAACTGTAAAATTTTTGTCTTTGTATTTATGGTACATTGCAACTACATTGGGATTTTCTGCCCGACATGGTGCACACCAGCTTGCCCAAAAGTCAACCAATACATATTTGCCTTTAAAACTACTTAAGGCTATCGTATCATTGGTTGGAGATCCTAGAGCAAAAGCAGGTGCTTGTTTCCCTAGTAAAGGGTATTGCTTGCCAATAATGATTTGTTGTAATTTTTTGATGTTACCATAGCTGCTAAATTTTGTTACTGACTTTTCAATGATGGCACTCAACTCATCCATTTCCATCGTTCTTGTAGCCATTGCCAAAGCTTGCAAACAAGCAGCCGGACTTTCAGTGTTATTAATGAAATTAATCAACAATTTATTTAATTGTTCTTTCTCTTTATTCTTTTGTATACGTGCAATTGTTACCAAACTATCACCAGCTTTTTTCTCTTGTAAAGAATCTAAGCACATAATTTTTTCTTCCAAATTGTTATAATTTTTTTCATAGCCAGAAAATAATTCGTGCAATGCAGTGGTGGCTTTAGAGCCCTTTGTTTCATAACTCTTGAAGTTATTGAAATCAAGATTTACTTCAATTTTTTTAGCATCATTTATCAGCAATACAGCATTGGGAAATGTTTCAAATCCAATACTATACAATCCTTCTTCTAAAGTATTTGTATTAAGCTCAAATTTCCCATTTTGTAAAGTGGCACTATCTACTACTATTGGGTTAGCGCCACCAAAAGGAAGTTCTTTTAAATACACTTTATCACTCGGCGCATTTTTGATGGTTCCTGCAACTGTAAATACACCATTTGATTTTTCTTTACACGAACTAATTATTAAAAATAAACCGGCAACAATGATTGTTTTTTTCATAAAATTATTTTAATTTTTCTTGTAATAAAGCAGTTACCATTTTAGGATCTGCTTTGCCTTTGCTAATTTTTTTTACTTCACCAACAAATAAGCCAATCAATCCCTTTTTGCCTTTTTTATATTCAGCTACTTTATCTGGTATGCCTTCCAAAGCCTCATCAATCCAGCTTTCCAGCTCTTTGGTGTCACTTACTTGTAATAAATTCATCGCTTCAGCAATTGCTAATGGACTAATATTGCCATTCATTAATTCGGGTAATATTTTTGAAGATGCAACGGAAAAATTTACTTTTCCTTCCTCAACAATTGCAATCAATTCTGCCAGAGTTTGAGGTAATAATAGTAATGTAGAAAAGTCTTTTGCGGATACATTTAATTGTTGCTTAATAGGTCCTAGCATCCAATTGGCAATAGCTTTATAATGAACTGAATATTTGGATACCTCTAAAAAATAATCAGCAGTTGCTTTATCAGCACATAAATTGTTTGCGTCATAAATTGTTAACCCAAATGATTCTTGAAATTCTTGTATCATCTGTAAAGGCAATGCAGGTAAGTCTTTTCTGATATTTTCAATAAATAATTCTGTTAAATGAAAAGGAGCTAAATCGGGGTCGGCAAAATATCTGTAATCATTTGCATCTTCTTTATCACGTATTGCAAAGGTCGTGTCATCAGATGCATCAAAACTTCTTGTTTGTTGTGTGATTATTCCTCCTTTTTCGACAATCTCAATCATTCGTTGTACTTCAAATTCAATTGCTTTTTTTACATTACGTATGGAGTTTAAATTCTTTACTTCAACTTTTGTACCTAAAGTAGTTGCACCTTTTAGGCGTATAGAAATATTGGCATCGCAACGCAAACTTCCCTGTTCCATATTACCGTCACAAATACCAATCCATTGAACTAGTCTTCTTACTTCACTTACATACTCAAATGCCTCTTCACTGCTGTGGATACAAGGTTCTGTAACAATTTCAATTAATGGTGTTCCGGCTCTATTCAAATCAATGCAAGTAAATTGTTCATCTAAATCATGCATGCTTTTACCTGCATCTTCTTCCATGTGTATTCTGTTCAGTTCAATTTTTTTTTGTCCTGCAGATGTGTTGATTGTTACAAATCCACCTACACAAATAGGAGTTGTGTGTTGTGATATTTGGTAGCCTTTTGGTAAATCAGGATAAAAATAATTTTTCCGTGCAAAATAATTATCTCTTTTAATAGTAGAATTACAAGCCAAACCCATTTTTATGGCATATGCAACTGCAACTTTATTGGTCTTTGGCAATGATCCAGGATGCCCTAAGGTAATTGGACTAATATGTGTATTTGGTGCTGCACCAAAAGCAATACTATCACCACAAAATAATTTTGTATGTGTTTGTAATTGAGCATGAATTTCCAGCCCGATTACCATGTCATATTTATCTGAAATATTTGTCATTTCTATTTGTAAAGATAATAGTAAAGGGCTTGTATTGAATTTGTTGTTACCTCAAATAAATAGCACAAAAAAAGCCATC
The DNA here is from genome assembly GCA_947456805.1 of Chitinophagaceae bacterium. Classification (GTDB taxonomy): domain Bacteria; phylum Bacteroidota; class Bacteroidia; order Chitinophagales; family Chitinophagaceae; genus UBA1930. The sequence goes on along the minus strand of CANGTN010000001.1, from coordinate 40,808 downwards.
TGACATCAGATGACTTTTTTAAATTCTTTTGTTAATAAAACTAAATATTCAATCCACCACAAGCACTTAATACTTGTCCGGTAATGTAGCTACTCAAATCACTTGCAAGGAATAAGGTAGTATTTGCAATTTCTTCGGCTTTACCAAATCGGCCCAAAGGAATTTTTTTAAGAAACTCTGCAGATGCATCACTATCTTGTAAATAATGCGTCATATCGGTTTCAATAAATCCAGGGGCAATAGCATTGCAACGAATATTTCTGCTTCCCAATTCATGTGCAATACTTTTTGTAAATCCAATGATACCCGCTTTACTAGCAGCATAACTGCTTTGTCCGGCATTACCGCGAATTCCAATAATGCTGCTCATGTTTATGATACTGCCTTGTTTTGCTTTCATCATTGGGCGTATTACCTGCTTGGTCATATTGAAAACACTTTTCAGGTTTACATCCATTACTTCATCCCATTGTTCGGCAGTCATGCGGAGCAATAAATTATCTTTACTGATGCCGGCATTATTTACACAAATATCTATAGTACCAAATTCTTTTAAAACATCATTTACAAAAGTTTCGCATTGTGCAAAATCAGCTGCATTGCTCTGATAAGCTTTTGCTTTAACGCCTAAAGCAGTTAATTCAGCTTCTAATGCCAAGGCTTTTTCTTTGCTGTTGTCACTGATGTAGCTGAAAGCAATATTGCTTCCTTGTTCAGCCAATTTAATAGCGATTGCTGCACCGATACCACGTGCCGCACCTGTAACAATAGATGTTTTTCCGGAAAGAAGTTTCATAAGCTTGTTTTTGTTGCCGACAAATGTACTACTAATCAACTTTTAAAAAATGTACATTTCATGATAATGTTGGTTTAAGAAATTGGGTTTTAAAAAGTACAGGCATAAAAAAACTGATGCCTAAAGCACCAGCTTTTTCTGATTAATTTTTTATCCTTACGCTTTTTTGGTAGCAGGAGCAGCAGTTTTAGGAGTAGCAGTTGTAGTTTTTTCTTTAGAACCACAATCTTTTGCTTCCTTATCTTTTTTGCAACATTCTTTACCTTTTGCACATTTCTTTTTTTCACCACCACCTGCAAATGCTACACCACTAAATAAAAAAGCTGCTGTAGCTAAAATTAGAATCTTTTTCATAATACTTACTTGTTTTAGATTTTTAAAAATGTATTGGTTGTAAAAATAGTTTTTTCAACTCAAAATAAAAATACCCTTTTGTTAAAATTTTTAATTTAGCTCCAGCTAGCCAAAACAGTAACTCCTCCTTTCACTACTTCATTCAGTTGTACATTTACTTTTGTACCTAAAGGTAATAAAATATCAACCCTGCTTCCGAATTTAATAAATCCATATTCATTACCTTGTTTTACTTGCTCACCTACATGTGTATAATTACAAATTCTTTTTGCCAAAGCACCGGCAATTTGTTTGTATAAAATTGTACCGTGACTATTTTCAACTACCACGCTCCAACGCTCATTTTCAGTAGAGCTTTTTGGGTGCCATGCTACCAAATATTTCCCTTTGTGGTATTGATTATAAATTACATTTCCGCTCATCGGATTTCTATTCACATGCACATTAGCCGGGCTCATAAATATGCTTACCTGAATACGCTTGTCTTTAAAATATTCTACATCAACTGTTTCCTCTATCACAACTACTTTACCATCTGCAGGGCAAATAATTTTGTTATCATCGATCGTTAATACACGATTGGGAATTCTGAAAAAAGAAATAATGAAAAGCAGAAAAAACAAACTCACCAGAAAAATTACCAAAGCCAACCATGGGCAACATTCACTTAAAAAATAAAATGAAACAACGTTTAAGATACCAAAAATTAAGGCAGTTATTCCAATAGTTTGAAAACCTTCTCTATGAACAGTCATGTGTAAATGTTTATTCAGCAAATGTAATACGGATAAGCCAAAGGAAATATTTTTTGTGGATGCATTGTTTCATCAGATAATCATTGCAATAAGCTTATATCGAATAAAAATTGTAATGTGTTGTTTGTTGTTTGATAAAGGGTACTATGATTAATCTGTTAACTAACTAAACTATCTATACTTTACAAACTACCTAAACTACTCTACAAACAATTTTATATACAACCAAACTATTGGTGTTGTCAATATTAGAGAATCAAACCGGTCTAAAAATCCACCATGTCCCGGCATTATTGAACCGCTATCTTTCACGCCTGCCATTCGTTTCAGCTTACTTTCCAATAAGTCACCTGTTGTTCCTGTGATAGCACATAAAGTAGCTATAATATACCAATGAAAACCTTGCATGGGAAAACTAACATCAACATATTTGCTTCCAACATATCCCATGATGATGACACAAAGTATGATTCCACCAATCGTTCCTTCCCAAGTTTTTTTAGGTGAAATTTTTGATAAAGGCGTTTTGCCAATGAATGATCCAACTAAATAAGCCATTGTATCATTTACCCACATACATCCAATAACAATCAACGGAAGAAAAACGCCTGCATCCCACCAACCCGTTTTTGCAGCACTCAAATACAGTCCTTTATTTCTTAAATCCATCATCAATCCCCAGCTTAAAGAAATATACAATAAGCCAATAAACGAATAACCCATTATCCTCGGATTGTTTTTTTTGCTTAATAATATTTCGCTCATTGGTAATACCAAAGCAAATGTAACCAATGCCCACCAACCCATTTCTTGTAATTGAAAACCGGCAAAAGAATAAGTGTCATTCAACATCCACAGCATAAAACTAAAACCCGCAATCATCACGCCGTATTTGTGAAATGGATTGATGTATGTATATTCTTTATCAATAAGCCCAACCATTTTCAGGTATTCCATCCAGCATCCAAAATGTATCAAGGAAAATAATAAAAAGAATGTCCATTGGTTAATCAATAAACCCGCCAACATGATTACTACGAAAACAATGGCAGTAGTTGCACGTTGTTTAAATACTTGTTTGTTCAGCGCCATCGTTTAAAGTATTATTAATTGAATCGTTGGATTGATCATCATTTGCGGGCATTCTTTCTGCAAAAGGATCCTCTTCTTTTTTCAAATAAACAAAAGTATTTTCCGGAGCAAGTGCTTCACTTTCTTTTTTAAATCGGCTCATAAAAAATATGATTGCAATTAGTGGTACAATGCCATAGTAAATAGGAAAGGTGCTATCCATAATCTCTTGAGAAGGTTTGCCGCCTTTGCTTGTTAAAAACATTATCGTAACAGAAATGCCATTATTCAATAAATGCATCAGAATATTCAGCCAGATATTTTTGCCATAATAATAAATTAAACCCAACATCACTCCCAATGCAAACCTTGGCAAAAAGCCATAATAACTCATGTGTATTGCACTAAAAATTATGCTCGTAACAATGATTGCAAGCAAAGGCTTTTTGCTCCAATTCGTTAATAATTGTTGTAAGCCACCTCTGAATAAAACTTCTTCAAACAGTGCAGGGGCAAAACCAATTACCACTAATACAAATAAATATTCTGCAACATTATTCATCCGTGCAATGCTCATTACCTGATCGACATAAGCATTTTCCATTTCCTTAAATTTTGCAGCCCATTGTTTGGAAATTGGAATCATTTGATTCAATTCACCCAAAGCACCACTCAGTATCAATGCAAAAATGGAAATACCAATTACAAAAGCGATTTGCTTCGCATTGAATTTGCTGTTGAATCCTAAAAATTTAAACGAATTGTGGCTAATGATTAATGACCACAAAACAGTAGGAACAAAAAACATGATTCCGGCACTTACTAGTTGCAACCAACGCATGGTATTGGCATTCTCAGGCTTTTCCATGGCTTTCATCATTTCACTACCCATTTGGTCAAAAGAAATGTTTTTGGGTAACAAGTTAAAAGCTACGCCAATTTGTACTATTCCTGCCACCATAAAAGCCAAACCCACAAAACCTAGTAACAACCCTAACTGTGCTATATATTTCATTTTTGGCTTTTCAGCAAGCGCATTTGTACTTAAAAAAATATTGTCTAATTGCATGATATGGTTTAATTGTTTGAGAAGCTTGTAAATTTGCAAGCTAAGATAATGAAGATGCGTTAAGTACTGTATGCCGTTGGTAAATAATATTCAGTAAAGCAAAATTTATTTTCGCATCATTTTCGTTCAACCCAAAAAATATGGTTACAATAGATTCAATACAATTGCCCGATTTCCCGCTTTTATTAGCACCTATGGAAGATGTAAGTGATCCGCCTTTCAGGGCTGTGTGTAAAGACAATGGCGCAGATTTAATGTATACAGAATTTATCAGCAGCGAAGGCTTGATTCGTGATGCCATCAAGAGTAGAAAAAAGCTAGACATTTTTGATTATGAACGCCCCATCGGTATCCAAATTTTTGGTGGTGATGAAGACAGCCTTTCAATGGCGGCAAAAATTGTAGAAGTAACCAACCCCGATTTGTTGGATATTAATTTTGGATGCCCCGTAAAAAAAGTAGCCCTGAAAGGTGCCGGCGCAGGCGTTTTAAAAGATATTGATTTGATGGTTCGTTTAACAGAGTCTGTTGTAAAAAGCACCAAACTTCCGGTTACAGTAAAAACTAGATTGGGCTGGGACGATAGCACTAAAAATATTGAAGAAGTTGCCGAACGATTACAAGATGTGGGCATTAAAGCATTGGCAATTCATGGTCGAACAAGAAGTCAAATGTACAAGGGCGAAGCCGATTGGAGTTTAATTGCCAAAGTAAAAAATAACCCTCGCATACAAATCCCAATTTTTGGAAATGGAGATATTGATAGTCCGCAAAAAGCAAAATTATACAAAGAACGTTATGGCGTAGATGGCATCATGATTGGAAGGGCAGCAATAGGTTATCCATGGATTTTCAGAGAGATCAAACATTTCTTGCAAACCGGTGAAGAACTAGCAGCACCAACACTTTCAGGGCGTATAGCAGTTTGTAAAAAGCATTTAATAAAATCTGTAGAATGGAAAGGACCTAAAGTGGGCATCTTTGAAATGCGCCGTCATTATGCCAATTATTTGCGCGGTTTACCCAATATAAAAGAGTTCAGAGGAAGGCTCGTTACCATCAGCGAAATGGAAGAAGTTTTATCTGTACTGGATGAAGTGTTTGCACATTACGATGGCATCGAAATAGAACGTGCACCAATTGAATTAATCAACTATCACGAAAACTGCCCGTTGTAATATTTTTGTTTATTGGCTGTAGCTACTTTGTTGAAACTGTTGTTGCGTCGCACATTTGTACAGTTGTAATTTTATTCAGCAGAATGGGAATAATTTTTTTAATTATCAATACAGCTATTTACTTTCATTCCAAGTTTTATAACCTGAGTCCTGTAATTTAAAATTATCTGGGATTGTTCTTAATGGTTCAGTTTCAATCCAGGTTTCAAACATTGCTTTGGGTAATTGTTGGTACAACTTGGTTCCTTCCGATTTCCAGTAAATCATTTCATCGCTAACGTCTTTTATTTTTTTAGCGGGGTTTCCAACAATTAAACTTCTTGCTTCAAATTGTTCATCGGCGTTTAAAAATGACAATGCCCCAACAATACATTCATCTCCCAATATTACATTATCCATTACAACTGCATTCATCCCTATCAAACAATTTTTTCCAATTATTGCACCATGAATGATAGCACCATGACCAATATGTGCAGCTTCTTTTAAAACAACCATCTTCCCCGGAAACATATGCAGCGTGCAGTTTTCCTGAACATTACAACCATCTTCAATAATAATTTGTCCCCAATCGCCACGTATCGCAGCACCCGGACCAACATAAACATTTTTACCAATCACTACATTTCCCGTAACAGCAGCCTGTGGATGAATAAATGAAGATTCATGAATTACGGGAATGAAATTATTAAAAGCATAAATCATATTAGTATCGGTATTTTATTGAAATTATGTTTTAGCTATTTTGGTTCAAAGCCTTAGCAAAAAATTAATCAATCAACTTTTTATTTGTTCTAAAACAAGTTCCTTTAAACAAAGCCACTACCATGTTTTCCTGATTGGTAATTGTAATATGGTATAATCCTGTACATCTTCCATTATGTAATTCTTTTGCTTCAGCAATCAACACATCACCAACATGCACGGGTTTTGTAAAGTTGATACTTGTGTCTAATGCAACCGATAAATTATTTCTGTTGTTGCAGGCAAATGCAAAACAACTATCTGCCAAACTAAATGCAATACCTCCGTGTACAATCCCTAATCCATTCATCATTTCTGGTCTTACAGTCATTTCAATTTTACTGTAACCTTCACTAATTTCTATTACAGAAATACCCAACCATTGAGAGAATAGATCATCTTTCATCATTTGTGTTACAACTGCTTGTGGTGTTGGTGTCATGTTTTTTAATTGATATGATTATTGGATTGTCGGATTGACTTGAGAACTATTTTTCAACTACTCACCAATAAAATTTGCAGTTCGTTTTTCTAAAAATGCCGCTACACCTTCTGCATAATCTTTGGTATGTGCAGCTTTGTATTGTAAAGTATCTTCCAGTTGTAATTGCTGCTCTAAATTATTGTGCATAGAAGCATTCAACGCTTGTTTGGTATAAGCCAAGCCCAATGTTGGCATTGCTGCTAAAGTGCGTACAATTTTTTTACTTTCCACATCAAATTCAGCATCATCAAATACTTTATAAATCATGCCTATTTTTTCAGCTTCTGTTGCAGTTACTTTTTCTCCAAGCATCATCAATGCAGTTGCTTTTTGCAATCCAATTAATCTTGGTAAAACAAAAGTGCCACCACTATCGGGTATCAATCCAATTTTAGAAAACGCTTGAATAAATGTAGCAGACGAAGTGGCAACTACAATATCACAAGCCAAAGCAATATTGGCTCCTGCGCCCGCTGCAACGCCATTAACAGCAGCTATCACAGGCTTATTAATAGATCTTATTTTTGTAATGATTGGATTGTAATGCTCACTTAAAATTTGTTCGAAGCCGGGTGCATTTTCTCCAATCAATTCTCCCAAATCTTGACCAGCACAAAATGCTTTTCCATTTCCTGTTAAATACACTGCACGGATATTATTATCAGTATTACATTGGTCTAAAAAAGCTTGTAATTCCAATGCCATTGATCTGTTAAACGAATTAAATTTTTCAGGTCGGTTTAAAGTAATGTATGCAACTGCATCTTTTATTTCAAAATGGATCGAAGACATAATGGTGTATTTATGAAAATGAAAGTTAATGACATTTAAAATAATCGAAAGGTTCTTTGCAATCATTGCATTGATACAATGCTTTGCAGGCAGTACTTCCAAATTGGCTGATAAGCCTTGTGTTTATTGAGTTACACAAAGGACATTCAACGCCATCTTCGGGTATTTCAAAATTTTTATTGGGGGCTGCTATTCCGTATGTTTTCAGTTTCTGTTTGCCGGCTTCACTCATCCAATCTGTTGTCCATGCAGGGGATAAAACAGAGGTGATTTTTACATTATTAATCTTGTGTTCAGCCAATGCTATTCTGATATTCATGCTTATCATATCCATTGCCGGGCAGCCGGTATACGTTGGGGTAATCACCACTTCAACAGTTTCATTTGTTACAACAACATCTCTTACAATTCCTAAATCTAATATGGTTAATACCGGAACTTCAGGGTCGGTTACTGTACCAAGTATTTCCCAGATTTTTTCCTTTGATATAGTGTTGTTGTTTACCATTCCGCTCCGGGATAAGTTCTTTGCAATTGTTGCATTTCAGTCAATATTAATTTAAGTTCTGAAGTATGCAATCCATTTTTTCCTCCGGTTTGCATCACAATATTTTCGGGTATTGATAAGGTAGCTTCTTCAAAAACAGCAATCACTTTTTCAAGCCATATTTTTTTCATGATATCAAAATCAATTCCCAGATTTACTTCATATTCAGCAGGAATAAATAATTCATCTGTATAAGCCCAAAGTGTGGATAAGGCAGCTTTTATTCTGTCATGACTTTCTGCTGTACCATCGCCCAAACGAATCACCCATTCTTTACTCCATCGAATATGGTAGGTGGTTTCTTTGATGCCTTTTGCCGCAATTGCTGCTATCTGAGTATCTGAATGATTCTTTAATTGTTCAAATAAAATAAATTGAAATTCACTGAATAAATATTGTCTCAAAATGGTATTTGCCCAATCACCTCTTGGTAATTCTGCCAGTAATACATTTTTAAATTCACTTGGATCACGCAAATACGCCAAAGAATCTTCTGTTACAGTATTTCCATTTTTTTGGCTGATTAATTCAGCAGCATATTGGTAAAAATTTCTTGATTGACCTAATAAGTCTAATGAAATATTCGTTATTGCAATATCTTGTTCTAAGATTGGTCCGTGACCACACCATTCACTATTTCTTTGTGAGAGTATTAATGTTGTATCAGCAAGATGTAGTAAGTAATCTGTCATTTTTATTGGTCTAGTTCAGTAAAATTCTATCCTTTATTATTTATTCAAACATTTGAATACTTTTTATTTGGTTGAGCATTTCAGGAAGAAAGGTTTCTTTTATTGTCCAAACAATTTCAAAGTCAATTCCGGCATAATCATGAACAATTCTGTTTCTGAAGCCTCTTATTCTATGCCAGTCAATATGCGTATTTTGATCTTTGAACTCATCTGAAAGTCTGTTTGCAGCTTCGCCTATGATTTCAAAATTTCTTATTACGGCATCAATTGTTATATCATTAATGATAAATGTTTCAAATGTCATTCCTGAAGTGTAACGTAAAATTTTTTCTCCACTTTCGAGGATATCATTTATTAAAAGCAATGGTGTATTTCTTTTAGACATAAATTATATCCTTTTCTATCTCAGCAAAGTAATTTGCTTTAATTCCTTTTTTTGAAATTAAATCAATTTTTCTGTGAAATTTCAATTCTAAAAAATTGGCTAAATCAATAAACTCAATACCTACAGGTCTGCTAAAATTTACAATGATATCAATATCACTTTTATCAGAAAAATCTTTACGAATTACTGAACCAAATAACCCAATTGTATCAACATAGAATTTAGTTGTTAATTCAGGTTTTAAAATTTCGAGCTCATGTTTGATTGTTTCTAAATAATTCATCATTCAAATCTAATTCTTTTAATTATGCTGTCTGTTAAAACAGCATTACCATTTTACATATGCCCAACCTCATCGGGTAAATCATAAAATGTTGGATGTCGATATACTTTATCTATTGCGGGTTCATACAATTCACCTGCTTCATCAGGATTGCTTGCTGTAATGTGTTTACTCTCTACTACCCAAATACTCACACCTTCCATTCTTCTGGTATAAACATCTCTTGCGTTTTCAATTGCCATTTGTGCATCAGCAGCATGTAAGCTACCCGCATGTTTGTGATCCAATCCTTGTTTGCTTCTGATAAAAACTTCCCATAAAGGCCAGCCGGTTTCAGCAGAAGTTGTTGATGCAGCACCTGTTTCTATTTCCCCGTAATCTCCGTAGTATTGTTTAATAATTAGATTATTCATTATTTGAAACTTGTATTGTATTTAAAATATTGTATTAATCTTTTATCAAGCTACCTTCCTCTCTAATTTTTTTGATTTCTTTTCAGCGTAAGCCATCGCAGCTTCTCTAACCCAAGCTCCTTCTGCATGTGCTTTGTTTCTTGCATCTAATCTTTCTTTATTACAAGGGCCATTTCCTTTTACTACTGCCCAAAATTCATTCCAGTCGATTTCGCCAAAATCATAGTGATTGCGTTCTTCATTCCATTTCAAGTCTGCATCTGGTAATGTCATTCCCAATACTTTAATCTGACCTACCACCATATCTACAAATTGTTGTCTGAGTTCATCATTTGTTTTGCGTTTGATTTTCCATTTCATGCTTTGATCACTATTCGTACTCTCAGTATCTTTTGGTCCAAACATCATTAAACTGGGCCACCACCAACGATTGATTGCATCCTGACACATTGCTTTTTGCTCAGGTGTTCCTTTGCTTAATACCAATAATATTTCAAAACCCTGTCGTTGGTGAAAACTTTCTTCTTTACAAATTCGAACCATTGCTCTTGCATAAGGACCATAAGAAGTTCTGCAAAGCATCACCTGGTTTAAGATTGCAGCACCATCTACCAGCCAGCCTACTGCACCCATATCTGCCCAGGTAAGTGTTGGATAGTTAAAAATGGATGAATATTTTGCTTTGCCTGTTAACAATTGTTCAATCATTTCATCTCTGCTAACACCCAAAGTTTCTGCAGCAGAATAGAGGTACAATCCATGCCCCGCTTCATCTTGAACCTTTGCCAATAAAATAGCTTTACGTTTTAATGATGGTGCTCTGCTTATCCAATTCCCCTCAGGCAACATTCCCACCACTTCACTGTGTGCATGCTGACTGATTTGCCTTACATTAGTTTTTCTGTAAGCATCGGGCATCCAGTCTTTAGGTTCAATTTTTATTTCAGTATCAATTTTACCTTGAAATATTTTTTCAAAATCTTGAATCTGCATAATAACAAATTTATAAAGTCAAAAGTACAAAATTATTAACAACACTAACGGCTGTTAGTTTAATAAGTCAAAACATTTTTTATTATTTGACATCAAAATCAACTACTACTTTATCTGTTGTAGGATGTGCCTGACAGGTGAGGATAAAACCTTGTTCAATTTCTTCTTTTTCCAAACCCCAGCTCACATCCATACTTACTGCACCTTCCAATAATTTAGCTTTACAAGTGCAACAAACGCCACCTTTACAGGCATAAGGTAAATCAGCTCCTTTTTGTAATGCAGCGTCTAAAATATTATCTCCTTTAAATGCTAAATCAAAATCAAAAGTTCTGCCATCTACTTTAACAATGATATTGCTTTTTGGAGAATTGTCTATCGCAACTTGATTGCTACTTTTTGAGGTACGAGTCTGTGCTGAAGTAAAAAGTTCGAAATGAATTTTATTTTCATCAACCATTCTGCCTTCTAAAAAATCTTTTACCGAAAAAATCATTTCTTCCGGGCCACAAATAAAAAATTCATCTGAATTAATATTCAGCAAATTTTCAAATAAACGATTGCATTTGAAATGATCAATTCTACCATAATTGATATCGGCATCAGTTTTCTCCCTGCTTAAAATATGGATTAATTGAAAACGGCTAAGATGCTTGTTTTTCAATGCTTCAAGCTGTTCTTTAAAAATGATGGAGGTGCTATTTTTATTACCATATATCAATGAAAACGAACTATTGGGCTCTGTTTGCAAAGTAGTTTTAATGATTGATAACATTGGTGTAATACCACTTCCGGCTGCAAAGCCAACATATTCTTTTTTGTTTGTGGCATTTAGCGTTGTATAAAATTTTCCCATTGGTGGCATTGCTTCCAAAATATCTCCTGCCTTTAGTACATCATTTGCAAATGATGAGAACAAACCACCTTCGACCTTTTTAACAGCAATTTTAAATTCATTGTCTAATGGGGATGAACACAATGAATAACTACGCCTAACCTCAGCATCTTCAATGATTGTTTTGATAGTGATATATTGACCCTGCTTATAGAAAAAAATATTTTTTAAATGTTCAGGGATAATTAATGTAATGGAAACACAATCGCTTGTTTCTTTTGTAATTTGCTCAATAGTCAGTGGATAAAAATGTACAGACATAAAAGTATTGTTGTAATTCGCTTACCTAAAAATTATTTTTTTAATCCCCCTACCAAAATGGCAATCATATTTTCTTCTAATTCTGCGCCGCTGATTTTTTGTTTGCTTCTGTGCCAGCTTTCGATTCCACTAATTGCATGAAGCATAATGAGTACGGCTGTTGTAGCATCAATTTTTTTTATTTCTTTTTTCTTGATACCATCTTCTATAATTGCTGCAAAGCGTTTACGATACGTACGACGTTGTGTTTGAAAATTTGATAGATAAGGTTCAGATAAATACTTCCATTCTCTGTCGCTTACAAACACTTCATCAAAATTTTGCACCATACTGTTGATATGAAACCGCAATAATTCTTCTGTTTTTTGAAGTGCAGATAAATCTGTTGATTCAATCTGCTCAAGTTTTTCGTTGAATTTGTTGGCAACATTAAAACAGATTTCGTGTAGTAATTCATTTTTACTTTTAATATGGTTGTACAAACTTGCGGCTTCTACACCCACTACTTCTGCAAGTTCTCGCATACTCGCAGCTTTAAATCCTTTTTCTTTAAAAAGAATTGCAGCCTTTTGTAAAATAATATCTTTTCGGCTAGCATTATTGTTTGTTTTAATTCTTCCCATAGGTACAAAAATACACTAACAAACGTTTGCTGAAAAGAAAGATTTTGTTAGTTTAATTTTTTTATAAAATGAATTCTTAAGTGAATTTAATTGTCTTCAATACATTTTAAAGTTCAGGTATCAACAAAAAACAAATTCGCTTGTTAACTTTACAAAAAATATACATTATGAGTGAACTAGTTCAGGAGTTTAATGATTATCGTACAAAAATGAACGAAGTGATTTTAAGTAAAGATAATTTAGTTATGAAGCGTTTGTGGAATTTGGATACCAACACTTACGATGAAGGGGCGATAGATAAAAAAACAAAGGAAATGTTGGGCTTGGTTGCAAGTATGGTATTGCGTTGCGATGATTGTATTAAATATCACTTGGGAAAAAGCTATGAACTTGGTGTTACCACAGAACAGATTTATGAAATTTTTGCAGTAGCTAATATTGTAGGCGGAACAATTGTAATACCACATACACGCAGGGCTGCAGAGTATTGGGAAGAATTAATAAAATCGAATTAGGAATTTGAAATGCTATATTTAACCACTTATACCGATTAAGTTTTCTATTTTTGTAACATTCTTCTTAATTAACCATTCATTTTTGGGTTGATTGATTTATTTTGAAAATTTTTTTATGAGCATGTCAACTACTACAACACCTATAACGCTAACTGCCAAAGACTTTGCAACTGATCAGGAAGTACGTTGGTGTCCGGGTTGTGGAGATTATTCCATTTTGGCACAGGTTCAAAAAATTATGCCTGGAATTGGTGTGCCTAAAGAAAACATTGTAATCATCAGTGGAATTGGTTGTAGTTCCCGTTTTCCTTATTATATGAATACGTATGGTATGCATAGTATTCATGGGCGTGCTACTGCTATTGCCAGCGGCTTAAAAGCAAGCAGACCTGAACTGAGTATTTGGATTGTAAGTGGTGACGGAGATAGCATGAGCATTGGTGGAAATCATACCATTCACCTATTACGCAGAAATTTTGATGTGAATTTATTGGTATTCAATAATCAAATTTATGGATTAACCAAAGGACAATATTCTCCAACATCTGAAGAAAATAAAGTAACAAAAAGTACCCCAATGGGAAGCATCGATCATCCCTTTAATCCATTGGCACTGGCATTAGGTGCAGATGCTACTTTTATTGCTAGAAGTATGGACAGAGATCCCAAACATTTACAAATGATACTTGCAAGAAGTCACCAACACAAAGGTTCTTCATTTGTAGAAATTTATCAAAATTGCAATATTTTCAATGATGGTGCTTTTGAAGTATATACAGAAAAAAGTACTAAGGCAGATGAAGCCTTGTTCCTAGAACATGGCAAGCCGTTAATTTTTGGAGCAAATCAGGATAAAGGAATTAAAATTGAAGGGTTAAGGCCGGTTGTTGTTAATTTGTCTGAGGGTGTAAATGCAGATGATTTGTGGATACACGATGAACATGATTTTTATAAAGCTCAAATATTGACAAGGATGTTTGATGACACCAAATCTCAAGGTCATTTTCCAAGACCTTTTGGTGTATTTTTTCAAACAGAAAGGCCTTGTTATGAAGATGTTATGGCAATGCAAATTGATGAAACAATTGCTACAAAAGGCAAAGGGAATTTAGACAAACTACTTCGAGGAAAAGAAGTTTGGGAAATTGTTTAATATCCATTCAATTAAAACATTCAATGAGTGTTATTCATTAAAATTAAATAAAAAACATATAATATATTAAATTGACTTTACCAAAAAAAAGATCACTTCTTTTTTACTTTTTTTCACTCTGTTTTAGTATTAATTCTGATTAGATTTTTGCACCTTAACCAATAAGTTGGTTCTAATTGGTTATGTGCTAAAACAGCTTTTTTTTAATTGCTGTGGTATTCACTTTGGGGTGTTATTCAAGGGCAGCTTGGGGGAGCTGCCCTTTTTTTATCTAATCCACCCGAGAAATTGTTGTAATTTCATTAGATGTTGTTACCTATTAATATCAATAATCCAAATACGAGGAATATTAAAATTGTAATTGATTGCTTATTAAATGGCGGTATAATTATCTATCCAACAGATACTATTTATGGTTTGGGTTGCGATATTTTTCAACACAAAGCAATTGAAAGAGTAGCAAAAATTAAAAATGTAGATCCGCAAAAAGCACAGCTAAGCTTTATTTGTAATGATTTGAGTGATTTAAGCAAATACACCAAAAGTATCTCAACACCTGTTTACAGATTATTAAAAAAATATTTACCCGGACCTTATACATTTATTTTACCTGCAAGTAAAGAGGTCCCTAAAATTTTGAACAATAAAAAAAATTCAATTGGACTAAGAATTCCAGATAACTTAATTGCAAAAACAATTGTTCAAGAATTAGGGCATCCTATTTTATCAGCCTCACTTCCCGGTGAAATGGTAGAAGAGTATACAGATCCGGAAATCATCTATGAAAAATTTAAACATCTTGTAGATATTGTTGTTGATGGCGGTATAGGTGGAATGATTCCTTCAACAATTATTGATTGTATTCATGATGAATATAGTGTCATCAGAGAAGGATTGGGAATTTGGGATGAGTAAAAATTTTGTAATTAATTATTCTCTGAAAAAATATTAAATGATTTACGATGATATTTGGTAATACCAAATTCTGCAATTGCATTTCGATGGATTAATGTTCCATAACCTTTGTTTTTATCCCAACTATACATTGGAAAAGATTGATGCAAATTAAGCATATACGCATCTCTGTATGTTTTTGCAAGAATACTTGCAGCAGCTATTGAAGCATATTTTCCATCACCTTTTATAATGCAATGATGTGGAATATTTTGATAAGTTGTAAAACGGTTACCATCGATAATTAACAATTCAGGAACTTTTTTTAATTGGTCTATCGCCAAATGCATGGCTTTAATGCTTGCTTTTAATATATTAATTCTGTCAATTTCATCATTATCAACTTTTGCAACTGCAAAAGCAATCGCTTTTTTTTCAATAAATAATCTCAATTCATTTCTGTCTTTTTCTTTTACTTGTTTACTATCATTGAGTAAAGGATGATAAAGTTTTTTAGGTAAAATAACTGCCGCTGCAAAAACAGGTCCGGCATAACAACCACGACCCGCTTCATCACAACCGGCTTCAATAAGTTTATTTTGATAAAAGTTTTCTAACAAGGTTTCAATTTCTTTTAATCAAATATCATTCTTCCTGTTGTACCAACTTACTTTTGCATATCAAATTTTTTAAGATGAAGGACTTAGCATATATCAGATATACCCAATTTTTAGTTGTGATGGTTTTTTTGGTAATCATTGCAGGTGGCGTTGTTCGAATGACGCAAAGTGGAATGGGATGCCCGGATTGGCCAAAATGTTTTGGTAAATGGATACCGCCAACAACTGCAAATCAATTACCACCTGATTTTGAAAAGTATTTAAAACAACAGGATATTGACCATACGTTTAATGTATATCATACCTGGATAGAATATATCAATCGTTTGTTGGGAGCATTATTAGGTATTTTTATTTTGATTCATTCTGTTTGGAGTTTTCGTAAATTTTTCTATACGAAACGTTCTGTTTTTTTATGGAGCCTTGCATTGGTTATTGCAGTTGGGTTTCAGGGTTGGTTGGGAAAGAGGGTAGTTGATGCAAATTTGGCAGTAGTAAAAATTACTACACACATGCTGGTAGCATTATTGATTGCCGCAATACCTGTGTATATTATTTATTTGGTACGAGATAGAGAAAAAGTAAAACATGCAACTTTGAAAAAATTAACTTCATTAGCATTGATTTTGCTGATACTTCAGATTGTATTGGGTACAGAGGTAAGGGAGCAAATAGATATTGTTGCAAAATCGTTGAACTATACACAAAGAGAACTTTGGATTGATCAGTTGGATATTTTTTTTAAAATTCATCGGTCATTTAGTTTAGTAATTCTTGCAACTGTTGTTAGTATATTTTTTAAAAGTAAAATGAATGTACAACAATCAAAATTTGCTTTATTGAATTTAATACTTGTGGGAGTCTTGATATTTTTGGGTGTGTTGATGAATTATGTGAATGTTCCTGCAATTGCTCAGCCACTGCATTTATTGTTTTCCAGTATTTTAATCATTAATTTGTTTGCATTTAGATTGAAATTTCAGTAATTTGAAATTGAATTGAGATGGGTTAATTTACAAATTAAATCAAGCAACTATTCCTGTGGTTTATTGTCTTACTTATGGGTTGTAAATACTACAAATAAAATATCAAGATGAAGAAATATTTAGTTGGCTTTTGGTATTCAATGCCTGTTCAACTATTCTTTTTACACTTTAGAAAATATCAAACATTTTTGATTTTTTGGTATGTATTGTTTGCAACAATCAATGGTCATTTTCTGGAAAAATTTGGTGCGAATTCCCTTTTCCTTGCACCTGAATATTTTAATAATGTTAACTTATTGAGTGCAGCATTTGTAGGATTGGCAATTGGAATATTTATCATGAGCTGGAACATTACCACTTTTATTTTACATCACAGAGAATTCCAGTTTTTAGCTACTACGGCTCAGCCTTTTTTAAAGTATTGTATTAACAATGGGATATTGCCGCTTATTTTTTTAGTAAACTATTTTTCAGAACTAATTTATTTTGATACTTATCGGGAGTTGATGAGTACTGCTGATATTGTATGGTTAATCATTGGATTTTTAGGCGGCTTTTTTCTAGCCATATTTATTGCTTTTGTTTATTTTTTTAGTGTTGATAAAACTATTTACAGCACCATGAGCAACACGATAAAAAATGCCAATAAACAATATTTGGATAATATTAAAATCAATGTTCTTACTACTGAAAAATATAAGATACGAGTTGATTGGTTTTTCACTGCAAGACTTGCATTACGAAAACCCCGGGATGTAAGACATTATGCACAAGATTTTTTAGATACCATTTTTAAGCGTCATCACTTTTCTGCTGTCATTGCATATTTTATTGCTTTTTTATTTTTAATTGGAATTGGTTATACCTCAGATACACGATTGTCTCAAATACCCGCTGCTGCCAGCATTACAATTCTTTTTGCTTTAATTATTGCAGTAGTTGGCGCATTTTCTGTGTTCTTAAAAAACTGGAGTCTACCGGTAATTGGATTAATTTACCTACTGTTTAATATTTTATATGAGCATGAAATTATAGATCCAAGAACTAAATTTTTTGGTTTGGAATACACAACTGAATTAAAAGATAAACCTGTTTATAGTAAAGAATCAATAATCGCATTAGCCAATGATTCTTCTATAGAAATGGATAAACTAAAATTTATTGGTAGATTAAATGCTTGGAAAGCTAGACAGAATGAGGTTAAGCCGGTTTTTTATATTATCAATACCAGTGGCGGTGGTATAAGAAGTGCTACGTTCACTTTTCGTACTTTGCAATATATTGATAGTTTGATGAATGGAAAATTGATGTCTAAAACAATGTTCATTAACGGAGCATCAGGAGGTATGTTAGGTGCTGCATATTATAGAGCATTGTATCTTAAAAAATTAAATAAGGATACAATTAATTTGCAGTCTGCAACTTATTTAGAAGATATCAGCAGAGATTTGTTGAATCCAATTTTTTCTTCTTTTGTTGCAAGAGATATTATTGCGCCGGTTCAAAAGTTTAAGGTAGGCAATAATAATTATGTAAAAGACAGGGCCTATGCATTTGAACAAAAATTAAATGCAAACACGCATGGATTATTGGATAGAAATATAGACGCAGATAGAGTTTCGGAAGAAACAGCACTAATGCCCACAATGTTTTATAACTCTGTTATAACTCGTGATGGTCGTAAAATGATTCTTTGTTCGCAGCCGGTAAGATTTTTGATGCGTGCACCAACAATTAAGAATGGTATTGCATCTCAAGATCCTGATGCCATTGATTTTAATTCATTTTTTGCAAAACAAAATCCACTGGAAGTAAAGGTAACATCAGCACTTCGCATTAATGCTACTTTCCCATATATATTACCCAATGCACTCCTCCCAACTAGTCCTGTTATTGATTTGATGGATGCAGGTTTGAGGGATAATTTTGGACAAGAAAATACACTCAGATTTATTGAGGTGTTTAAAAATTGGTTACAGGAAAATACAAGCAAAATTGTCATTATACAAATCAGAGACAGAACAATTGGTGATTGGGAAAAACCATTAGAGCAAAAAAGTTTGATTGATTTATTTACAAAACCGGCTTTTTTATTACAAAATAATTGGTATAAACTTCAAGACTATTCTCAAAATGATCAACTTGATTACTTTAGTAAAAATTACAGGGATAAATTAGTAAAAATTAATTTTCAATATATACCAACAAATAAGGAGGCAGCAGCAAGTTTGAGTTTTCATTTAACTGCAAGAGAAAAAAAAGAAATTGCAATTGCGCTTAAAAATGATATTAATCAACAGGCTACCAATGATTTGATAAAAATAGAAAATACCCCAAAATAATTTTAAGATTGAACTAAATCAAAGCAGCCTTTAATTACTTCAATTGTAAATTCACTTGAAGTCTCTTTAGGCTCTCCATCAATATGCAAGGGGGCATATTTTAAATTCTTAATTTTTAATTGTGGCGTTTGAAAATAAAGGATATTGTTTTTGGTAATTTGGTTTACCTGTTCTTGTAAAATATTGTTGCCCCTTATCTGTTTCAACACAGCAAATGGCAATAAGCTTTTGCTCATTTTTTGAACAATCACTACATCTAATAATCCATCTTGTAAGCTTGCTTTTGGAGCAATTGTAACATTATTACCAAACTGATTACAATTAGCAATACTGATAAAAAACGCATCTGTAAAAAATGAAAAACCATTTATGCTTACTTCAAACTGATAAGGTTGTGTTTTAAAAAATTCAATGAGACCTTGTGTAGTATAGGTAAATAATCCTCTTGCATTTTTGGTGCTAAATTCATAAGCCACTTTTGCATCAAATCCAAGTCCGCTTAATACGCAGGAAAATTGTCCATTGATTAAAAATGCATCAGTTTTTTTTGATGATCCATGAAAAATTTGTGCCAATGCTTTTTTAGGCTTCATTGAAATCCCTGCAGCCCTTGCAAGCCCATTGCCACTTCCCATAGGAATAATGCCAAAAATGACAGGCTCAAATCGAAGTACATTAATAACCTGATTTACTGTCCCATCTCCACCCACAACAATAATGTGTGTAAATCCTTCATTTGCAATTTTATCTTTTACAAAATCATAATTTGCTTCAGCATTCGTGGCTAAAATTTCAAAAGGAATTTGTTCTTTTTTTGTTTCAGATTCTATTAAAGCTTTTATTTTTTCTTTCCCTTTTGTACCGGAAATAGGATTAATTAAATAAGCAATTTTTTGGTTCATACAATTATTTTATTACCACTTTACAAAGTAAAAATCTTCTCATTTTTACATAAGCAGCTTCTTCAGGATCAGCTGGTGTGGCAATTGTATATAGATTATAAATTTTGTTTTTTTTAGTTTTTTTAAATACATCTTTTAGTAAAACAAAACTTGTTCCCACTAATTTACTTGTAAAGTTGATAGCTAATTCTTCATCCTGTTCCGTCATTAGCATATACTTTCTAATCCATTTTTTTTCATTATAAATATTTTTGTTTTCAATCAATAATTTCCCCTCTTTTTTATCGGAATCAAGTGTTAAAACATTTGCAATATTATCTTTCATAACACTTGCTTTCAAAGCAGTTCCTTGTGCACAAATAATTATTGGTTCAATCTCTTCCTGTGACCGTAGAATAGTGCTAAAAAAAAGGAATACTAATAAAAAAATATTTTTCATCATTTATTATTTTTAAGTTCCAAAAAATTACCATCTCAACAATGCACTTGCCCAGGTAAAGCCACTACCAAAAGCAGCTAAACAAACCAAATCACCTTCTTTAATTTTTCCTTCTTCCCATGCTTCACATAAAGCAATAGGTACACTTGCAGCCGTTGTGTTACCATATTTTTGAATATTGTTGTGAACCTGATTATCACTCAATCCCAATTTTTGTTGTACAAATTGGCTGATGCGTAAATTAGCTTGATGAGGTATCAACATATTGATATCACTTGTTTGTAAGCCATTTGCCTGTAGCGATTCCATGATAACTTCAGGAAATTTTACAATCGCTTTTTTAAATACACTAGGTCCATCCATGTATGGAAAATTTTCGGCATTGTCAATCATGTCATGGCTCATAAACATTTCACCAATTTCTGCTTCAGGAAATGTTGCATAGTTTTTATTTGCCCAATGATTGGCATGTGTTCCCGGATTATACATTGCTAAAATTTCTGCAGCTTCTCCATCACTATGTAAATGTGTAGATAAAATTCCTTGATTTGTATTTTCCGTAGGTTGTAAAACAACTGCACCTGCACCATCTCCAAAAATAACACTAACATTTCTGCCACGGGTACTAAAGTCTAACCCAAAACTATGTTTCTCGCTTCCCACCACAAGAATGTTTTTGTACATACCAGTTTTTATAAATTGATCTGCAACACTTATTGCATATACAAATCCACTGCATTGATTTCTGATATCTAATGCTCCAATTTCTTTCATCTTCATGGCACGTTGTAACAACACACCACATCCCGGAAAATAGTAATCAGGACTTAGTGTTGCAAAAATGATAAAATCAATATCCTGTGGTGTAATGCCTGCTCTTTCAATTGCAATAGTTGCAGCCTCAACGCCCATTGTAGTTGTTGTTTCTTCTGTTCTGTGTGCAAACCTTCTTTCTTTGATGCCCGTTCTTTCCTGTATCCAGGCATCACTTGTTTCCATGTATTTTGACAGATCGTTATTCGTTACAATATTTTTAGGTACATACATACCAATACCTGCTATTTTGCTGCGTGGCATAATCAATCGTTTTTATTTAAGGGGGTAAATTACGAATTTATTTTCTGCGAAAATATTAATAGATATTAGGGTTATATTTTATTGTTTTATTTTCATTCCCATTACATCTACTAAAAATTTTTCTGTTTCTTTAATTACTCCGGCAACATCTTTACTTTTAATTGGGCTTGCCAAAACATGATTCTCTGTAAGTGGCATTGGTATTTCTTTCTTGAGAGAAGCTGGGGTGCTAATTTCTTCAAACATTTTTTTCATGGCACTTACTTTTACTACTGCATCCTGATGAGTTTCGTCTTTATAATAGTAAAGCAATAAAGTTGGTTGATTAACTTTTTTAAAAGTCTCTTTATTCATCGTTGTTTCCAGCATTTCTTCCAGTGCTACAATGGCTTCCAGACGATAAGGCTTGTTCCAGTATTGTTTGTAAATCGGAGTTTCATCATTTGGATTATTATACTTTCCACCTTTTACCAAACGTGCAATTTGTAATCCCCATGGATTATTTAATAACCATGCATTGGGATCATTGATGGCAATATTGGGCGAATACAACAACAATGCGGCAATATCATTTGGGAAAGCTGCTGCCAATTGTAATGCTTGTGTTCCGCCGGTGCTTGTGGTCATTAATATAACTTTTTTCCCCAATTTTTTTCCAATAGCCAAAGCAACTTTTGCACTTTCCCAATAATTTTCAGGAGTTAAATTCAATAGTTGTTCTGAAGTGTCAATACCATGTTCTGCAAGTCGGCTTAAATATAAATTGCAACCAAATTTTTGTGCAATCGTTCTGTGAACGGGATTACCTTCTTCCTGGCTTGCGCTGAATCCGTGCAAATAAACAATGGCGTATTCTGTTGGTTGTTTTAATGTATCATTTGCCCAAACAATTCTTGCTTCGTTGTTGGCACGCAAGTGATGATTGTTTTCATTTGCTGCAACATATTTTTCCAGCTCAATTCCTGTTGCAGAAATTTGTGGCATTTCCAAACTATATTTTGGTTTTGCCGGTGAAGGACCTAACAAGTATACTATTGCTAAAATTCCAAACACAATTGCAATTCTTTTTATCCAACGCATATTTTTTATTTTGATAAAACTATGAAAAATATTTTTTGTGGTATCAATATAATCAATCAGCCGAAATTTAATTTCAATGCCTGCAACTCCATGCCCAATAAATTAGTAAAGGATGTACGATTAGCAATCTTACCCAACCAATCATTGGAGTCATTTCAAAACTTCCCAATAAAAAAGTTCCTTGTTCAATCATAAAAATATGTGCTGGAATAAATGCAATCAGCATTGCAATAATTCCATAAGACGCTAATTTTCTTGTAGTTGAAAATAACATTAATAGTCCAAGTGTAATTTCGGTAATGCCCGAAATAAAATTGATGGTAATACTCCACTCTCTCAAATACAATGGCAATAAGGGTTTGTAAAAATCGGCATTGATAAAGTGGTTGATACCTGCAAACAGATAAAATCCTATCAAAGCAATACGCATCATTTTTTTCATAAAGAATCGTTGTAGAAAGAATAACAAAAGCACAAAGTTGTATGATAAAATCGTAAACAAAGCTAAATAGACTTGCCTCTCCGCTACAAACCCTTACTTTTGCACAAAATTTAAAAGCTGATAGTTTTAGTAGGGTGTTCCTATTCCGGTTATTCGCAATTCAATATCTCATTTTATGGAAATACGCAACATTGCCATTATTGCTCACGTAGATCATGGCAAAACAACTCTGGTAGACAGAATTTTACATGCAACAAAAGTTTTTCGTGACAATCAGGAAACAGGTGAATTAATCATGGACAGCAATGATTTGGAAAAAGAACGTGGGATCACTATCTTTTCTAAAAACGCCGCTGTTACTTATAAAGACATTAAAATCAATGTAATTGATACACCAGGACATAGTGACTTTGGTGGTGAAGTTGAACGTGTATTGAAAATGGCTGATGGGGTTATTTTATTGGTTGATGCATTTGAAGGTCCTATGCCTCAAACTCGTTTTGTGTTACAAAAAGCATTACAACTTAAGTTAAAGCCAATCGTTGTTATAAATAAAGTTGATAAACCAAACTGCCGTCCTGATGAAGTGCATGATGCAGTTTTTGAGCTGTTTTTTAATTTAGATGCAACTGAAGAGCAATTGGATTTCCCTACTTTCTATGGTAGTGGAAAAAATGGTTGGTTCAATGATAGCCTTACTCAGTCGGAAGATATTTTACCATTAATGGATGGTATTGTTAAATATGTACCTCCTCCAACAGTTGACGAAGGAACTTTGCAAATGCAAATTACTTCATTAGATTATTCTTCTTTCTTAGGAAGAATTGCTATTGGGAAAGTGACACGTGGTAGCATTAAAGAGACTCAGCCAATTGCACTGGTGCAAGCTGATGGTAGTATTAAGAAAAGTCGTGTTAAAGAATTGTATGTATTTGAAGGAATGGGCAAACGTCGTGTTACAGAAGTACTTTGCGGCGATTTGTGTGCTGTTGTAGGTTTGGAAGATTTTGGAATTGGTGATACAATTTGTGATGCAGAATTTCCGGATGCATTGCCAATTATTAGTGTAGATGAACCAACAATGAGCATGACTTTCAGCATCAACAACTCACCTTTTTTTGGGAAAGATGGAAAGTTTGTAACTTCTCGTCACTTACGTGACAGATTGATGAAAGAAACAGAAAAAAATCTTGCGCTAAGAGTAGAGGATACTGACAGTGCGGATAGTTTTTTAGTATTCGGTCGTGGTATTTTACACCTTGGTGTTTTGGTTGAAACTATGCGCAGAGAAGGGTATGAATTAACTGTTGGAAATCCTCAAGTTTTAGTTAAAGAAATTAACGGTAAAAAACATGAGCCTTTCGAAATATTGGTAGTTGATGTACCAAGTGAGTTTAGCGGTAAAGTTATTGACTTGGTTACGCAACGTAAAGGTGAAATGTTGGTAATGGAAAGTAAAGGAGAAATGCAACACTTAGAGTTTGATATTCCTTCTCGTGGATTAATTGGTTTACGTTCTCAAATGCTTACAGGTACTGCTGGCGAAGCTGTAATGGCTCATCGCTTTAATGAATACAAACCATGGAAGGGTCCTATTCCCGGAAGAAATAATGGGGTGTTGATTTCTAAATTTGGCGGCACTACAACTGCTTATTCTATTGATAAATTACAAGACAGAGGAACTTTCTTTATTGAGCCAAGAGAAGAGGTGTATGTAGGACAAATTATTGCTGAACACATTAAGCCGGGAGATTTAAATGTGAATGCGGTAGAAGAGAAAAAACTAACCAATCACCGTGCAAGTGGAAGTGACGACAGCGTTCGTATCACTCCAAAAACACAATTCACACTGGAAGAGTGTATGGAGTATATTCAACAAGATGAGTGTATTGAGGTTACGCCTAAAAATATCAGAATGCGTAAAACTGTATTGGATGAAAATGAAAGAAATAAAATAAGCAAAAGCATGAAAGCAGAAGTAGCTTAATTTATTTTTCAAAATATAAATGCCCTGTAATATTGCGTTACAGGGCATTTTTTATACCATAAACTTTTACAATTATTTTATGATAGCCAATAAATCTTCATCATCTTCTATCAAAGCCATTTGATGCACTATTTGAGCGTAACGCCATGAAACCCTATTACTCATTGGCACAACAGTAAATTTTTTAGGGTTTGGCAAACAAGCAATAATCATTGCAGCTTCTGAGCGGTTTAGTTTTTTTGCCGGCTTATGAAAATAATTTTGAGCAGCTGCTTCAATACCAAAAATGCCAGGCCCCATTTCAATACTATTTAGGTAAACCTCTAAAATTCTTTGCTTTCCCCAAATCCATTCAATCATTTGTGTAAAATAAAATTCAGGAATTTTTCTAATCACGCCACCACCTTGCCACAAGAAAATGTTCTTTGCGGTTTGTTGAGATATTGTACTTGCACCCCCACCTAAAGGAATTTTAGATTTTTTATTCTTCTTGGTTTTTCTTGGTTTGAAACTTTTTTCAATTGCATCCCAATCAAATCCATTGTGGTCGGGAAACAATTGGTCTTCGCTTGCAATAGCTGCTAGCTTTATGTTGTAGCCCATTGCATCGTAACTGATAAAATCTCTTTTTAAACCATAACTAAATGAGTTACTGATTTGTGTGATAGTTATCGGCGGCATTACCCATTTGCATACAATGATGTACAATAAGGATGAAACAAACATTACAATGATTGCTTTTTTGATAAATCGCCAAACTTGTTGCATACTTTTTTTGAATTGTATTGCCATGCTGCCAAATTAGTGATTGAAGCATTCAAAATAAAATCATTTACTAAAATGAAAACTTTTGATAGTGACAGTAAATGCAATTAAAACCAACCACGCTTTTTAAAAAAATATACCATCAACAATGGGAAAATCAACATTAGTCCAATAGCTATATAAAATCCATATGCTTGGTGTGCAATAGGAATCACTTCGAAATTCATTCCGAAAATACCGCCAATTACAGTTGCCGGTGCAAGAAGACAAGTTGTAATTGTCATCACTTTCATTACTTCATTCATTTTCAAATTAACATTGCTTAAATATAGATCTTGCAAATTCATCATCATATCTCTGTAGTTCTCAGCAAATTCATTCGCTTGTACAATATGGTCATGAACATCTTTAAAATACTTATTTGTTTTTGCATTAATTATGGGACTATCACTCCTGATAAAGCCGTTAATCAAATCTCTTACAGGTGCTACATTTCTTTTTAAGATTATCATTTCTTTTCGCAAATCATTAATCTCAGCTAATGTTCTTTTATTACTGTTGCGAATAATTTTTTCTTCCAGTAATTCAATTCTCTCACCTAGCTTTTCCATTACAATAAAATAATGATCTACAATCATATCCAACATAGAATAACATAAATAATCGGCACCGCTTTGTCTAAGTTTGCTATTGGTAATTTTTAGCTTTTCTCTTAAGCTTTTAAATACATCTCTTTCAGCATCCTCCTGGAATGAGATAACCGTGTCTTTTGAAAGTATGATGCTGATTTGTTCTTGCTCAACATCACCGGTCTTTTCATTAAAATAAAGCATGTTTAAAAGACAAAATAAAATAGTATCTATCTCGTCCATTTTTGCTCTCTGACCAACACTTAAAATGTCTTCTGCAATCAGGTAATGTATGTTATAATCTTTGCAAATAGCTTCTATATCTGCTTTGCGAATGCCATCAATATTAATCCAGGTAATATGTCCATTCTCTTTAAATGAAGAACATAGTTTAATATCAGAAACAGAATGATTTTCTATTGTATCTGATGTAAAATCAAATACTTCTATAGCAATTTTTTCCGCTTCTTTTCTCTCAACAGTTAATGTTGGGTTTACCTGAAACAGATCTTTTGTTCTTTTGGTATCGAACAAAGAAAATAAATTGAAATATTGGAGATATTTATTTTTTTGCATGCTTGAAGATAATAAACTCAATCAAATTATTTCAATTCAAATTAAAAATTATCACTCTAATCCAAATTCAAATCCGATTAATGATTGCAGTCTTCTTTATGAGCATGGTTGTGTATTCTGCAAAAACGAAAGTTGATGAAATGTGCAGCAATGATAAGTATTACAGCGGGGATTAATAACCAAACTTGTTGATTATGCCAGTATTGTTTTGCAAACAGCAATACAAATCCAATACTGAAAATACTGAGTGGAAAATAGCTGTGGTGGTGTTTTTTAAATCCATGATACAACGAATAAATGCCTATTACAAAAGCAATGATTATCATGAAATATTCAAAGTAAACATTATCAATAATATTGATGCCAAATAATGGTAAACTGCTTATCAACAGCGGCAAAACAGCACAATGAATAGCACAAGCCACGGAAGTAACAATACCTAAAGCATCCCAGTTTATTTTGAATTTCATAAAGTATGCAAATATAATAATTGCAATTTTGTTGCAAAAATTTTTCTCTTCATACCAATATCAACTAAAGCTATTGTATTTTTGTTATTATAATTATGAATAAGAAATTACTTTTTTACCTAGGTTTTTTTGCAGTATTAGTTTTGGCATTTTGGGCAATGCTTGCTAAGTATACCGATACTTTTAATCAGAGTTATTTGCCTAAGCGTGGCAACGTACAGGCATTTTCGTTTTTCAGTCAAGATGGAGTGGTATTTTCTAATGATGACATCAAAGGAAAAGTATGTGTTGTGGAATATTTTTTTACCACATGTCCAAGTATTTGTCCTAGAATGAATAACAACATGAAAAAAGTTTATGAGGCATATAAAGATGAATCTAATTTTTTAATATTGTCACACACCTGTAATCCCAAACAAGATTCTGTAGCGAGGATCAAACGCTTTGCAGATTCTATGCAGGTTGATACGAGAAAATGGGTTTTCTTGACAGGCAGAAAAGACAGTTTATACAATATGGCTAGGTTTAGTTACGGAATTGATGATCCTAAAAATCAGGTTGCAAATATTAACGATGATTTTATGCATTCTCAATTTTTTGCTTTGGTAGATAAACAGGGAATTGTAAGAGGTCAGGTATATGATGGATTGAAAGAAGATGAATTAAAGAAACTTAAAAAAGATATTAAAAGTTTATTAGAGGAAAAAGCAATAGGCAAAAACTTTTCAAATAATATGTTCAACTAATTAAGTATGAAAGGTGCATCACTTGAAATATTAAAACATAACCATCTTAGTGTTACTGAAAGCAGAAAAAAAATTCTTGATTTGTTTTTAGCAAATATTGGGGCATTGGCTCATGCAGATATTGAAAAAAATACCGGAGAACAATTTGACAGGGTTACTATTTATAGAACGCTGCAAACTTTTGTAGATAAAGGAATTATTCATACAATACCAACTGCCGATAACTCTGTTTTATATGCATTGTGTAAAGATGAATGCGAGCAGGGACATCATCACGACAACCATATTCATTTCATTTGTGATGCCTGTAATATCACTATTTGTATAGATCATATTACCATTCCGGAATTAAAATTACCAAAAGGGTTTGCACCAAAACGCCGCGATGTTGTTGTGAGTGGCATTTGTAATCGTTGTAATTAATTCAATTTTTATCTTGTACAATTAATATACTTTTCATGATTTTAGTTACCGGCGCTAGCGGATTAGTTGGTTCTCATTTGCTAAAGCAATTACAACAACAAGAAAATAAGGTGAGAGCTTTATATTGTAATACATTACCGGTAGCTAATAGCCATGAAAATATAGAATGGGTACAGGTTGATATTTTGGATGTGGTTGCTTTGGAAAACGCAATGAAAGGCATAACACAAGTATATCATTGTGCAGCAATAGTATCATTCAATCCCAAGAAAAAAGAGCAGTTACATCAAACCAATATTCAAGGAACAGCCAATATTGTTAATGCCTGTATAGAAGCCAATGTTCACAAACTTTTATTTGTAAGTTCTGTTGCAGCACTCGGTAGAATCAGAGAAGGAAATGCAATTGATGAAACAATGAATTGGTCTGAAGAAACAAGTAATAGCGAATATGGCAAGACCAAGTATCTGGCTGAAATGGAAGTTTGGCGTGGCATTGGCGAGGGTTTGAATGCTGTAATTGTAAATCCAAGTATTATTTTAGGAAGTGGCGATTGGAATAAAGGTTCTTCCGAAATTTTTAAATCTGCGTATCATGAATTCCCCTGGTTCACAGAAGGAACGACCGGATTTGTTGATGTGCAAGATGTAGTGAGGGCAATGCTGTTATTAATGGAAAGTGATATCAGTGCACAACGTTTTATACTGAGTGGTGACAATGCTACTTATAAAAATCTATTTACGCTGATTGCATCCGGATTTAATAAAAAGCCTCCTTATAAAAAAGTTACACCATTGATTGCTGCAATTGTATGGCGCTGGGAGGCAATGAAATCTATCATTACAGGGGTTGAACCATTATTGACAAAAGAAACAGCAAAAACTGCTCAGGCAAAAGTTAGTTTCGATAATACCAAGCTTAGAAAGTTTTTACCAGACTTTTTTTATACGCCTTTACAAGAATCAATCAGCAGAATTTGTATAGAATTGAAGTTGAAGCATCAGCTCTAATTATGATTCCATTACTTTTTTCCATAACTCAGGAATACGTTTTATCCAAACCAATTCTCTTCTTTTAATAGAAGCATCTTCGGCAGGATATCCAAAATATACTTTCCCGCCTTTTAAGGATGAAGGGACTCCGCTTTGTGCCAATACTACTGCATTTGCGCCAATCGTTAATGTTTTGCTCACACCTACTTGTCCCCATAGCGTTACACCATCTTCAATTATAGTAGCTCCAGCAATACCAACTTGTGCGGCAAACAAACAATTTTTTCCAACAACGGTATCATGACCAATATGTACCATGTTATCCATT
Organism: Chitinophagaceae bacterium; assembly: GCA_947456805.1. Classification (GTDB taxonomy): domain Bacteria; phylum Bacteroidota; class Bacteroidia; order Chitinophagales; family Chitinophagaceae; genus UBA1930. The sequence continues at coordinate 11,107 of CANGTN010000001.1, read as the reverse complement.
TTAGTGCCACTGCCAATGATTGTAGAGGCTGTAACACCTCTGTCGATAGTACAACCTGCACCAATTTCAACATCGTCTTGTATAATTACTTTTCCGCAGCTCACCATTTTTTTATACCATACTGCTCTTGTTTTTTTTGTGTTGTAATAAAATGCATCGCTGCCAATTACACTGCCAGATTGTATCACAACATTATCTCCAATTTCACTGTAATCTAAAATTGAAACATTTGGGTGAATCAAACAATTCTTTCCAATTTTTACATGATTGCCAATAAATGTGTTTGGCATAATATAACTTCCTTCGCCAATTGATGATGTATTACTAATGCTATTTGATTGATGGACAAAAGGGCGAAAATGCTGAACTATTTTTAAATATGCTTCAAAGGGTTCAGCAACAACTAATATTGTTTTGCCTGATGGTATCGTTACATCTTTTGTATTAATAATGATAAAAGTTGCATCGCTTTCAAGACACTTGCTATAATACTTGGGATGATCTACAAAACATAAATCTCCCGTTTCTACTTTGTGTATTTCGTTGATACCTGTGGTAAGGGAATCTGCATCTCCTACAATTTCTGCATCTATTAAATTAGCAATCCATTGTATGGCTATCGGTGATGGGAAATTCATGATTGTTGTTTTAGCAAATGTAGTATTGTAATTGGGAAATATTTGCAGCTAGATTATTTTAGAAAAAATCAAAGACAAAAAATAAAACAATGATTGTGTTTTAATTCTATTTACATTGTCGAATACATTAACTGCTGAAATATAATATTAGCAGTACTTTAAGCTAAATTGAATTACAGTTTATTTATTTGTGGTTATGAGAGTTGCTTTAGAATTTGAAAATTATTTTTGTGCTTATTTATCATTTTATTTTTTGTCAACTTTTCATTAAAGTACTTACATTTTCATTTGTATTTTTTGAAATCGCAGGAAAATTCAAAAAACATCTTTTCTTTTTCCTGCTAAAAATTTTCTTTTTTTTCTTGTAAGGCGCTGTATAGATAATTTTATTTTTCATTTTATAAAATAATTGACATGCGCTGAAACCCTTTATTCATAGTATTTTCAGATGAATTTTTTGTTTTTACTTCTTCCATTATTTTGTAGATTTAAAATATATTTTTGTAGTTGTTTGATGTTTTTTGAACAGGCTCTATTCACAATCTAAGAAAAAATGTGAATAAAATTTTTTGTCTTTTTTTTTGTTACAGTGAAAAGTCTTTTTAATATTGTGGAGGGAAATTTATTTCCCATTACTTACTAACCCATCTATATACAAAGTGTCGCTCTTGCGGCACTTTTTGTTTTTAGCAAAATATACTTTTTTGAATAGCGCAAATAATGTAGTACTTGATTGTAATAATGGCTTTGAACAGTTATTGCATCATTTATCAATAAATTAATTTTTAGTACATTCACATTATTAAATCATTTGTAAAACAATAAACTATGGAAACAAATTCACCAGTTGTAAATATTGAAATCAAACCAGGGGGTCCGATTTTGATAAAATCAACTGTTACCATTAAACATGTTGATGGTGCTGAAGAAATTAAAACAGGCGTAACTGCATTATGCCGTTGTGGAGCTTCTGCTAATAAGCCTTTCTGTGATGGAGCACACAAAAAAATTGACTTTAAGGATTAAGAAATTATCCTCCTGCTTTTTTAGAACTGGTGTAATCATTCTTCAACAACCATTGTAAAATTTTTTCTCTTTGGTCTCCTTGAATAATGATTTCACCATTTTTTGTAGAGCCACCCGTACCGCAAAATGTTTTTAGTTTTTTGCCTAGCGTTTCTAAATCACTCTCACTCCCAACAAATCCAAATACGATTGTAGCAGCTTTTCCGCCTCTGTGTTTTGTTTCTAACTGAACCCTTAATTTTTGATGATTGGGAGCTAATGTTTCTTGTACTGCTTCATCATCTTGTAATTTAAAATCGGGGTTAGTGCTAAATACAAAGGCATTACCTATTGGCTTTATTTTTTTATTCATGATTGCTGTATTAAATGATCACTGCTTTTAAACTCAAATCTAAACTCTTTGCCTGATGTATTAAACCTCCGATACTGATATAATCAACCCCGGTAGCCGCATAATTTACAATGGTATCTAGATTAATTCCACCGCTTGCTTCTGTTTCAATTCTTTGGTCAATTATTTTAAGAGCTGCTGTAATTTGTTCAGGCGTAAAATTATCCAACATAATTCTATCTATTTTACCAAGGCAATTGGTGCAAACTTCTTCAACATCATTTAAGTTTCTGGTTTCTACTTCAATTTTTAAATGAAAATTATTTGAACGTACATATTCAAAAGCTTTATTTACGGCTTGTGTTATTCCGCCTGCGTAATCAATGTGATTGTCTTTCAACATAATCATATCATACAATCCAAAGCGATGATTGGCGGCTCCGCCAATAGTAACAGCTTGTTTTTCAAGTAACCTGAAATTGGGTGTTGTTTTTCTAGTGTCCAAAATTTTTGTACGGTAATCATTCAGTTTTTGTACGTACGTATTTGTTAGTGTTGCAATGCCACTCATTCTTTGCATACAATTTAAAACAACACGCTCTCCTTTTAATATCGTATGAATAGAAGCATCAATTTCAAAAGCTACATCACCTTTTTGCATCAGCTCTCCATCACTTTTGTAAGCTGTAAAAGTGCAGTTCGGTTCTAATAATTTAAAAGTCATTTCTGCAATATTCATTCCGGCTAAAATGCCATCTTGCTTAATTTTCAAAATAGCTTTTCCTTGTTGATTTAAAGGAATGCAACTTAAAGTACTATGGTCTCCATCACCAATATCTTCGTTCAAAGCATTTGTTAGCAAGGCTTTCAGTTGTTCATCAATATTTTTCATTACTTTGATTTTTGATTATACAAAATAAAAAGGTTTCCAATTTGGAAACCCGATTCAAAGTTAGTTGTCAGCTTTTAATTTATTCTTACAGAAATTATTTCTTCTTTCCCTCCTTGTTGTTGCAGCAGCATAGTAATGGTAAATCCTTTACTGCTGTTTTTTAATTTGCCTGTCAGGTACATAGTACTTCCAATTTGACGTTGGCTACTCACTTCAAATCCCTTGATAGCATTGTCTGCAAAAAAAGTTTTAAATACAATAGCGGCTTGACTTTTACCCATGTGGTTTACTTCTTCTTTTTCGGGTAATTTCATGTCTATTGTACCATCAAAATAAGTAGTAACTTCTTCAGCATTTCCATTTTTTAAAGCGTTGATGATTGCATCAGCTCTGCCCTGAAACTTAAATGCAAATGAAATTAATGCGATACAACTTATCAGAAATATATTTTTCATGATTGTTTTATTGTGACCTTAAATAGTAAATCTACTGATAAAAGATTATGATGACTTAAAGTTAACTGCTTTTATTAAACTTACAAAAAGCTTAATTTTACTCTATGAACAAGAAAGTAATTTTAGTCATTATGGATGGTTGGGGTTTGGGAAAAGTTAAAAATGCCGATGCCATTCAGAAAGCAAATGTGCCATTTGTGAATTCATTGTATCATACTTATCCAAATAGTACTTTGGTTACTTGCGGGGAAGCTGTAGGGCTGCCTGATGGCCAAATGGGCAATAGCGAAGTAGGACATTTGAATTTAGGAGCCGGAAGAATTGTGTACCAGGAGTTGCAAAGAATTAATGTAGCAATTCGTGATGGTTCATTTGCAAAAAATACGTGCTTATTAAATTCAATTCAATATACTAAAGAAAATAACAAAGCATTGCATTTAATTGGCTTGGTAAGTAATGGCGGTGTGCATTCTCACATCAATCACGTAAAAGCAATCATTGATGTTTGTAAAGCAAATGGTTTGTCAAAAGTATTTATTCATGCTTTTTTAGATGGCAGAGATTGCGATCCTAAAAGTGGGGTAGGATTTTTACAGGATTTATTAGCATATACCCAACAACATGTTGGTGCAATTGCAACAGTAACTGGCAGGTATTATGCAATGGACAGGGACAAGCGTTGGGAAAGAGTGCAACTTGCTTATGATGCAATGGTCCATTCAAAAGGAAATCATTCAAGTGATGTTGTTAAGGCAGTTCAAACTTCTTATGAAAATGGCGTTACCGATGAATTTATGATGCCTCTCATTAATTCAACTATAAATACAGATGATGCAAAAATAAAAGATGGTGATGCGGTATTGTGTTTCAATTTCAGAACAGATCGTTGTCGTGAAATTACACAGGTACTTACACAAGAAAATTACCCGGAGTACAACATGCATTCTTTGAATTTACATTATACCACTATTACGGAGTATGATGCAACTTATAAAAACATTCATGTAATGTTTGAGAATGATAATTTAAATAATACTTTGGGTGAAGTGCTTGCTGCAAATCATAAAACTCAAATTAGGATTGCAGAAACTGAAAAATATCCGCATGTTACATTCTTTTTTAGTGGTGGTAGAGAAAAAGAATTTGTTGGTGAAAAGAGAATTATTGTGCCATCTCCAAAAGTTGCAACTTATGATTTAAAGCCCGAAATGAGTGCAATTGAAATGACTGATTTATTGATACCAGAAATTGAAAAAGGCACTACTGATTTTATTTGTTTGAATTACGCAAATGCTGATATGGTAGGGCATACAGGCGTTTTTGAAGCTGTTGTAAAAGCTGTTGAAACAGTTGATGCTTGTGTACACAGAGTGGTAGATGCTGCATTAAAACAAGACTACACTATTTTCTTAACAGCCGATCATGGCAATGCCGATTTTATGTTGAATGAAGATGGAAGTCCTAACACACAACACTCTCTAAATGTAGTTCCATTATTTGTTATTGATAAAGAATGGAAAGGCGAAGTGAAAAGTGGAAAACTGGGCGATATTGCACCTACTATTTTAAACACAATGGGTTTGCCAATACCCAAAGAAATGACGGGTGTAGTGTTAACGAGTTAAAACTTATTAAACTAAAAATAAATCAAATTGAAAAAGACCATCTTTAAAAAAATACTACTTATTCTATTTATCGTATTAGTAGCTATACAATTTATTCATCCTGTAAAAAATCAATCAACTGAAATGCCTGCAACGCACATTTACAATAAGTATGCTACTAGTCAGGATGTTCAGCAAATACTTGCAACTGCTTGTAATGATTGCCATACCAACAATACCAATTATCCTTGGTATGCTTCCATACAGCCGGTTGATTGGTGGTTGAATAATCATATTAAAGATGGCAAGAAACATTTCAATATGAGTGAATTTGGTGCTTACAGCTTGCGTAAGCAATACCATAAATTAGAAGAAGTCGTTGAGCAAATTAAAGAAAAGGAAATGCCATTGAGCAGTTATACTTTGCTACATTCAAATGCAAAACTGACTTCGGAACAACAAAATAAAATCATTGGTTGGGCTACTGCAATTATGGATACTATGAAAGCAACATATCCTTTGGATAGTTTAATCAGAAAGAAAAAACCAACGAATAGTTGATACCGCAGTTTCTTTTTACATTGTTTACCTTTGCAGGATGCAAATAAAAACTGCCAAATACGTAATTTCCTCTCCAAGTTTTGATACTTGCCCCGAACCCAATAAGCCGGAGTATGCTTTTATTGGTAGAAGCAACGTAGGAAAGTCATCCTTGATAAACATGTTGGTGAATCAAAAAAACTTGGCAAAAACATCGGGCACGCCAGGTAAAACACAATTGATTAATCATTTTATTGTAAATGAAAGTTGGTATCTGGTAGATTTACCGGGTTATGGTTATGCAAAACGAAGCCAAACCGATAGAAACCGCTGGCAGCAAATGATCGAGCAATATCTTAGAAAAAGACCAAATCTGGTCAATGTTTTTGTGTTGATTGATGCACGACATACGCCTCAAAAAAATGACCTTGAATTTATCAATCAATTAGATAAATGGCAAGTTCCTTTTACATTGATATTTACAAAAGCAGATAAAGAAAAACCAACGGTGGTACTACGCAATGAAAAATTATTTTTAGATAAAATGCGTGAGACCTGGCAATTTTTGCCACAAAGTTTTATTACAAGTGCCGAGAAAAAACAAGGCAGGGAAGATGTGCTGAGTTTAATTCAAAAGTTAAATGAAAAGGCAATTCAGCAATCTAAGTAAATGATTGGCAGCAAAGCAATTTCAACTAATTTATTAGTTTTTAATCATTCCAAAGCTTGGCGGAGTCTTAAGACTACGTCATAGTGTCAACAAATCTGAGATATGTACTTTACCAACATATAATTCCACCTATAATTTTATATCGTATTTTTCTTTAAGATTGTATTGCGTTAGGGATTGCAATGAAAAGCCCGTATGGCTTTAAGCCAACGGACTTGTAATGCAAAGCCCGACCCCGCACCACGGGGTAACGCCCTACTATATTTAATTGTTAAGTCGGAGTTGTGGTTATAAATTTTCAATAATTCCGGCAATACCTTGTCCGCCGCCCACACAAGCGCTGACCATTCCGTATTTTTTTTGGAGGCGTTTCATATCATTCAATATTTGTATGGTTAGTTTGGCGCCGGTACAACCTAATGGATGTCCTAATGCAATGGCACCACCATTAATATTGATGATTTCGTTGTTCAATTTTAATTCTCTGATTACCGCCAATGCCTGTGCTGCGAAGGCTTCATTTAATTCAATCAAGTCAATATCATTTATATTCATATTGGCTTGTTTCAAAACCTTGGGAATAGCTGCTACAGGTCCAATACCCATAATACGAGGATGCACTCCGGCACTTGCACAATTCACCAATCTTCCAATAGGTTCTAGGTTTAATTCTTTGACCATCCTTTCACTCATCACAATGGTGAAAGCCGCACCATCACTTGTTTGTGAGCTGTTGCCTGCGGTAACACTTCCGCCAACGGCAAAGGCAGCTTTTAATTTTGATAAACCTTCCAATGTTGTATCTGCTCTCAAACCTTCATCGGTATCAACTACATAATTTCTTACAGCTTTTTTCCCTTTTTCATTCAAATAAGTTTCTTCAACAGTAATGGGTAAAATGCCCGATTTAAAATAACCTTCTTGTATGGCAATTGCTGCTTTTCGGTGAGAGTGATAAGCAAACTCATCTTGGTCTGCTCTGTTTATACTGAATTCTTTCGCAACCGCTTCGGCTGTTAATCCCATGCTCAAATAAAAGTCGGGCTCGTCTTTTGCAATTGCATAAGACGGAACTGTTTTCCAACCTGCTGTTGGCACCAAACTCATGCTTTCTGTACCCCCTGCAATAATGCAATCCGCCATGCCTGTACGAATTTTTGCAGTAGCCATTGCAATTGCTTCTAAGCCGCTTGCACAATATCTGTTGATCGTAATTCCGGGTACTTCAATACCCAATGCTTTTGCTGCGATAATTCTTCCAAATTGAAGTCCTTGTTCGGCTTCGGGAACTGCATTACCAACAATCACATCATCAATTCGTTTATAATCTAATTGCGGAACGGTTGCCATGATTCCTTTGATTACTTCAACAGCTAAATCATCGGGACGAAAAAAACGAAAGCCACCTTTTTTACTTTTGGCAACAGCAGTTCTAAAACCTGCAACTATCAATGCATCTTGCATAAATATTTATTTAGTACTCAAATGTAAATAAAAGTTGTTTATGCAACTAAATTTTAACAACGAGTTTTTATTGATACTAATTTGAAAATGGGAAAAGGAGCTGATTAGTAATCTACCTCAAGTTTCAAACGATCTTTTAATTCTTTTATCATGGGGTATTGTTCTGCAATACGCTCAAAACGTTGTCTGCTATTGAGTTTTAAGTGCAACGGAATTTCCATTTTTTCTTCTGTATCTTCTACTAAAATAGAGAATGAAATATTGCGGTTATTGAATGCAGTTTGGATATGGTCGGCAAGTAAAAGTTTTTCTTGTTCTATAAACTTTTGTTGTGTAAGTGCATTTACGGTTATGGTGAAATGAATATCATCTACAATAATCAGTTTTGCTATTTTAAAAGTACCAGCCGTACTCAGTTTATCGTTATTGTTCTGCAACAGAGCAATATAATCGTTCCAACATTGTTGTAGTTTTTCAATGTTCAGCAATTCTGCTTCTTTTACAGCTTCTACGGTATATTGATCACCGGCTTTTTCTCTGAGTAGTTCTAATAAATTTTTCTTTGGACCATTGGATGAAGCAACAACTTTTTTAATCGGTTGAGCAGCTGTATTTACAATAGTTGCAGGCTGTTCTGCTACAACTGATGGACTCATTGCTGTTGTAGTTATTGCTTTATTAGCAACAGGTTGATGTTCTTTTTTTACAGTGGTATCCTGTACATACAACTTCGCTTCTTGTGTGGTAGTACTGTTTATTTGAAAAGATGGGATAGCTTTAAAACGAACAGCTACAGGCGTATCAATTCGTTTTTTTTTTACTACAGTACCATTTTCGCTCAGGGAAAGATCAATTGCTTGTTGTAAAAAATTGAGTTTGATTAAAGTCAATTCTACATGTAATTTTTTATTTCGTGCAACTTTGAAATTTATTTCGGCTTCGTTTAAAATATTCAATGCGCTAATTAAATAACTGGCATTTGCACTTTTTGAAACAGACAAATATTTGCTTTGCATTCCCTCTACAACATCGAGTAATTGTGCTGCTCTTTCATCTTTACAAACTAAAATATTTCTTAGAAATTCGGCAAATCCATTTAACACCAAATCTCCTTCAAAACCTTTTCTGTTGATTTCATCGTACAACAACATAGCACCTGCCATATCTTGCTGTTGCAAGGATTCCAGCATTTTAAAATAATAATCGTGATCGAGAATATTGAGGTGCTCTAAAGTGTTGGTATAATTCACTTCACCATTGGTAAAGCTTACAATTTTATCCAAAATGCTCAATGCATCTCTCATGCAACCTTCACTTTTTTGTGCAATGATTTGCAGCGATGCCTTATCGGCTTTGATTGCTTCTTTGTCTACAATTTCCTGTAAATGCTCTACCGTGTCGTTGGTGGTAATTCTTTTGAAATCAAAAATTTGACAACGGCTTAATATGGTTGGTAAAATCTTGTGTTTTTCTGTTGTTGCAAGTATGAAAATGGCATAAGGCGGTGGTTCTTCCAATGTTTTTAGAAATGCATTAAATGCACTTGCGGTAAGCATATGAACCTCATCAATAATATAAATTTTATATCTACCGCTAGATGGCTGAACCCTTACAGAGTTAATCACCTCATGCATGTCTTCTACCTTGTTGTTACTTGCGCCATCTAATTCAAAAATATTCAGTGAGCCGCCATCATTAAAACTTTTACAACTCGGACAAGTGTTACAAGCTTCACCATCGGGTTGTAGATTTTCGCAGTTGATTGTTTTGGCTAAAATCCTTGCACAGGTTGTTTTTCCAACGCCACGAGGACCGCAAAATAAAAATGCATGTGCCAGTTGATTATTCTTAATTGCATTTTTTAAAGTAGTACTAATATGAGCCTGCCCCACAACAGTATTGAAAGTTTGTGGGCGATATTTTCGGGCTGAAACAACGAATTTGTCCATACGACGGCAATTTAGGAAGATAGAAGATATTTGAACCGAATTCCGGCAGATAAAATTTTAGTTGTTAGTAAATAAAATCGTGCCAGTTTAGTTGTATTCCATTACAGGATGTCTTTCAAATTCAATTTCAGCATCAAAAATATATCGATAAGTTACCATTCGCCTGTTTTGAACACCGCCTAAACTTTTGTAAATATTAATCATACGGGGATTCCAGTCTCCAGCCCACCCCATTTCATAATTGTGATACCATCCTTTAAACTGCATAAGATTACCGCATGCTTGAATTAAAAAACTATCAATGCCTAATGCCTGGAATTTAGGAACTACGCCAAAAGCCAATCCTGTTAATTTTTTACATTGACCAGTTTTTTTCATCCAAAGTAATCTGAGTTTATTAAATACATTCAACTTGCCATTGAAGTGTTTAAAATACTGGTTTATATCTGGAATATTAATAAACATTGCAATTGGTTCATCTTTATAATAAGCAAACCATACTACACGTTCATCCATGATTGGTTTCATGGTTTTAAATAATTTCAAAACTTGTTCCTGTGTTATTTCTTTTGCTTCGCCATGTTGTGCCCAAGCTGCATTGTAAACAGTGGCAAAGTCTTGTGCATATTTTTCAAGTTCATTCAATTTCAAATGCCTTGCTTCGTAGCCGGGCTTTGCAGAAAATTTTGCGAATCTTTCTTGAAACCTTGGTGGCAAAGGTTCATCTACTATCATTTTATACCAATATTGATTATAGTAGTTTTTAAAGCCATAATTCTCAAATAAAACCTCGTAATAAGAGGGATTAAACGGCATTCCATAAACGGGCTCATCTTCAAAACCTTCCACCAACAATCCCCACCATTTGTCTCTGTCGCCAAAATTAATGGGTCCGTCCATTGCTTGCATTCCATTGCTTTGTAACCAATTTTTTGCGGCATCAAATAAAATATTTGCAGCATCCTGGTTGTTGATACATTCAAAAAAACCACATCCACCTGTAGCATATTGGGTGCCTTTGTTGACATATTTTTTATTGATAAATGCCGCAATTCTGCCAATTAAATATCCATTTTCATCTTTTAAAATCCATCTTTTGGTTTCGCCATATTTGTGATTTTTATTTTTAGATGAATCAAAAACTTCATTAATGTCTTTGTCTAATGGCTGTATATAAAATGGATTACTCTTATTAAGTAGTACATTCACTTTTAAAAAATCGTTGGTAGTAGTTTTGTTGTTAACCTCAATTATCTGCATAAACAAAATTTCTATGTTATCACGAAAATAAACATTCGGAAAGATTATTGAACAAACAATTTAGCGGCTAGCTTTTCATCATGTTTATAAATATCTTTTCTGAAATTCAATTGCCCTGCCTGATTTACCCAAGCAGTAAAATAAACAATTGCAACAGGGATTGGTTTTTTTAGAGGTACCCATTTCTCTTTGGCTAATTGCATGCAGCTATCAATTACTTCTGATTTCCAGATAGTAGCAGTATCATTTCGCAATAAGTATTGAGCAAATTTTTTAGC